>JBBCAX010000149.1:0-3027 GCA_051382335.1 Deltaproteobacteria bacterium TL4
AAATAAAATTTATAGAAATTTTAGATAAACAACTAAATAAACAGACTCATTTATGCCTAACAGGTTGAACCCCAGATGTAAAAAATGCCAATTTTCTGAGTTTCTAACAGGAATGTTGACAATAAGAGGCCTGATGCTATGAGATCTGATGCCTGTAACCTGATTCCTGTAACCTCCACCTGCACAGGTGGAACTTTTTCGCCATAAACCTATGCAAGGATCTTATGCACAAAAGAAGAATTGCTCTGTTTGCAGGACTGGCTCTCCTGATTTTTATTTCCCTCCTCGGATATTATTCATCTGTCAAAAAACAACCTACCCCTATCCTCTCCAAGCCTATCCGTATTTCCCGCTATTATTGGCCAGGGCAGTTTTGGAAGGATATTGCCTTCCAAAAAGGCTGGTTCCAGGAAGCTGGATTACAGGTGGAATTGGTGGATACCAACCCTGATTATTTTTCCTCTCTCCAAGACATGGTGGAGGAGAAAATGGATGTCAATAACTTCACTCTCTTTGATCTTATTCGGTATAATGCCCAAGGAGCCGATCTGGTGATGGTGATCAACACAGACACATCCACTGGAGCTGATGGGATTGCCAGCACGGTCTCTATTTCCAAAATTGAGGATTTGCGAAACAAACGCATTGGGGTACAACCCCATTCCTATAGCGAATATATTTTGTACATTGTACTCCAGCGACAGGGCTTAACCCCTGAGGATGTGAAAACCGTCTCGATAGCGCCAGAAAAAACGGTTCCGGCTTTGACCCGTGGAGATGTGGATGCGATTGTGACGTGGGAACCTCTCCTGACTCAAGCGATTCAACAAGGGAAAGGACATAAATTATTCGATTCTTCCGCCATTCCCGGACTCTCTCCCTCAGGGGAAGTATTTCATCGTCAGTTCATTCAGGAAAGACCCCAGGATGTGCAAACTTTTGTCAGGGTGTGGCAACGGACCACTCAATTCATCCAGGAACACCCGCAAGAAGCCTTTGGTATCATTGCCGATCTCTACAAGGTATCCATTCAGGAAGTGATCACCCTTGTACAACAAGATCATATTGTAGGTGTGGACGAAAATAGAATTGTCTTTAAACCCATTTCCGGATTTTCTTCACTTTACGGTACCGCCGAAAAAATGACTGAATTTATGCTTCATGACCATCTCATGTCACAGCCCTTGAATATTGAGTCCTTTCTGGAACCGCATTTTATTCAAGCACTTTCTGCGTCCGGGGAGGTGCCATGAAATTCAGGCAACGATGGCTGTTGGTTTGCCTTGGTATAGGCATGGTACTAGGGGGCATTCTGCTTGGGGTGCAGATAGGAATGAAGGCGAAGGAACCTTCCTTGCCTAAGTATTCGGTACCGCTGGAAGAGATCACGGTGGGGCTTAGTGGGGATTCTGAACTTTCTGGATTGATTTGGATCGCTGATTCTCAGGGATTTCTGAAAGAAAATGGAATTAGGGTGAACTATCAGTCTTATGGTTCAGGGGTACGAGCCATCACGTCACTGATCCAAGGGAAGATAGAATTAGTGGTCGCCTCGGATATCGCCATGGTCAACCAGAGTTTTGAGCATCCTCAGCTCAAAGTGATGGTTTCTATTGCCAGAACTGAAGACAACAATGCCATCATTGCCAGAAGGGATCGAGGGATTGAACAATCCGCTGATCTGCGAGGGAAAAAAATTGGTATCACTAAAAACTCGACTTTGAACAATTTGCTCAATATTACTCCTGAATAAAATCAGAGACTTATAAAGTCGTATTAGAATTAATGATAGGTTTGGCCTGAAAAACGGGAAATAATAACCTTGCATTAATTCATTCATAAAATAAAACCACTGATATTATTGAATAATTAAAACTAAAACCATGAATCAAATGTTCAAAGTCCAGTAAAAAGACTTCTGTTGATTTTTTTTTCTCTCGGATTATAGCTCTGAACCATCTTACTTTGCAGGATATAGAAATAGTTGATTTAGCGCCGGGTGAAATGCTTACCGCTCTCTCCAATGGGACCGTTGATGCCGTAGGGACATGGGAGCCTTTCGTTTACTCCCTCAAACAATCCTTAAAAATACCGTTAGTCAGTTGGACGATCCAAAATAAACAATCTTTTTATTGGCTGCTTATTGGGACAAAAACGCTTACTCAGCAACGCTCCGCTGCCCTTCAACGTTTGTTAAAAGCCCTGGTGCAAGCTGAAGCATGGCTCACTCCTCAAACAATGGAGGAAGCAAAACTCATCATCAGCCAAAACTCAAAAGCGGATTTGGCTTATATTCACTATATGTGGAATAAAAACCATTTTGAAGTCACCCTGCCCCAAGCCTTGATTTTGGCTATGGAGGATGTGGCCCAGTGGAATCTTTCTCATCAGAATACTTCCCAAGGCGACATTCCTAACTATCTTCAGTTCATCTATTGGGAGGGTTTGCAAGCAGTGAAACCGGAAGCCATTAGCATTCTTCATTAGAAAAAACTTATGAAACTTAAAACCATTTTTAAATTGAATCTGTTCATTGCGTTTTTCATGGTACTCTTGAGTGGGGGTATTTTAGGGTACACCGCTCATGAAATACGAAACGCTCTGACCCTCGATGAAATCAATGAAGACATCGCTTATAAACTCTTTGAACTCAACCTTCTCAAGAATGAATATATCAGACGTCCTAACGAGAGAATCCGTACTCAATGGAATGCTCAATATGAGCTATTGGGACATGATTTGAAAAATAGTCTCTTTACAGAACGCCAATCTCAACAGATCGTGGGCGATATTCAAAAAAATTATCTGAATTTGAAACTCTTTTTTGACCAACTGATACAAGCGATTCAACTCAGGCACGCCCAGGATTATAAGAACCCTGATGATCTGGAAGAACGACTGATCGGGCAATTATCCATTCAGTCTCAACTTTTACTCGACTTTGAACAATTTGCTCAATATTACTCCTGAATAAAATCAGAGACTTATAAAGTCGTATTAGAATTAATGATAGGTTTGGCCTGAAAA
>JBBCAX010000150.1:0-94726 GCA_051382335.1 Deltaproteobacteria bacterium TL4
TCTCTCTTGAAGGTGATTCGTTACTTTGACTTCTGAAATTGATACGGAACTGAAGGCTTCCAGAACTCAGCGTTTTTTACAAGATTTTTCACCTTAAATACTGGTCTAAAATATGGGGTCCATTATACTTTTCCGTTGGTAGTTTCTGGAAAGAAATCAAGGAGATTTCGTCCTATAAGATTTTCACCTAAAACCTCAATTGCTTTCTTATTCGCTTTTTGGATAATCAACTCAGATGTTGCCGTACAGTAGAGAACTGGCGCTTCATCAAAAAGATCATGCCAATTTCGATGCTTCGGTATCTGTAATGGTTTTATATGAACATTATGGACATCCTCCGCAAAGAATTGATGGTGCAATCCTCTCAATTCAATTAATACATCTCTGGTGATTTTTTCATAAAGCATTATATTTTCTCTTATTGGGTTTTATGATTGGGGACAAACCTTTTGTCATAAAGAATCTTATGACCCAATCGCTACCAATTTTTTAGCGATGTGACTATTATTGCATTTTCATCATCACTATATAATTAGTAATTTTTCAAGAGATACGGCACACTCCATGAATGGTAACATAAATTATATTTAAATTTGTAATTTCAGTTGATTAGTATTTTGATTTTTCCACGGAAGGTTACATTTATCTTGAAATAAGGGCAACCTTGTACCTTTATAAAGGAAAGGAAGGAGCATGGCTCAAATTTTATTAGTTGATGACTCTGAAGCAGTGTTGAATGAAGTTGGGAATTTTATGAGAAGTAGTGGCTTTACAGTGGTTACGGCATCAGATGGTGCCGAAGGGTTGCAAAAAATGAAAGCAGATCCAAAAATAAAATTGGTGATTACGGATATCAACATGCCGAATATGGACGGATTGACAATGTCTGAAAAAATCAGAAGTGATTTAGGCAACACGAATGTCAATATTCTGGTCCTGACCACTGAAAGTAATCCTGCGATGAAGGAACGTGGAAAAAATGCTGGAGTCAAAGGATGGATTGTTAAGCCCTTTAACGGGGCACGTGCTTTAGGGGCAATTCAAAAGCTGGCGCAATAATAGTCAACAGCCCCTAACGCCTCAATCCATACTTTGCGTTTTTCAAGTACGATGGTATCGGATTCTCTCTTGAGCGGAGAGATATTTTTTGCGAATTCGAATACTTTTAGGTGTGACTTCAACTAGTTCATCTTCCTTGATATATTCAATAGCTCGCTCTAAACTCATGGGAAGAATGGGTGTCAAAGTGACAGCGTCATCTTTCCCGGAGGCTCGCATATTGGTTAGCTTTTTGCCCTTACAAGGGTTAACAGCTAAGTCACTGCTGCGATTATTTTCACCAATAACCATGCCTTCATAAACATCGATACCGGCTGTAATGAACAGACTCCCTCTAGGTTCTAAATTAAACAAGGCGTAGGCTACTGACTTTCCTGACCGGTCCGCAATAATGGATCCAGAAAGGCGGGACGGGAAATCCCCCCGATAGGGTTCATACCCCAAAAAAATGGAATTCATGATGCCGGTTCCCCGAGTGTCCGTTAAAAATTCGTTCCTGTAGCCAATCAATCCTCGAGAGGGAATATTGAACCGTGCTTGAATACGTCCTGAACCGTGGTTAGTGAGATTAACCAGTTGAGCTTTACGGATGGAAAGTTTTTCAGTGACCACCCCAAAAAAACTGTCTGCGCAATCAACATAAACGTCTTCAATAGGTTCTAAAGTTTGTCCATTTACTTTTTTGTTAATAACCTCAGGTCGACCAGCGGTCAGTTCAAAGCCTTCTCTTCTCATTTGCTCAATCAAAATTGCCAATTGCAATTCACCTCGACCCTTCACTAAAAAGGTTTCAGCGTCGTCGGTATCTTCAAATCCCAGCGACACATTATTCAGGGTTTCCTTAATCAAGCGATTTCTGATTTTATTAGCTTGAACGATCGTCCCTTCTTTTCCTGAAAGGGGTGAGGTATTGATAGAAAAACGCATAAAAACGGTCGGTTCATCAACCATGATTCGTGGCAAGGCTTTGGGCGCCTCTCGAGTACAAATAGTATCCCCAATATGCACATTTTCTATCCCGGACAAAACCAAAATATCCCCAGGTTCAACATCATCGACTTCAACCATTGCAATCCCATCATAGACTTGCAGTCTTGTCATTTTGAGAGGTTGAGATTCGTTAGTTTTTCCTAAACAAACCAAGGCCACATTTTTAGTAACCTTATTTGTCACACGGCCAATGGCTAACCGCCCTAAATAATCGGAATAGGAAAGATCCGCAACCAGCATCTGAAAGGGTTCATCTATAGAATGTCGAGGTCCGGGAATGACCTTGATAATGGTTTCTAACAAGGGAGTGAGTGAAGTGGACTCTTCCTCAATTTTATGTTTTGCTATCCCCTCACGCCCTATAGCGTAAAGTACAGGAAATTCAATTTGCTCATCGGTTGCGTTCAAGTCAATAAAAAGGCTATAGACTTCGTCAACGACTTCTTGAGGACGTGCGTCATGCCTGTCAATTTTATTAATCACGACAACAATCGTTAATTTTTTTTCTAAGGCCTTTTTTAGGACAAACCGGGTTTGAGGCAGAGGGCCTTCGGATGCGTCAACCAGGAGAACCGCACCATCAACCATCATTAGTGCACGTTCGACTTCACCTCCAAAATCGGCGTGTCCAGGGGTATCCAGGATATTGATTTTTGTACCTCTCCACGTAATCGAACAATTTTTTGCAGCAATGGTAATGCCTCTTTCTTTTTCAATATCCATGCGGTCCAACACCCGCTCTTTAATTTCCTGATTATTGCGGAACACACCGCTTTGTTTAAACATTTGATCCACTAAAGTTGTCTTGCCATGATCTACATGCGCAATAATTGCGATATTGCGGATTTTTTCGTTATGTGACACAGTTATTCCATTCGTTTTTAAAATTTTATTGACTCTGTACGGTTGACTATTTAAATTTTTCCCCGTTCAAAATACAAACATGTGCTGAGGACTGAGTGAGTCAACAGCATTCTTCAAAAAATGCTCCTTTTAAAAAGAAAACTCGATGAAGTCTTTCTATGATCATGTCTTCGTTTATTGCTGCTTCCTCCTGTTCAATTCTTCTCTGAGTTACGCCTACAGTAATGCCCATTTAAGCAAATTAACGCAAACTAAAAGCTGTGTAAAATGCGATCTTTCGGGTGTGATCTTGGATGGAGAAAATATTGAAGGTGCGTATTTATCAAAAGTAAACTTAATAAACGCAAATCTCAACAATGTCAATCTTTCGCGAGGTTATCTAGCCAAAGCCCAACTTCAGGGAGCCTCACTAAAAAAGGCGTCATTACCAAACGCTTATCTTTCAGGTGCCAATATTGAGGGTACAGACTTCACAAAGGCAAATCTCCTCAAAGTAATGTTGATTGGAGTTAAAGGCTCCAAGGCAAATTTTACCTCTGCGAACTTGAGAGGTGCCAGATTTGGAAACTCCGATTTACAAGGCGCTAATTTTTCTAACGCGGATCTGTCCTTGGCAAGCTTCATCAACTCAAATCTCAAGGGAGCCAATCTTTCCGGAGCAATCCTCACAGGAGCAAAACTGGAAGGCGCCATTTTAAGCGGGGTTGACCTTTCCAATGGAGACTTGAGAGGCGTGGATTTAAGCAAAACCAATTTGAATAACGTTCAGATGGCGGGTGTGAATTTATCCCAGTCTGTGTTCAAAAAAGTAAGCTTGCAAAACGCACAATTTGCCAATGCGAATCTTTCTGGCAGTAACTTTTATGACGCGGATCTTTCAAACGCAAGTTTAGTCGGAGCCAACCTGAACCAGGCGATTTTTTTTAAAGCGCGTTTAGTTGGGGCAAACCTGTCTGGTGCGCAGATGGAACAATCGGACCTAAGAAAAACCGATTTAAGCAGAGCAAATTTGAAGGGCGCCAATCTAAAAGGAAGCCAGTTGGCTTCAGCCAATTTGAAACAGGCCAATCTGTCAGGAACCGTGCTTCAACAGGCACAACTTCAAAATATTTCTTTTGAACACGTTAATTTGGTAAAAGCAGACTTATCGGAGACACATTTATCCCAAACAGATTTTTCAAATCAAAATCTCGTTGGCGTTATTTTTGATCATGCTAACTTAAAACGCGCCAATTTGT
Organism: Deltaproteobacteria bacterium TL4; assembly: GCA_051382335.1. GTDB lineage: Bacteria > SAR324 > SAR324 > SAR324 > NAC60-12 > JBBCAX01. The sequence continues at coordinate 4,152 of JBBCAX010000150.1, forward strand.
CTCACACGACGCTTGTGGGAGCGTCTTTTGTCGGTACCATTCTGGTAGAGGCGGACCTCAGTTTTTCAATCATCATCGGTGTGGATTTTTCACAGACACTCTTACATAACACTAATTTTACTAACGCGGATCTATCCCAAAGCAATTTCGCTCAAAATGACTTACAGCATATCAATTTTTCTGGGGCAACATTGATTGGAGCCTCCTTCATGCAAACCAAATTTTCACAAGTCTCCTTCAAAAAGACGAACCTCCTTCAAGCCAATTTTTCCGAGGCAGACCTCTCGGATTGCGACCTTACCGGAGCTTACCTTTTTTATGTCAACTGGAATAAAACAAACTTGACCGGGGCTATTTGGAGCAATGGACAAAAATGCCAGAAGGACTCCCTAGGAAAATGTCTCTTGTTTTAGTCCCTAGGAGGTTGTCCGAGAATAGAAGTTGAGCCTAAGTAGGGCACCGCTTTAGCGAAGCGAGCGCACCCAAAATAAGGGAACCACAAGCTTTTTGGTACGCTCGCTTCGCTAAAGCATACCCTACATCACATTCTCGCCACCTAGGCGCGGATGTGTTCAGTGATGAATTTCGATATGATGTTTGAGGCATCGTCCACTATAGGAATAACACGGGAGTAGTCCATATTCAATGGACCAAGTACCCCGATATCCCCCAATCGTCTTCCTTCATTAGTATAACTCGCTACGATCATTGAACTTTCACTAAATTCAGCAGAAAGATTCTCCGAACCAATCAGTACCTGAACTTTCTGTGATGAAGGCAGTTGTGTTAAAATTTTACTGATCTTTAATTTATGTCCTTCGATCTTAATGGGGGTCAACACAGGAGTTGTCTCATCATCAAACTCTGCCAGCGTATGAAAGGTATCGGAAACATACATTTCAGAAAAAGATAATGCGATGTCAAAAGCTTTTCTCGAAATACGAACAATCTGAGCAAAATCAGACTGAAACCGATCCTGAACGGTTACTAACTGTTCCACAATTTTTTGCTGTACGTCCCTTATCCGTTGTCCAATAAAAATTGTATTGATGTAATTGGATAATGTGACAAGGAGACCTTGCGAAAGACTTTCGGTCATTGGAATTACTTTTTTGTGAACAATACCTAACTTATCAACGATGACAGCTAAGATTCGCTTTGTGCCTAATAATATAAACTCAACATGCCTGAAGATACTCTCTCCAATATTGGGGGTGGTTACAAAAGCAAAATAACCGGATTGCCGGGAAAGGAGAATGGATAAGTCCTGCAACGTATCTTCTATTTCTAACAGGGGTTGCATTAACTCATTTATCTGATCATGGAATGTTCTGGGTGGGGCTTGTACGAGTCCGCCCAGCGAATCCACATACCAACGGTAAGCCTTGCAAGTGGGGATTCTTCCGCCTGAAGTGTGAAGCTGGATCAAATAGCCGATTTCTGATAAATCCGTCATGGTATTACGAATAGTCGCAGGAGACAACTCAACGTTCAACAATTTCGATAACGTTCTTGATCCTATAGGTTCCTGACGTTGAATGTAGCAGTCTATGACCCCATTTAATACCATCTGCATCCGCTCACTGATGGAGATGTCTTTTTGATTCTTGTCCTGTTTTGTTGACATAAACCACCCCATAACTTGAAGATTGTATGTGGAGAGGCTTTTGAAGCGTATTAATTGCCATAATTCAGATCATCAAAGGTTTCATAAGGTCCCCAGTTTACTCCACCGATCATTGTTCGATTAATCACCTTTTCCGGGGGTAATACTCGAACCTTCTTCTCTTTTGACAAAAAAAGTTGAATCGCTTTTTCAATCTCTTCTCTGGTTATTTTGGAAGGATTCGCTACTTTTTCCATAGTGACCTCTCTGTGTCTGTTTATCATGCATTCATCGTTAGTCAAATAGCTTTTCGCTAAATTAGTTTTTGACCTTGTCGGTGTATGTTAGCACTCAAGCTTTAACATTGCTAACATGACTATAACTTAACTTCCAAGGGATGTCAACTATTTGCATAGAAGCGGATCCCAGAGTAGTACGTGAATCTGTAGGCAGGGGCAACGAGCGAATCCGCCAACACGAAGGATTGGGGATGAAAATGAGGCGTTCTGCGTTGACATCAGTGGGTTATGACGTTGTTTCGTCTAACCCACCCCTTCTAACTTTTATTTTTTCACCGCGTCTACAAAGACCAACTCTCGGTTGTCTTAGTTTCGGCCAAAGGGACCAGGACAACCTCTCTCTATATTTTCTTGACATCCTTCTGATAATTCAGCTTTATGTTCAAGAAGACAATTTTGGACAGCACTATGATCTCCACGTGCGGAAGCACAGAATTTGGTTACATCCTCTTTACAGAAACGTCCTTGATGATGCGCTCCGCCAAAAAAACCCATCGCGCCTCTTTTCCCCTGACCCGCATGAAAAAGGTGATTTCCTTTTCGCGTCATGTGGTTTTCAATCATATCCGCTAACTCGGATCGTTGCTCCGCAGTCAGGATCTGATGTACTTTTTCTAATTCTTCAATTAAGGTTGGAGCGTGAACTTCATGCTTGCTTGCAATTTGATTGATGGTTGCGGTCAAGGCGTCCTGATCCATTTTATCGTTGGAAAGCTGTTGAGCCAGTGCCGTTTTAAAAGCCTGTCGGTCGTCTCTCATTTCTGCATGTATGGGTTTAATGACCTCAAGAGAGCTTTGAAGCTGCGATTTTTGCTCATCACTCAGATTTAACTTAAAGGATAACATACTCAACATATGTTCAACATGCTGTTCGGGTTGAAGGTTTCCTGGAGTATGATTTTTGATTTTTTCTACTAAGATCGTTTTTTGTTCCGGGGTTAAGGTTGGGTGAAATTTAACAACTTCAGCAATAAATAAGGACGCCATGGTTTTTCGGTTTTCAACCATTTGATTCAAAGCCGTTTGGACCTGGGCTTTATCAAGTGTGTCACTGCGTAATTGATTGATTAATACCTTAAGCTTCGTTTGATCCTGGTGTGATTTTTTCCATTCTTCGACAAGAACTATTTTGGATTGCTGTAATTGTTTTTTTTGCGCTTCAGTTAGCTTAAGCCCTTCAACGGAGACAGGAACCCCCATTTCTTCTTCCAGAACACGGGCATTTGAGGCTTCGTCAGTTGCCAATGCGTCATTTCCACGACTTTGATCGGAAGGACTGCAACCAATCAGCAACGTAAACCCGAATAGCGCCAATAATAAAAATATTTTGTTGATCAAAAAACGTCTCTTCCCTGGATATGTGAAACCCGATTGTGAGTGATTGATTTGAGTTGAATGTCTTTGCGTTCTCATGGCAAACTCCATAAAAATGTGATAAGTTGCGCTTTCGTATCATTCCCACTCTTCGCTTGGAAACGATTCATAAAAGCTTGATTTATGCCTTGTTAAGCATAGCTAATTATTGATGAGCTCAGTTTATCAAAAGAATGTGAAGAAAATATGAAGAAAATAGGGTTAGATTATGAAGATACGATTTCCCAGCTTGAAATTTAATCGAACGTACGGATTACAGACAAAACTTTTCTGTGTTTTTCTGCTGAACGCCATTGTTATTGTTTCACTAATGGCCGTCATCATCCGTGTGAATGTGGCTAAAAATTTCGAATACTACTTGCACCGTGTTGAATCCCAAATTTATGATGCTATTGTGGAAGAATTACAGGAGTATTACGCCCAGAACCAAAGTTGGGAGCCCCTTCGAAATCAACCCTGGATTTTTAATAGTTTGGTAAGACGCAGAATCGCGGAAACGATTATGGGAACAACGATGGGACCCGAACATAATCCGCACCGCCCATGGCGTTTGGGAAGAAGAGTGGCTCTGCTTGATGAAAATAAAGAACTTATTTTTGGGGACAACTTAATGGCTGGGAACAGTTCCCTACGTGAAATTGAAGTCCAAAACAAAGTGGTAGGTTGGGTGAAAATTGTCAGTCCTCATGCGATGGTCAATCCTTTGGATCTCTGGTTCTTACGAAGGCAGCACACTGCGGTTCAGTGGATCGGTGCGGCTATTTTAAGTGTTGCCGCTATTGTCTCACTCCTTCTCTCACGATATTTGCTTAGCTCGGTCAGGGCACTCACTGCGGGCACTCAAGCTTTAGCCAACCGGAAATTTCACACGCGTATTCGTGTAGCGTCTTCCGACGAAATAGGGCAATTAGCACGAGATTTTAATAAGATGGCAGAAACCATGGAACATTATGAAAATCAAAGGCGGCAATGGATTTCTGAAGTTTCACATGAATTGGGAACACCGCTTTCCATTCTTCGCGGAGAAATTGAAGCGATGCAGGATGGCGTCCGTGAAATGAATTTACAGCATTTGGACTCGTTGCATAGTGAAGTGCTGCACATCAGCAAAATTGTTGATGATCTCAAATTCCTCTCTGCTGCAGAAGCCGGCGGACTGACTTATCAAAAAGATGAAATTCATCCTGTTCGTATTTTAAAGGAAACCTTGCAAACCTTTGAGTTCCGACTTCAGGAAAAAGCAATCCGAATCAAATTTCAAGCGGAGGACTCCGGGAATGCTTTCATTGTTGGGGATCGAAATCGACTCAAACAAGTCTATAGTAACTTATTCGAAAATGTTCTCAAATACACACAACCTTCGGAGATATTGGTTCTGAGTAGTCACCAGGAAGAAAAAACACTGCATATTGCCTTTGAAGATTCAGGACCAGGTGTGGAAGACAAGTACCTTCCCCACCTTTTTGACCGTTTCTATCGTGTTGAGCCGTCCAGGAACAGAGTGACTGGCGGGAGTGGGTTGGGTTTGTCCATCTGTAAAAATATCATCGAAGCTCATCAGGGAGAAATCTGCGCTAAAAAAGGAAGTCTGGGAGGTTTACGGATTGAAATCAAACTTCCAATCCCGCTTAAGCTCGTTTAACTCAGGAAGGCTCAAAAGTAAGGTAGTGTCCCAGAAGGACTTCCCCTTTTGTGGAGAGGCACAAGGGCACCGATAGACACCAGAATTCACGGAAGGTTCGAAAGACCTACGGCTTTTCTAAAGATTGGGAGGTCCACAATGCGTGCTCTCATTCCATAGCTGTGAGCATGACGATTTTTACACCCTCCATAATCATGATGCCTGAATTAGATTCCCAGGCTCGTATTTTTTGCAGCAAGTCCGTAAATTCATCGGATTACGCTTAGGCTTAAGATCAGGTACCCCTGAAGATCGTCAGTTGCCCCTTGGTTTCCTCATCCCAAGATTAACTCCGACTCATGGAAGGCTTTCAATTTAATGTGACGGGTACCATCCAATCTGCCAGTTCCGATTTTGTGAAAGGAACCTGATAAGCTTGTTGTTCCTCTTCCACAAGCAATTGTTCGACCATCTCATAAAAATTCGAAACCGCCTGATTCACTCGGTTTTCAAAATCTTGAGAGGTTTGAGCTTTTACCGCGACAATTTTCCATTCAGTCTTGTTCATTAATTGCATCATGAGTCTCCTTAAAACTGTATCTTATATCAATAACCATAGACAAACTTGTTTTTTATATCGGTATCTTTGTCAAAAACTTGAGATAAAAAATATTTCATTATATAAAGGAATCGAAGCTGTGATCCTCACACTGAGGGGACGCTTTTTGTTCGGGGACTGGTTACTCAAAACTTATAAAACGGGAATACGTTATCAAAATGGAAATCAAATTCATCAAATGTCATGGTTCTGGAAACGATTTTGTCATGGTTGACGAAAATAGTGTTTCTCAAGAGTTTAGCCCCAAACAATGGTCTCAACTGGCCATCGCGGTTTCTGATCGTCAAGGGCTGATAGGTGCTGACGGGTTACTGATTGTTTCACATCGAACCTCTTTCGAGGGTCGTATGATTATGTATAACACGGATGGGACTGAAGCTGAAATGTGCGGCAATGGTATGCGCTGTGTGGCTCGCAAATTATTAGAAGAACAGAAAACGTCCCAGCTTCGGGTGGAAGCCAAAGTCGGCTCGGTACTGTGCCAGCAAGTTGAGGCAATCTTTCCTCAGGTCCCAAGCGTTTCTGTGGTCATCAATCCGGTCAAATTGAAAGCTTCGGAGGTCCCTCTTGAATATAACCGGGAGGATGTCATTAATCTTTCCATTCCTGAAGTAGACGCTGAAGCAAAATTCACAGCGTTAAGCATTCCCAATCCTCATCTGATCACCTTTGTCCCTGAAATTGACAGGCAGCGTTTGGAACTCTGGGGACGTCATATCGTGCAACATCCTGAAATTTTTCCCAACGGGATGAATGTCAGTATGGTCAAGCTGATGGCTCATAATCATATTTTCGTGATGACAAACGAACGGGGTTGTGGCATCACACAGGCTTGTGGAACAGCCATGTCCGCAAGCGCTTTTGTGAGTTGTTTGCTGAAAAAATGTGACTATAACACCCCCATCAAAGTGCAAGCCATGGGAGGCTTAAACTTTTGTACCATCGTCAATCAACGCTCAACCGAAGTGATTTTGACAGGTAATGCCAGTTATGTTTATAAGGCTTCGTTGGTCTTTGATTCGGAAACAGGAAGCCTTCTTCAAATCAACGATAAAGATGAATTCCGAGATGAAATCACTCATTATCAAGAACTAATGCAAACCTTAGCCTCTTTTTGACCATGGCAAAAATAACTTATTCCTTGCAAAAAAAAACGATTCGAGATTGTAAGCAGGTAATGTCCTCAGCAACGAACTATCAAACCTGGCACGAAGCCGCCTTGGAATTGGATTTACTTGAGGGCAATGATGAATGGAAGCAGGATAAGAGCTCTCCTCACTATAAATACCAGTTGATTGAGGAACGTTTACACCGCTTACGGCAATACCGTGAATCAAAAGACATCTTGGATGTTATCTATCACTTAAGGGAGGGACTTCATCAAAATTTAGGAAATATTTGCAATCCACAACTCTATAACAAATCCCACACAGGGACAAAACAGTTGATTGAAGACTACATCCAAGAAGTGGTGACCAATTTGAATGAGATCTGTGACAATGATTACGACTTTTTTTCTAAAGAACAGAAAATTCAATTTTTCCGGGATGTTTTTCAAGCTTATGGCAGAAATGCGCTGTTACTGAGTGGAGGTGCCACGTTGGGGATTTTTCACTTAGGCGTGATTAAAGTGCTTTGGGAGCAAAATCTTCTGCCTCATGTGATATCAGGCTCTAGCGCGGGTTCTATTATTGCGGCCCTGATTGGTGTGGCTCATGATCGGGCCTTTCCTCAAATTTTTGAGATTGAGGATTTACCCATTCGTATATGGAAAATTTACTCCCCTCAAAAAATATGGAGTCATAAGCACTTAATCAACAGTGAGCCCCTACGCCAGACGATTCAAAACATGATCGGAGAGAAAACCTTTCAGGAAGCCTATGAAAAAACAGGCAGGAGTTTAAATATTACGGTTTCTCCAAATACAAAAAATCAAATGCCGCGTCTGTTAAATCACCTGACCTCACCGCATATTTACATTTGGACTGCGGTCTTAGCCTCCTGTGCCATTCCAGGCTTTTTTCCGCCTGTCCCTCTGTTAGCCAAAGATCGTTTTAATTCACCCATTGCGTATATGCCTCCCTTGAAATGGGTTGATGGTTCTCTGAAAGGGGATCTGCCCATGTTACGTCTTTCACGGCTGTATAATGTCAATCGCTATATTACCAGCCAGGCTAATCCCTATGTCCTGCCTTTTATTAATAAAGAACTCCCCATGAAAGAAAATAAACTCTCCCGGTTATTACAATCAGAAGCAAAGGTGGTTGGCGGATACCTTCTCGATAGTGCGAGAGCTCATGTAACCAATGATATGGTAGACATGTTGCTGGACAGTGCGGGGACGCTAATCACTCAAAGTTATTTGGGGGATATTACTGTTCATCCTCAAAGCTCTTTATCGAATTATAAAAGAGTCCTCTCCGATCCAACTCCAGAAGATATACACAACATGATACAGGAAGGCGAACGGGCAACCTGGTATAAGCTCTCGATGATTCGCAACCAGACTCGTATTAGCCATACCTTATCCTCCTGTTTGAAACGTTTATTGAAGTGAGGTCTTGGAAAGGGTCACAGGTTTCAACTGAAGTTCTAAAGATAATTCGAGTATCTTTTCCTCGCGGAGGGTGATGGCCTGTTGTTCCCTCAAATGAACGGTTTTGATGAGGGGAGATCCTTCCAAATAGGTTAAAACATTGGAAATCAGCGCGGGTTCCAGGGTCAGTAACTTCAAATCAAGTCTTTCATCTTCATAATACAGTTTTTTGATCCAAACCCCTTTGATCGGTGTGATCACTTGTTCAAGCAGATTCCTAGCCATTAAAGAGGATGCTTTTAAATGCTCATAAAGGGTATTGACTCTCAAAAAATGATTTTGTTTAAGCGTATATTCATTCAGTTTAGTAATATGATTTTGTCCTATTTCAATCTGCTCTTTTGCAGACTGAAGCTCTTTTTTATGGGAACTGATATTCTTCTGAGTTGAATAATAAACACCTCCAACTGTTAAACAAAGAAGTGTCATCGCAAGAACCCCTCCTGTCTTTGCGTTCCATTTTTGTTTCTTTTCAACTTGTTCCCACCAAAATCCTTGAAAGGGAGTACGTCCTTCACCTTTTCGGGTTTTCAAGAAATTAAAAATGGAGCAGGGTGTGTTTTCGGCAGAATTCTCAAAATCCAGGCAGATTGTCTCGAAGGACTGTTCTCGGGCAGGAAGGTGATCCTTGATAAAATGAGGAAAGATTTCCTGTGATAAGGGGGGTAAGGGCGTCAAGGTGAGGATTTGTTTTTCTTGCGTTTTTATTAACTGGAGATCTTCTAACCCCTTGAAGATCAAATGATCTTGTGCGTTGTTCAGAATTCCAGGAAGGCAGGCATAAATCAAGGGCAGAACTTCTACCTGTGCTTTAGTCGCTTTCTTCAACTCAAAAACAAACTGTTGCGCTTGCGTTGAGAGCAGGGCACATAAGATCTTTGTTTTCTTGGAGGGGGAATGTTCTAAAAAGCTGAATCCCACTTTTCTTTTTTCTACAGAATTAAAAGAATTATATTCTAAATGATTGTGGCTAAAATGTGTGGCTTCCTCTGTGGACAGAGTGAGGATATTGTCAAAACGGTAAAAGGTCCAGGGAAACTCCAGCAGAACGGTCCAATGTGAACTTTCCCATTGTAGGCAATGTTGCAATATCTGTTCGTTGGAAAGGGCCTCAATGTTGAGGCGAAGGCGTTTTTTGGCTGAATCGCCTACCCAAAGCGTGTGTTGTGATAAGGTGATATAGAGAGGGGGCTTTTGAGTAAAAAAATTCATCTTCGCACAAACTCCAGATTGCTATTGGATAAATAACCAGGGAGCAAATGATTTTCCGAATTCAGTATATTTTAAAAAATAAATCATAGCACCGCCCAAACACAAAAATGGGGCAAAAGGAATCGGTGTATCTCTCAGGGATTGCTTTTGTATCACCACCCGTGATACGCCTATAAGCAATCCTGAAATTGCGGCAACCAGAACGACAAGATGCAAGCCATTCCACCCTGTCCATAGACCAATCAAACCTAACACGGCAGCATCTCCATCGCCCAGTCCTTGACGTCTGCGAAGGGTTTCATAAAAAAAGCCGATGAAATAAAAAGCACCTGCCCCTATGAGCATACCCAGAACTCCCGGAAGTATAAAGGAAGGCTCAAAGAAACATAACCAAGCGAAGCGAAGGCTGATGGCAAAAATGACCACACGCGGTTCAATGGAAAGCGTATTCCAGTCAATCATGGTGATCACAATCAACGCATAAAGGTAAAGTAAGTCCACTGAAAGCTGAGAAAGTGAAGGGTGCCAAAGAGCCAGGCCGAGGGTACTCGCAATCGTGAGCAATTCCACCAGGAGTGGCTGTAAGGGCAGCGGCGTTTGACAGGAAGGACACCGGCGTTGAAATAGAAAATACCCCAGTACGGGCAGTGCTTGCCATGAAAGCGGATCTTGGCATTTCGAACACGCTAACGTGGGTGTCAGGGCAAGGTCATCGGGCATTCTTTGCACACAACGATTCAAGAAAACACTGGCGACACCTCCGCCCAAAATTGCACTTACCCAAACAATCAACATAAATCTTATTTCGTAGGAATCATGTCTCCAGAATTGGCGTCAAAGCGAATATTTTGTTTCGCTTGTTGTGATTTCGTTTTGATCAAAAGCGTTCCTTCTCCAACATCATCGGATTGAGTGTCATCCATGACGGCCCAGATCAAAATACTGCCATCAAACTCATCATCATCTTTACGAGGCGGATCAATCTCGATGGGAACTCTTGTAAATCCATCAGCATCCAATTTGACATCGGAAGGAAAGCGGACCCCGTTATAATTGCTTTTGAGATAAATTGCCCCAGCTCGTTTGAGATTCTTTTTATTGGCCACCTCTCCTATTTGAATGTCTAAACGGAACTTTTTGCTGTCGCCCTCTTTGAAATCGAGTTGGTACGTTTCTGAATTAATAAAAAGTTTATAGGGAATATCTTCGATTTTTTCTGCAAGCTGATCGGTTTTACTAAACTCTTTAATGCGTTTTCCCGGTATCAGTTCTACTTCTGAGGTAGCATTCTTAACAGAAATCTTTCCTTCCGCCAAAGCGACACTCGCTTTATCTTCAGCTTCTGAGATACGCAAGGTGGTTCCCTTGATTCCAATGGTGGCTGTCGGGGTTCGAATGCTGGTTTCTTGACGTTCTTTGATAAACTTACCCCAAAAGGAGCCTAATTTCATAAAAAGTTTATATTGAAACGTCCGCTTGCGAGTAGGAATTTCCTCACCAGATTCAATGGTAAATTGCGTATTTTCAAACAACCGAATTTCAGAGCCATCGCGGAATAATACCGTCACCTTTCCCGCGACACCTGTCGTGATCTGATCATTGGCGTACAAAAGAAGTCCATTTCGCCCCAAGGTCCGCTTATTACTTCGGGATATGGTCACTTCCACTTTTCCCACCACATGCGCCAGCGTTGCAATCGCTGTCTCTACAGCATTCGCAGGCATCGGCCCTATCAAAAAAATCACTAAACCACAGAGTAATCCCAAACGCGTCCACTTTGTATCACACATATCTTTCTCCTCTTTTTTAGGAAAGATTAATGACCCCATCGCTGTTTACGAATAAACTCAACGAGTGGAGGAACAACCAGGCCCACCTCTAACAGACCATAGCTGAATTTTAATTTAGGTAAAATCAAGTACCTCGCATACCGCATGCTTCGGCCAGCTTCCCGAATGGCAAGAAATCGATCTTCCGTCGTCGCAGTAAATAATAACAGCGGTGTCGTAATCGATGACAGTTGTTTGCCCACGCCTTCCCACTGGATCATGGCTTCCAGGGAAAGCGCATACGCCTCAGGGCTTCCGCCCACGATTGCTTCCTGCTGTCCGAGAGAGAGTTGTTTCTCGGAATACACCTGTTGTATAAAACTTGGGAGATTACCATTCTTCAGGTGTTGAATTCCCTCTTCAAGGAGTTGAGTTTCATTTGTGAAAGGATAAGGGTGTGCTTCAATGGTTGACAACGTTCTCAAACGTTTCGGATGATATGCTGCCAGCCAGAATCCCACCAAGGCCCCCAAACCCTCACCTAAAAAATGAAAATTATCAATTCCAAGCTCTTTGGTGATATCCAGGACATGACGTACTCTTGATTCGATTGTATAATAAGACAACTGATTAGGCGTATGACTCGCGCCTTGTCCCAAGGGTTCAATGATAACAACTCGGTATTGTTCCCTCAACTGTTCTATGTATTTTGAAAGATACCAACATTCCAAAGGAATCACAGCAGGGCCGTGTAAAATAAGAACAGGTCCCTTATCTCCTTCAACCTGATAATGAATATGTTGGTTTTGACTTACAACAATGGGCATAAATAATAAAAATCTGAAAGTTACACCATCTCTAACCGAGATATCACAAAGCGTCTTGGTTCGAAAATAATGGTTCAAAAATGTAATAAACTAAGATATCGTCGAGAACACATACTGCAAATGAACTTCTATCGCAGCTCCCAGACTCTTTTCCTAACGAAAGCTCACCCTTTAAATTTCATCGGGTTATTAATCAGACTTGCAACGTAGGCAGCTCCGAAGCCATTATCAATATTGACAACGGTCACACCGGGAGCACAACTATTAAGCATCGTCATCAAAGCGGAGAGCCCTTTCAAGGCCACACCATATCCGATGGAAGTCGGAACAGCAATGACGGGTACCTGAACCAGTCCACCCACCACACTTGCTAGAGCACCATCCATGCCTGCGATCACAATAATCACTTTTGCCTGACGAAGGCGGTCCAGGTGAGATAACAGCCGTTGAAGTCCAGCCACCCCCACATCAGCAATGACCTCCACCCGGTTTCCCATCCAGGACGCACTTTCATAGGCTTCCTCTGCTACAGAAATATCCGAAGTCCCCGCCGTTAAAATGACGATATCTCCTGTTTTGGATCGTGCCTGGTTTGTGATGGACAGAATTTTTCCAATCTTGTTATAATGTCCTTCAATCCCGTTTTTTTTGAGATAGTTCCATTTTTTTGGAGACAACCTTGTTACTAACAACTCCTGATGAACTTGAAGATGAGCTGTACAAATTGAAAGCAAATGAGCTTTTTTTTTATTCTTGCCAAAGACCACTTCAGGGAAACCTTTGCGCCGAAATCGTTCGTGATCTACTTTCGCGAATCCCAAGTCCTGGAAACTGTAATGTTCCATTTCTTGTAAGGCTTGTTTTGAAGTCAGTGCCCCCTTTTCAATCTTTACAAATAACTCATAAAACTCTTGATGGGTCATACAATGCTCAAAAAACGAATAAGCTCAAGTCATTCTCGTCGAAGACTGTTGTTTTTGATAAAATAATAATTCTTCGCTATTGGGGCGGTGCCGCCATCTTCGATGAAACCAGGCCCACTGTTCAGGTTGTTGACGAATCAACATTTCCATGTGTTGATTCATTTCATAAGTTGCCTTGAAAACATCTTCATCGCAAAGCGTCAAATGGTCAAAAGTTCCAATATTTTCAAAGCGTAGGCGAAACGTTCCATTCGGTTGACGAAGAATCACATTACTGATCACCAGGGTTCCACATCGGATCGCAAGATTCGACACCGCTATCGGTGATTTGGCCAAGTGCCCAAAAAAGGGCACAAACATGCTAGGCACATTCGTATCCTGATCAATCGCGAGCAAAAAGATTTCCTTACGCTTAAAACACCTGAGAATCGCAATGGCGGCTTTAGGATCACCTCTGGGGATCAGGTGAATATTCTCACGTTCACGAATTGCTCTTAAAGTTTGGTTGATTCGTGGATCGGGATAACTCGTGGTTATCACTAACGTTGGATATTTCCTATGGAGTAGATAAGGCACAATCAACTCCCAATTCCCCATATGGAGTGCCAAAAGAATAACCCCTTTCCCCTCATTTAAGGCGTTTTCAAGAAGGTGTTCATTTTCAATAATCACACGTTTTTCAAAATCTCGAATGATTTGTTCCATGGCAAAAAACTCGAGCATTCCTTGACCAAAATGCAAAAAACAAGCATAAGCCCACTGCTGTTGTTGTTTCAAAGGGATTTCAGGGAAAATCCAGGCCAGTTGTTTTTCAACAATGCCTCTGTCCTTCCTCAACACATGATACGCCAACTTTCCCAAACCCCGCCCTAAGCCTTGTAAGCGTTCCAAGGAAAACTTTCGTCCAAGAAAGAGTCCAAAACAGAAAACAAAATACTCCAGATTCCTTCGAACACGGGTCGTCCATTGGGGACGCTTCTTTTTAAATTCTGTATAGGAGAAATCCGGTGAATCCTGCATAACCCTTTATTGCTGTAGCGTGTCTAGAATGTAGTTCTGAACCGATTCCGCCCGTGCGGGGAGTACGTGGCATCGCGTGGGTTGCTGTTCCAGATTTGCCAGAACTTCGGGTAAAGCGGGAGCTTTGCCTATGGCTGTTTGCACCGCTTCTGAAAATTTAGCAGGGTGTGCGGTGCCTAAACAAATCACAGGCTCAGGAATGTTGGCTTTAATTGCCGCAGTGACACCGACTGCCGTATGAGGATCCAGAATATAGCCATAGTCCTGGTAAATATGGCTGATGGTTGCTAACGTTTCTTCTTCGCTCGCCCGTTCCGCCTGCATTTCCTGCTGCGCACGCTTCAGAAAGGAACCCTCCAGGGTGAGTTTCCCTGTCTTGTGAAAACTGGACATCCAGGACACCAATTGTTCAGAGGATTGTCCGCTGATATCAAAAAGAAAGCGCTCAAAATTACTGGAAATCTGAATATCCATGGAAGGACTCCACGTCGGATGAACAGTTTCAAGGTGGTATTGTCCCTGACGAAAAAAGCGATAGAGGATATCGTTGCGATTGGTGGCGACCATCAATTGATCTATAGGGAGACCCATTTTTTTGGCGTAGTATCCCGCCAAAATATCTCCAAAATTTCCTGTTGGGACTGAAAAATTCACTTTTTCAGAATCTTTCTTGGTCACTTGAAAGTAGGCGGAAAAATAATAAACAATTTGTGTTAAGATGCGTGCCCAGTTGATGGAGTTCACAGCACCCAGGCAGTATTTTTGTTTGAAGGGGAGGTCATTAAAAAGCGCCTTTACAATGGATTGCGCATCATCAAAAGAGCCTTCGACAGCAAGGTTGTGAATATTGCTATCCAGCACCGTAGTCATTTGGCGTTCTTGAACAGGACTGACCCTGCCTTTAGGATGCAACATGAACACATCCACATTTTTTTTCCCTCGTAACCCGTAGATTGCGGCACTGCCTGTATCTCCGGAAGTTGCCCCCAATACGGTGAGACGATGCCCACGGCCCACAAGAAAATATTCAAACAAATTTCCCAAAAGTTGAAGCGCTACATCCTTAAACGCAAAGGTCGGTCCATGAAACAACTCAAGCACATATCGTTTCCCAATCGAGACGACAGGCGTAATCTCAGGATGCGTGAAATTTGTATAACTTCGGTTAATTAATTGTTGTAAGTCAGCTTTTGAAATCTCGTCGCCAATAAAAAGAACTAAAATTTCATAACATAATTCCTGGAAGGTACAATCTCGCCATTGAGACATCGTGGAGTGAACGTCAGGAAAATCATGCGGAACCAGCAACCCTCCATCATCAGCCAATCCCATCATCACTGCGTCTTCAAAAGACAGTCCTTTTACCTGACCTCTCGTACTGATATATTGCATAAACGCTTCATCCTTAAAAACAATGGTGAAAATTATTCGTCAGTGACGGGTTTTTTCCGTGAGCCATTATAAAGGAAAACTCATCACCGATGATAAAATTAGAGTGGTGAAATTGATAAACAACTTGTGTTATTCTGTGTTTGCTACTACTTGATCATAGACTTAGTATTCATATTTACCTGAAATCATCAATTCGAATAAATTCTGCTGAACTTACCTGCTTTGAGTATTTGTGCAAGACTCAATCTTTAATTTTGAAAAACCAAAGAAATGACTCAAATTTTCATATTTATTTTCTCAGTGTTGATCCTCCCTCATGTCGCAGTGGCTTTTCCTGTGATGCCTGAGTTGCAAGCCTATCATACCTTGGGGATACAGGGCAGCAGTTATAGCACTGGAGCCGTTGGGCTTTCCATCGATTTAAATAAACAGCCCGATGGCGGAAACCGGACCTTAAACCTCTTGGTCTTGAATATTCCCACGATGATGGCCGAACTCCGGACCAAAGTGGGCGGATGGTATTTGGATCAAGAAGGGAGGGGTGCAGAGATAGGGCTACAGGATTATTGGAAAAACAAGGATAAAGGCGCAACGCTGGCTTATCGTTACCTTGAATGGCCTCGCGTCAGAAAAGGTGCGTCAATCCAAGGGGATGCGGTCTCTCATATCTTACATTTAGGCTGGAGTGCGGGAAAAATGGCCTTCATCACAACGTTCGGACTTGATTTTGCGTCAACTCACCTGCCCGATACTTTTTTTATTGAACCTCAATTAGCCATTGGCTTGAAATCCCAATTCTAAAAGTGACACGGCTTCAATCCCTTTACGGTAAAAAGGAAATCTGTTCTTTGAGCCTACTTTTTTCTTTTTTGGTAAAGATGTAATCAGCTTTCATGATTTCAATGATTCGTGCGTGTTCTGTCCAGTTAAGAATTTCAGGTTCATCAAAGCCTGTAATCACAAGGAAAAATCTCCTCAAAATATTATGTGGCGTTTCTAGCGTTCTGGAAGTGAACCGTAAATAAGCGTCGCTGTAAGCCGGCCTTTCAAATTGTCGGGTTTCCTTGTTATACGGGTATTTCTGACCATGAGAGTCAAAAATACCGTATTGATTAAATTTCATGCCTAAAAAGTTTAGCAACAATTCTTTAACAGAATCACTCTCCAAAACAGCCATCCTATCGTCTTCTACCTTGCGATTCCCTTCTTCGTAAGAACTCTCCAAAATATCGAGGTAATTAAAAAACGCATGGGTGTGGTCTAACGCTTCATGCAACATAAGACTTCTGTCCGTGTTCAAAGACTTACAGACGCTTTTGAGCCGAGCCATAATTTCTTGTGGAAAGGGGTCAAATATATTTTTTGTAGAGACGTTTTTTTTCTGTTTTTTCTGTTTTTTCTGTTTTTCCTGGAGTTGAGGGGGCGGCGTTTCGTTCTTCACAACCATAATTTCTTGAAGGGCTTTGGGTTGGGAGTCTGCAATTTTTTTGTGTTGAATTCGGGCTTTTATCGGTTCAATCATGCGTTGTAACTCATGGGCAAAACGTATTTCTTCTTGCACGTTCCTTAACAAAACATCCTCAATAAACCAGGTTTCCTGAAGAGCCGTCAGCGTCAGCGCTTTGAGGCTAGTCTCCGATTCTTGTCGTTTTTTTTCAAAAATCAGCAGCACTTGTTTCAGTTGTTCCCGTGGTGCTCGAGCGGGAATGGCTACAATCGTGTGGATCGTTTGTGAAATCGGTTGTAGCGCTGTAAGGATTAAAGAAAAACCATGGCTTACGTTCTCAATATAAATGGAGGCCGTATTGATTTCAGCTTGGTTTTTGAAAGCGGATCTCAAAAGGCCTTTGATTTGATGCGCAGGAAGTTTTTTGTGCGGCCCTAACTGTTCAGTATACTCATCCAGCGTTTGATCATAGTCCAGAATACTCTGTCGGGCACGTTGAAGGAGCGTTATATTATTCATCATTCCCAACTCCACTGTCTTATGAAATAGTCCTGCTTTTTCAATAAATTGTTTCAGTTTTTGAAGCTCATCCTGATGCGAATCAAGAACCCGCAGACTTTTCTGGAGTAATCCATGAATACTTGAAAACGCTTTTTGCAGAAACTCAGAGGTTAAGGGGATTTGCGCGGATAGCTGAAACATCTTTCCAAAAGAAATTGAGAGATTGTGCAGAATGGCTCGCGCTTTCTGAAGATTGAGGTTGATTTGAAGTAAATTTTTCGAAAAATATTGAAGCAGTTGGAGCTCCCGACTTGTTTGTTTAACCATGCCTTGAATGGTGAGCCCTAACTGTGCTTCTTGCATCTCGGGAGGGATCTGTTTTAATGCCAGTTCATGTTTTGAAAAAAAATGCTGAGACTCTAAAGGCATGTATAACTCATACAATCTGGCCAGCATTTCTTCATAGACATTGGATTCCACACCTTCAATACGTCGTAGTAGGGGCTCTTGCGTTTCATTTTTGTACTGTTGAATCAAGCGTTCAATGTTTTTTAGCAGTTCTAAAAAAGAGCATGGAGCAGACAACTGGGCGGTTTCTTTTTGTTTTAAAGCCCTCCATAAGGCACTGTCTTGTAATTGATATAATTTGTTTAACAGTAGAAAATAAGGATTGATTACCGAAAGGCTTTTTACAGAAAAAATAAAATCGGTTTGGCTGAATTCCTCCTGCTTCTGTGTGAGTAACTCCGGTACAAAGGATTGAAGTCGTTGATAAATAAGGCTGATGGTCTTTGCCTCCCGATCTTCAATCACAACGGGAAAGGGGATTTGTGGCCACTGACGCGCCCCTGTAGTCGCGTGATAGAGGTCTTGGACATTCTTCCAAGAAAGCAAAATCGTTTGATGAATTGTCATTCCTCGTGTTTCAACGAGACAGAGGCTGTTTTCTATGTAATGGTGAATGCAGGCATAAAGAAGGTGAATCTTATGAATCAACGACATGAAATAATGGGCCTGCATTTCAAAATGATGGGGGGTTTTACTTTTTTGATTTAATGCCAAACAAACTTTATTGATTTCTGAAAGGACACAAAGTATTTCCGATTTTTGTTCCGCAGAAAGCCTGAGTCCGTATTCTTTCTGGAAAACCTCTTTGATGAATCGATTCATCTGATGAACTTGTTTTAAAGCCTGTTCTACCTGAGGTACCGGTTGGTGTTGGTTTTTCAAATTTGCTTGAACTTTTCGCAGTTGATTTTTTACATCTACTGGAGCCAATGGAACCTCTTATTGCTTAGGAACGATCAAAAATTAACAGACTCAATATCTTGCCTACGTTGCGTTAAATAGGAAACCTGCTCTTTTATGATACTTTGTTCTCTTTTAGTAAAGATAAAATTGGCTTTTTCAAAAGTAACAAATAATAAAGGACTCCCGGCAGGGTTTTGAGCGCGAGTAAATAATCCGATGGCTGATAACCGCTAATAAATTGTAATAACAGAACTTGCGTCTTTATCTTCGATCATTACAATTCACACGGAACAGTTTCAACTGTCCATGATTTTTAAACTTATGGTACGATTCCCCTGTGATGTAACCTCTCATCAATAAAAAATTGGAGGATTATGCCCCCATTTGTCTTTCCCTCTCGCCCACAACAATAGGAACCTCATTCAAAACATTAGGGACTGCTATGAAAAACCTACTGGATACTGTGTCACAACCTGAAGCTATTCAACACTTTACTCAAAAAGAGTTAGTTCAACTGGCGCAAGAATGCAGAGAACGGATTATCGAGGTTACCAGTCAGCGTGGCGGACATTTGGCTTCCTCATTGGGCACATTGGAAATTACGATTGCCTTGTTTAAAGTGTTTGACTTCCGTTCCGATCGTGTCGTTTGGGATGTTGGACACCAGGCCTATGCCCATAAACTTCTTAGCGGAAGAAATAAAAATTTTGATACCTTGAGTTTGAAAGGCGGCGTAAAAAAATTCCTTTCCCGTGACGAAAGTGCTTATGATCATTTTGGGGCAGGTCATGCTTCCACTTCAATTTCTGCGGCCTTGGGAATGGCCATTGGCCGTGATTTGTTAAAAGAAAAACATCATGTGATCGCGGTCATTGGTGATGGGTCCTTAACAGGAGGATTAGCCTTTGAAGGCTTAAATCATAATGGCTATCTTGAAAAAGATATGATTGTGATTCTTAATGATAATGGAATGGGGATTGATCCGAATGTCGGGGCGCTTTCCAGGATGATAACACACGTCGCGTCCTCAAGTTCTTATAATCGGTTTAAAGCCAAAACGTGGGAGTTGGCTGGAAAATCATCTTATGCCCATACCCTAAGAAAGGGGCTTCGTCGAATCAAGGCCTCTTTGAAACTATTCCTCACGCCCGGATTGTTTTTTGACCAACTCGGGTGGCGTTATTTTGGTCCTGTTGATGGACACAATCTTCAGGAATTGGTTGATTTACTGGAGCATGTCAAAAAGCTGAAGGGTCCCATCGTGATCCATGCGTTGACTCAAAAAGGCAAAGGCTACTCGTTTGCGGAAAATGATGCTTATAAATATCATGGGGTTTCCCCGTTTGTTCCTGAAAGTGGGGAATTTATCCAGTCGCCCTCACAGGAGACCGGGCAACAGAGTTATTCCACGGTATATGGTGAGAAGCTGGAAGAACTTATGGAAAAGGACTCCCGCGTTGTCGCCATCAGTGCGGCCATGATGAGTGGGACAGGGATCATTAGTTTAAAGAAAAAATTTCCTGACCGCGTCCTGGATTGCGGTATTGCCGAAGGACATGCGGTTACCTCAGCGGCTGGTATGGCTACCACGGGATTAAAGCCCTTTGTGACCATCTACTCTACATTCATGCAGCGCGCTTTTGACCATATCATCCATGATGTCGCGTTGCAGCGTCTTCCTGTTCGTTTCATGATGGATCGGGGTGGCTTGGTAGGAGCCGACGGCCCCACACACCACGGAGTCTATGATCTGAGTTATATGCGGATGATTCCGGGAATGACCATCCTCGTTCCTCAAAATGGAACGGAGTTGCGAGCCATGATGGATTTTGCGCACCATCATGAGAGTGGCCCGATTTCGATACGTTATCCGCGAGGGAACACAGATCCGAATGATAAAACAAAATTCCCCCCTATTGAAATGGGTAAGGCTCATGTTATCAAAAAAGGCAATGATATTGCTTTCTTCGCGGTGGGGGTCATGGTAGAAAACGCAAAAAAAGCGGCGGAATTATTAGAAAAACAAGG
Source organism: Deltaproteobacteria bacterium TL4 (assembly GCA_051382335.1). Classification (GTDB taxonomy): domain Bacteria; phylum SAR324; class SAR324; order SAR324; family NAC60-12; genus JBBCAX01. The sequence goes on from JBBCAX010000150.1 coordinate 24,637, forward strand.
TTTGTCTGTCGCGGTCATCAACGCGCGCTTTGTTAAACCTTTAGACCGGCAAATCCTCAGGGACTATGCTGCTAAAGTTCAATTGCTGGTAACTTTGGAAGATAACACCCTCCTGGGCGGCTTTGGAAGCGGGGTTCTGGAAGAATTGAGCCAACTGAAACTTTCACCTCAGACGCTGGTATTCGGTGTGCCCGATCAATTCATCGAGCAAGGCACATTGGCAGAGCAGCAAGAAGACGCGGGGTTAAGCGTTGACCAAATAGTGACTCGTGTGTTGAATCGCATGACTCCAGCCCCTAAGCAACTATGAAACCCGTAAAGCACGGGCTTGGCGTTTAATTTTCAATTTTAAATTGAGAGACGGATGCTATCAGGGAGTTGGAATATTCTTGTAACCCTCTGACCGCGAGATCCTGAGCCAGCACTACATCTTTAATTCCTGTGGTGGTGGTGGCATTCGTTTTGGAAAGTTCTCTCAACAAGGTGATTTCAATAAAGGCCTCATGAACCAAATCGCTCTGCTCTTGTGCCGCCTGAGTGATTTGAATCACACTTTCTGTCGAGGCGTGAACCAGATCACTCACCTCATTCAGAATGGTCTGTACTTCCCGTACCGCGCTTTTCCCTTCTTCAACTCTTGACGCACTCTCTGTAATCAAGGACTGGATGTTCAAGGTCGCATTAGTCGAACGTTCCGCCAATTCACGCACATGTTGGGCAACCACCGCAAAGCCTTTTCCATGCTCCCCTGCTTTTGCCGCTTCAATGGCGGCATTCAACGATAGTAAATTGGTTTGCTTGGCAATTCCTCGAATGTCACCAAGAATCCCTCCGATCTTTTGGGTACTTTCATCAATCAACTTCATGCTTCCCACCAGATTCGCCATGCTGTCGACTCCCTTTTCAACCAGGCTTTCCATTTCCCTTGAACGTTTTGTGGTGTGAGTCGCATTTTCGACAATCGCGGTACTCGCTGTATCAAGATGTGTGATTTGCTGATTAATACTCTCGATACTTTCATCTTCTCTTCCAAGGGTATGAGCAATCGTTTGGGAATTGGCCAATGTTTTTTCAGAAGAGGCCACTAACTCTGTTGTGGACTCATTGACCAAACCTGAAATTTGGGCAATGATTCTGACGATGTTGTAAACTTGAAGCAAAAACCGATTAAAATAAATGCTCACTTCTCCCAGATCATCTCGTGTCTCTACATAGAGGCGCTTTGTCAGATCTCCATCCCCTGAAGAAATTTCCGCCAGGGCTGTTGAAAGTTGTTTGACAGGTGCAAACAAAAGTTTGAGGCTTTCAACCAAACAGTAGGAAAAAACGCCCATCAACATAACAAAAGCGGAGACTAACCTCAGTAAAATCAGTTGTCCTGAATTTAACCATTCCGGTAACTCCGGTTTTTCCAGGATGCTGATCAAATAGGCGGCGTCGATCATATACAAAATACAAAATCCCAAGGGCAAAATCGTGTTAAGAATCATTCTTTTTTTCAAAGAAGCATAGTTGATCTCGGTATGTCGACGAACCACTTTTTCTACACTGATATACCCCAGCAGGATGATGAAATAAGTGAGCGTAATCATATGTGCCGGGACAGAAAAGGCAATTTCAGGGGTAAACAAGCCCCCAAGAACCAGGCGTACGATACCAAACACAAAACCGATGGCCATCAGGGTACTGGAAACTTTTATCACTTTGCTGGGTAATCGGAAAATATTTTCAGGGGTGACTTTGCAGAAATATTGGAAATAGAGAACCAGATAAACCACGGTGATCAGAGCCGGTCCACTAAAAAACCAGGCATCCCATAAGGATTGGGTTTCTTGGGCAAAATAATTTCCCCTTAGAAAGGCCGGAAGAATTGTTTGAGAAAGTGCTGCGCTTGAAAGGGTTCCACAAACCGGAATGATGAAGACTGTACCTAAAAAGTGTTTCCATGCCAGTAATGCGCCTAATTCTCGTTTGCGACGAGTGAAAAAGAACATTCCAATCATGCACAAAATGACAAAAACTAAAATTTGCTTCATTTCGAATCTCCTGGATTATATTGAAGAGAGCAATGCAAATTTTTCCTATTCCATTCCTCACCGGTACTTTTTGCACTTTTACAATTCATGTGCCAAAATGGGTCACTACCTATACTTCTATTAGAGTAAACTGATTTTTTAGCAGAAATAGGGTGAAATGGGAAAAAATTGGTATATTTGTTTTACAATATACCACTTCTGCATGAATTTTGCTTGTTACTTTTTAGCCGGGTCGTCCGGCAAGAACGGGTTGCATTGGAAGCAGCCGCATCGTTTTTGTACCTCACATTTTTCTGGATCTTTAGCAAGGGAAAAGAGCCATGTCTAACGATTTGTTGACCCGCTTGGGTGAAAAAATTCAAAGTGCTGTTGAAACAATAGAGTTACTTAAACTCGAAAATGAAGAACTTAAAGCAGAAAATGCCGCATTAGCCTCAGAAAAAGAAGAGTGGGACGCTAAGCTGACCGCATTGATTGATCAATTCGAAAGTTTGGAGGATGTGGAAGAATCCAAAGTTTCTGATTTTGAGGAAGAACAGGAATCAGAAGAGTTCTCTGCTGAGTATGAAGAAGAAGGAGAGTTTTTGGAAGAAGAGGAAGAATCTATGGAAACCCTTTCCGCATAACTTTTTTTACGTGTAACTCATGGCAGGGGTCTCTGCCATGAATACAAGGACTACCAAAGTGTTAGTTTCTAAGGAACGCTCCCCATACCTATCTTTCCTGGGATTATTGGCTCTCGGGGTCGTTTTTGTCGCACTGGTTGTTCCTGCCTCTGTCCATGCGCGTCCTGAAATTGGCATCATGCCTGTTCATGTGATCTATCCCGCAAGTGAAAATCAATGGGTTGGTGTTTTCATTCAAGAGGAGCTCACGCGACAATTCACTATGTCTCAACAGTTTTCGATACTTCCCGCTGAGGTCATGAGGTACTGGTATAAAAAGCTCAAAGTCTCTTTTGACGAGAAATACCAGAGGGAGCATTTCCATCAAATGCGATTGAAAATCCTTGTTGTTGCCGGACTCCAAAAAGTTTTAAAACGAACCTCCCTTCAAATTCAGGTTCACACACTCCATAACAATCAGGTACTTCAGTCGAGTTCTCAGGCAACTCATCCCTGGAACCCTCCGGATCAATTTTTTACGAGTCTGTTTGCTCAACTCGCGAAAGAACATCCCGCGTTGGAGAAGCTTCAGTACCACCCTCAAAATTTCACATGGGAGGGGTTGAAAGCCTTTTACAACTGGAAAGCCTTACTCACTCAGAACACAAAACCACTGGATTGGAGTTATCAAAAGCAACAACTGGAACTGCTTGAGTTTAATGATCCTTCCTTGAAACCATTAACTCAAAGCACACTGGCCAAGCTTTTGATTTCTGAAAGTACCGCCTCCCAACCGCTAAAAGTCGCTTTATTAGAACAAGCTGAAGATGCGCTCAAAAACGTCTTGTCCCTCAACACCGATGATGACGAAGCTCATACTTTATCGGCCCTGATTCTTTACTTAAAAAACGAAAAAAATCTCGCAAAAGCCGAAGTCGTGGTTGCGAATGCGCAAAATCCCTACAATGGTTTAGCCTGGGTGATGTATGGCATTACGATTGGTAAACGTTATGAGGATGGAGAACGGTTTATCCAAACAGGTCTCAAACTTTATCCCTTTCATCTCCTGGTCAAGAGCAATATTCATCCCTTTTATAACCTCATTCCCAAATTGCAATCCTGGATTTCCGTTGAAGAATCCGCGGAGTCTCAGGAGTACCAACAATGGATCAAAGAAGGTCAGGCCCTTTTCTCTCAGCACCAGTGGAAATTAGCGGAAGATCAGTTTCAAAAAGCGCATCAGGCCTTTCCTTTACAATTGGAACCCCAGATTCTCACGGTTAGAACCTTCATCCAGCAAAACCGTTACGCTGATGCTTTAAAGCTCTTAAATCAACTTCAGGAGAAATATCCTGAAAATGATCAAATTGTTTATTATCAGGGAGTGATCCAGGAACAACTCCAGTATTATACGGAAGCGGAAAGTTATTATCGTAAAGCCTTACATCTTAAGGCAGAAAATCCCAAAACTTTATTACGACTCGCCGCTATTTTAGTTAAAACCAAGCGTTATGAAGAAGCACAAAGTTTTTTGGAAAGTTTAACTCGAAAATATCCGACTTATGTGGCAGGATGGGGGGCCTTAGGTCAGCTATACAAAAAGTTGGAAATGTTGGACAAAGCACAGGCCGCCTTTGAAGAAGCCCTACGTCTTGATCCTGAAAACAGTAAAATTCAAAAGAACCTGGAAGTAATTGAAACCCAAACCGATTAAGATCCTCATGCCTCCCCTCTCTCTTAAAAAAACACATACCGCCAAACCGAAATGGCTTAAAGTGCCTTTGCCTGGAGGACAAAGATATTCCTGGATTAAAAATCAGGTGGATACTCAATGTTTGAGCACGGTATGCCAGGAGGCCCGTTGTCCCAATCTCGGAGAGTGCTGGAATGGCGGAACCGCAACCTTCATGATTATGGGGGATACGTGTACCCGAGGTTGTCGCTTTTGCGCTGTCACTTCTTCTAAAACCCCTCCGCCCCTAGACCCGGAAGAACCCGAAAAATTAGCCCTGACTATTTCCAAAATGAAGCTGAGTTATGTCGTGCTGACCACCGTTGATCGGGATGATCTTTCTGACCAGGGGGCATCGCACATTGCCGAATGCATCTCCAAAATAAAACAGAAAAACACCGACTTGTTGATCGAAATTTTAATGCCCGATTTTCAAGGGAAAATGAAGCTTCTTGATCCCATCATCCAAGCGTCTCCTGCCGTCAATTCCCATAATTTGGAAACTGTGGCGCGCTTGACCCCTCTTGTTCGTGATCGTAGAGCGGGATATCAGCAATCACTTGACGTTTTGAACTATTTAAAACAGCACGTCCCCCAAGGTTATACAAAATCTTCTTTGATGCTTGGTTTGGGAGAAACCTTGACAGAAGTACATCAAGCCATGGCAGATTTACGTCATGTAGGGGTTGATTTTTTAACGTTGGGGCAATATTTACAGCCTTCTTCACGCCATTTGAAAGTTGAGGAATATGTTACCCCTGAAACCTTTAAAAGTCTGGAACAAACGGGGTTGGAAATGGGGTTTGAGTCCGTTGCTTCCGGCCCCCTCGTTCGAAGTTCCTACAAGGCCGCAGAGTTTTTTATTCAACGAACTATTCGTCATAAAAATAGATGATTTCAACCTTTTTTTAACCATGGGTCCCTGATGCAAATGAAACCACTTTCCCTTGCTCCTATCTCTACAATTTCAGGAAGAGTTCAATTACCTGGCTCCAAAAGTCTTTCCAATAGAGTCTTATTACTCAGTCTGCTTGCAAAGGGAAAGACCTTGGTAAAAAACCTTCTGGATAGTGACGATATTCGCTATATGGTGGACGCCTTAAAAAAGTTGAACATCACCTTCGAGGAAAACCGTGAGGAACATCAAATCACGATTGTGGGCTGTGGCGGCAAGATTCCCGTCAATGGTGCGGAACTCTTTTTGGGAAATGCGGGAACAGCGATGCGCCCATTGACGGCAGCCGTTTGTATGGGACAGGGACGTTTTGTTCTGGATGGTGTTCAAAGAATGCGGGAACGCCCCATCATCGACCTGGTCGATGGTTTGCAGCAGTTGGGTGTTCACATTAATTGTGTCAACAAGACAGGATGTCCTCCTGTTGAAATCCAGGCTAAGGGAATCCCGGGGGGAACCACTCATTTGAGCGGAGCCATCAGTAGTCAGTATCTTTCTGCCATTTTAATGGCGGCGCCTTATGCGAAGAAGGATGTCGACGTCATCATCAAAAATAAACTCGTATCCATCCCTTATGTCAAAATGACGCTCAACTTAATGGAGCGTTTTGGGATCTCTATAGAAAATGATGATTATAAAGCGTTCCATATCAAAGGCCATCAAGTCTATCTTGCTCCAGGAACAATTTATGTGGAAGGAGATGCCTCGTCGGCGTCTTATTTCCTCGCTGGCGCCGCCATTACAGGAGGTACGGTTACGGTGGAAGGTTGTGGTTCTGATAGCATCCAAGGCGATTCTGAGTTTGCGACCATTCTGGGGCAAATGGGGGCGGATGTCCAGTGGGACGCGCATTCTATCACGGTTACCGGAAAAACTTTGAAAGGCCTTGATGTGGATATGAATACCATGCCTGACGCCGCCATGACCTTGGCGGTTGTGGCCTTATTCGCAAAAGGAAAAACCGCCATCCGCAATATTTATAACTGGCGTGTTAAAGAAACAGAACGCTTGCACGCGGTCTCTACGGAGTTGAAAAAATTAGGCGCAATTGTCGAAGTAGGTGAAGACTACCTGGTGATTACGCCTCCCGCATCAATCAGTCCCGCATCCATTGAAACCTATGATGATCATCGTATGGCAATGGCCTTCTCGCTGGCAGCCTGTGGTCATCAAACCATCCTCATCCAAGATCCAGACTGTGTCCGTAAAACCTTTCCTGATTATTTTGAAATCCTCGCTTCCTTGAGTCAGTCTTAAAGTAACCGTGACTGAACTGGCTCAGGCCGCTCGCTGAATTGCTGAAAACTGTATTTGGTCTGGATATGTCTCTCACTATCAGGTAGTGTAACCCTCCCAATTCGGCTTTGTTAAATAAGATTTTCTGAGCCTCGCGGAGGAGCGACCGCAGGTGGTCTTCCTCTAAACGTATGTAACAAAGAAGGAATTTAACCTTTTCGCATGATTTTTGACGGGTAGCTTCGCCGCCCCCTCCTGCTTCCTAGGTAGAATCAAACCATGCTGATTAACCTTTTTAACAACCTTTAACAGACAAAATCATTTTATGGACGATTTACAAGAACAATTCATTGCTGCATTTTCTGAAATTATGGATGCAGATACAGGAAAAGACCTGACAGAAACGGAGATCATTTATAGCTGCCTGGTCAACGGCAATTTTGCCAAAGTGATTCTGATTCTCCCTGAAAATTCGCCTCAACGTGAATCATTGCCTCCTCAGATCGAAGAAAAATTGACTCAAATTGAGGGGATTAACCGGGTTGCTGTTGAAATACATGCGGAACCGCCTCAGGCAGAAACACCAGAACCCACGGCCACCGCGGCTAAGACAGGACGTCCACTTCAACAACCGAAAAATACCGCTTATTTGGATAACTATGACGCGGTTATTGTGATTGCAAGCGGAAAAGGCGGAGTCGGGAAATCAACCGTTGCTATTAATTTAGCGTTGGCTCTTGCTCAACGGGGCAAATCGGTGTCTCTTTTTGATGCCGATATCTACGGTCCCAGTTTACCAATCATGATGGGCATCCGGGAATCCAAGCCGGTTGTGAATCAAAATTCGATCACGCCCATTGAGATTTACGGGATTCAAACCTTGTCCATTGGGAATCTGGTGGATGAAAACTCTTCAATGATCTGGCGTGGGCCGATGGTTCACCAAGCCCTATCTCAACTTTTAGGAGATACACGTTGGCCGGGTGGTGATTTCATGATTATTGACCTCCCTCCAGGGACAGGCGACGCGCAGTTGACGATATCTCAGCTTTGTGAGTTGACAGGAGCCGTTATCGTTTCTACACCTCAAGACGTGGCGTTATTGGATGCGAGGAAGGCCATCAATATGTTTTCCAAAGTGGATGTTGAAATCCTGGGTATTGTGGAAAATATGAGTACGTTTATTTGTCCTCATTGTGAAAAAGAAACCGCGATTTTCGACACCAATGGGGCCAAGAAAGCCAGTGAAGAATTGGGAATCAGTTTTTTAGGCGCAATTCCTATCGAACTGGATGTTCGTAAAGGCGGAGATCAGGGACGTCCGGTGATGACTCAGAATGTGGACTCTGCCGCAACTCAAGCCTTCCGGTCTATTGCTTCCAACCTCATAAAAATTGTTGATGAGATGGAGTAGAGACGGGTTTATGAGCCATTCTTCTCCCGAAAAAAAATCCTGGTTAGACGCGTCGTTCCTAACGTTTTTATGGATCATGCTCCTAACCTGGATTGCTTACTTTGACACGCTTCGAGCACCTTTCTTTTTTGATGATATCACCAATATCGCAGAGCAACAGAGTTTTGGCTCACTCTCTGTAGTCTGGAAAAATGTTTGGTCTGCTTTTTATCTGCCCCAACGCGGTTTGGTCAATTTAACCCTTGCCCTTAATTATCACTTTCACCAGCTTGAGGTTTGGGGATATCATGCCGTCAATATTAGCATCCACGCGATAAACGCCTTCATTCTTCTGCAACTGATCAAAATACTGGGTTCTTCACACGCGAAACCTATTCCACGCTTTTCTCTTTACTGTACTGTCGCGTATTTTGTTGTCCATCCTTTGATGACCGCGTCTGTTAACTACACCATGCAGCGTGCGACTGAAATGCTGACGATGGTTTATATGCTGACGGTAATCAGTTATCTCCAAATGAAACGCGCTCAAGCGAAAAAACAGGTTTTATGGGGATTGTCCCTCGTGGTTAATGCTTGGTTTGCGTACCAGTGCAAGGAGATTTCCTTGACACTTCCGCTGTTATTGATGAGCTATGAAATATTAATTCGTGCCCATACGTCCAGTCTGATACCGTTTGTCAAAAAACTGTTTATTCCACTGACACTCTTTGTTTTTATTGCCCTATTTTATCTTTATCAATTGGATTTCTTCAGCTCTTCCTTGCATTCTGTAGGATTTAACTCACCGCTGCTGTGGAGTCCCTGGCAACAGTTTCAAGCACAAATGCAAGCACTTCTGCATTATTGGAAGATGCTGCTCTTCCCCTTATCCCATTGGCTAAATATCGATCATGATTTCAGAATATCGACCTTGCTGATTGATGGCTGGTCCATGCTTGCGGCCTTGATTCACTTGCTTTTATTAGGAGTTGCGTGGAACTTGGCTCAAAAGCGATACCTCCTCAGTGCATTGGGTATTGTCTGGTTTTATGTAACTTTTTTCCCTTATACCCTTATTCCTGAAAATGATATCCTAGTGGATTATAAAGCGTATTTTTCTGGAATTGGCTTTTTTTTGATTTTCGCGGATCTGCTCTCTCAGCTTTATCCTTTGCTTTGCCGTCACAAATTACGAGGAGTGATCTGGGGACTTTTGGGGTTTGCCCTCCTGGGAACATGGAGCCGGAATAGCATTTATGAAAGCAGTATTTCCCTATGGACCGATGCCGCGCAGAAGTCTCCGCAAAAAGCACGGGTTCATAATAATTTAGGAGATGCTTATTTTGAAAAGGAACAATGGGCTCAAGCGACGGTTCATTTTAAAAAGGCAGTTGAACTCAATGCTACGTACTTAAAAGCAAAACTGAATCTTGCAAAAGCGTACATGCAAGCAAAGCAGTATCTTCAAGCTCAGCAGATTCACGAAGAGTTGATGGCGATTATTCCAAAAAATTATGAATTAAATTATGACATTGCCCGACGTTTGAATCTTGAAGGAAACAAGGTGGAAGGTATTCAGCGGTATCATCAATTGCTGGAACTTATCCAGCAAAACCCGACGGATCCGCAAAATCTCCTGTATCGTACCTCCACCTACAACAGTCTGGGAAAAACCTACCTGGAGTTAGAGCAATGGGAACAGGCCAAAGAGTCTCTCAACTTAGCTCTTGAATTAGATCCGGATCACGCAACCGCTCATTATAATTTAGGAACCGTATGGTTAAAACAAAGGAATCCCAACCTTGCGATTCCCCATTTATTACAGTCGATCAAAATAAATCCCAACAACGTGGAAGGCCTTAACAACCTTGGGGTTGCTTACCTCCAACTCGGCTTCTTTCCACAGGCAAAATTAACATTCCAAGCCGTATTAACGCTCTCTCCCACTCATCCGGATGCCCTCCAAAATTTAAGATTCTTAAAGCAACGATTTCCTGGGCTTTAGTGGTGACACTGAGTGTTATGGGGCGGGAACGCTCCAAAGTGGAAACGATTTTTTCATAATGATGTCGTTAAGATTCCGTGCGTGGATGACGATTTCGTTGTAGCCTGGTGAGAGTTCAAGGGGAATGTCAAAAGGAAATAGTGTGGACTCTTTGTCGGAATTTAAACCATAAAATATTTTTTTCTGGTTGATAAAAACATACATATCTTTCACAGCTCGCTGCCCTTCGATCTGCCCTTTGAAGTTGACCCTTTTACTGGAGGTTTGGTAAGCGACAGGCTGGTTTGAAGTATCAAGCACCTGCATCTGTTCCAACTGAGTGGCTTGGAAAGTCCCGTTGGGAAGCTGTTGTTTGAGGGGGAGGGGAACGATCAGTTCCTGGTTTCCAAAATCAGCGTCTTGGATCTCCACGTTTAATTTTGACAAAGCGTCCTTGGTCTTTTTAAAGACCAGAAAGGCGGTTTTGCTTTCATTCGGTTTGATTTTTCCTAAAATCGATCGGCCCTTACTGATGCTGAGATCAGGACTCTGATCTTTTAAGGTGATCACGGCATTCTGGGCTTCCCCCGGTCCCTCATTGTGAATGATGGCTTGCAAGACAATCGTTTCTCCTGTTTGCAACAGTCCATCGCCATTCCCTTCGCTGCCTTGGGTTCCGTCATCCAAGCCTGTGAGTGTGAGTTGAAACCTGGGTTCAGAGAGACACTTTATGGGAAGTAACCGGGTTTGTGAGGAAAAAGTCTGCATCTCTGAGTCTATCAGTTTGAGTGTGATGACTTCGAGCGCATTGTGACTCTCTTCTGGAATGGAAATGTTTAAGGTTTGCGTTCGTGTTTTTCCCGCCTCAAGATAACCTACAGGCAATTCCAAATGATGAAAAGCAGGATTAGGGCTTTCAGTAAGAATCAGTAATCGACTTTCAGACCGGGTACCAACGTTGGTGACTTTTATTTGAAGATGCAGCTCAGAATTTACGGGGATACTGGAATCAAAAGGTTTCCACTCATGTGGCTCTTGCGTAGCGGTCCATTCAATGTTGGTCTTCATTTCGAAGGCAGAGGGCTCAGGGGTCGTCTCTCTTAAGTTCCAATCAACGCCCATTTGATCCAGTGCTTGAATAATTTCCTGTTCTTGCTTTTTGGCAACCTGTGGTTGAAGTGCAAGAGCGGTGTTCAGTAATTTTTCACTGCCGCCTTTTTTCAAATTTTCCAATAAAATCTGCTTGGCAAATTGAACAAAAAAATCATTTTCCAAGGTATCCAAGGAGGGTTCTGGAGAAACAAAAAACTGAGCAGAGGCGTCTGTATTCGAATAGTCATGCCGATAGTATTGAAGTTGTGCCTCTGGAACTTCAGGTTGTGAAATCCAGGAGCTAAAACTGTCTACCTCAATTTTTTCAATAGGGAGTACATTTTTTTGTGACAATTGAATGTGTTCCTTGGAGATAATTGCTGGATACAGAAGGATATTCGGCGTGACTCCCACCGATTGAATGGATTTATTATTAGGTGTCAAATATTGAGCAATTGTGAGTTTTAATGCGCCTCCATTGTCTAAATCCCATACGGATTGTACGGACCCTTTGCCAAAAGTCTGCTCTCCAAGCAACACGGCACGTTGATGTTTTTTTAAGGCCGCCGCAACGATTTCAGAGGCGGAAGCACTTCCTGCATTGACCAAAATGACGATTGGCAATTGAGTCAGAAGATGATTTTTTAAAGGCCAATAAGACTTGTATACTTGCTGTTGTTGATGATGACTTAACGTAGAGACAATCACCTTTTCTTCGGTAAGAAAGAGATCACTCATGTTGATAGCCTGTTCCAGCAACCCGCCAGGGTTATTTCTAAGATCCAGAATAAGGCCATGGGACTCCTGCAAATTTTCCAACCCCTCATACAGTTCTTTGAGCGTGTGTTCTTGAAAGTTTTTGATTCGTATATATCGAATGGGATTGGGGCTTGTTTTCAATTCTTGGACAACCACACTATTGATCTTGATCACTTCACGGGTAAGTTCGTATTTTTGAGGTTGGGTGAAGCCTTTCCTCATGATATGAAGGATTATTTTACTTCCGGTCTCTCCACGCAAACGTGAAATACTGTCAGTCAGTGTGATGTTGGCTGTCTCTTCATTATCAATTTTAACAATACGGTCCTTGGGACGGATGTCGGCACGTGCGGCGGGACTTCCATCAATAGGTGAAATTACAATCAACTCTTGGTCCCGAATACCAATCATCAGTCCAACGCCCGCAAATTCGCCAGAGGTTACAATTTTGAATTCCTGGTAAATATCCGCTGTAAGCAATACTGAATGAGGGTCTAGCCTGGCGAGAAGGCCGCGAATCATCACAATGTCAATATCATTGGTAGCGGGGAGGGTTGTGGTTATGGTTGAATAGAGATATTGCAATACCTGATGCAGATCCCTCAGGTTCCTGAGGTTGGAAAGATCGATTGTCTGTGAGCTGTCTCCAAGTGTAAATTGTAACTGTTTCTGTCCTGAGGTCTGGATTACGAGTTGGGTTTGAACCTCCGGGATCTCATCTTCAAGAGCGATCAAGGCCCCCTCTAGCATCGCTAAGGTATCCATGTGCTCGGGTTCGACATAGTCTAACTGAACTCGCATCAACACTTCTGAAAGCAGCGAAGATGAATGTTGCAAGCTTAAGGTTGAAGGGGATATGGTCTGAGATTCAGAGAGGCTCAACGCCAATTTTGAGGAAGAACCGCACCCTGCGGTGGCAACGATAAGTCCCCACAGAATGAGGAGGCTTCGGCATTTCAAATAACATTTTTTGTATCGAAAGGGGATCCTTTTTATGAAACGTAACATATTTCCAATCCACTCATCAAAGGCCTCAGAATAGCTGCTGTAAGCACCTCTGAAAGTTCTCTAGGCGCCATATCCAGAGCGTCTTTTTCATTTTTTGTCTGTAAAATTTCATGAGACTTTGGTGAGAATAGGCTGGAAGTGATAAAGCTTTCTTCGGTAGTCTCGTCTGCAATCAGTATTTTTTCCATAAGAAATCAACGCTTAATGCCCAGGTTTGGAGTAATCATTTAAATTCTCTTTTAACTATGTAAAAACTTGGTATGGTTACATACATCAGCTAACTCTATCCCCACTGTAAATATGTCACAAGAGAATATTGCTTTCAAACGTCCTGACTCCATCAAAAAGATATCAGATAAACTCATCTACTCGCTGGAAGATAAGCGACTCGATTTTTTGTTTGAGGCCTGTCAACAATACGGGGAGGTTTATAAAAATAAACGTTTCTGGCCTCTGTTCCTGACCATTGCTTTCAGTTGGCTGGTGTTTCCCCTCATTTTTTGGCTCATCTATCGCTATCAAATTCCAGAAGGGAAACAGCTCCGTTTGTTGAAACAAGAACTCAATGAGTTGAGAGAAACACGGGAAAGACGTACTTTTTGGAGAAAAATCTGGAATAAAAGAAATCGGCTCCCTTCAGAAAATATTCAGGAAATCAATCAGTTCTATAATGCACTCATTCAAGCAATACGGCAATACAATATGCGTATTGACCTTTTCGATTACACCTTGGATCGTCAAAGTAAAAAATTAGATCATCCGCTCACCGTAGGCGAGTTGGAACAACTGGAGGAAACCTTCCAACGTCTTTACGATGAGCTGAGCAGTGCCATCAAACTATTGGAAATCGCGGAGCAAAACCCTGAACTGGATATCATCACCTTATTGAAAAATCAATATGGTGACACCCAAGTTTCTGTCCACTATCTTTCTCAAACCTCTGACCTCAATCACTCGGGACAATTGATACAGGACTTACTTTTATTAGAATCAGAGCTGCGGGCTGATATTGAACAATTAACTGGTGGTTCAAGAACCCGTTTCCCTTTAGAGACCAGTGACTTTTGAATTGCTGAAATCCTGCCTAGGAATTCATGGTAGTAATTTTGAAACAAATACGCTAAGTTTGTTCTCGGTCGTGTCCTGCGCCTGAAAACCCCGTTCCCGATGGAGGATCCATGCTTAATCCTTTTGGCAAAATGTTAAAAGGGAAGAAAACACCAGTCCAGACTTCAAAAACCAATATAGCGCCAACGAAGGGAAAAGTCCCTACCCATAAAGGATTAACATCTCCTGTTTCAGAACTTGTCCCGCCAGAAAAGCTTGGTGCGCAATATCAACGACAGTGGCGAGGTCTTGTTGAATTATACCGTTCGTTTCCGTGTCATCCTTGGAACGCGGAGCTTGAACAAAGTTTGCGCCATTTGTTGAAATCACTTCAATCTCATTATTTCAGCGATGCGTTGCTTCGAACCTATGCTCAGGATGAACTCAAAAATTACCAGACTTATGCCTCTGAGGCCTTTGAAATTATGGGACAAACGAATCGCGCCCGAATGGAAAGTTTGCTTAACCTAGCAGACGAAGACATGCGTAAAGCGATTTTTGAATCAATTTTTTTGTTTGACCTGAATCCCGACCCTGCACTTCCACTCATCCTGGAAGAACCCTACGGCTTTGATGAAACGGGACATCCGCTTAAGCGTAAGTATGGATATCCCGTATTTCAAAAAAACGCACTCACCGGTGTGAAAGGACATTCACGGTTTTTGCCGGAGAGCATAAACAACGACACCTCGGGCATGATGCCCTTTTTAAAGGGGGAATACGCTTCCAGAATCGCCGAATTTGGAAAAAACGAAAAGCCCGCAATCACAGCGATCACCACGATCGGAAGTCTGGGCGGCATTGGACATAAGCCCAATTCGGATATTGACGCGCAAGTGGTGTTCAACACGGAACCGGAATATGATTTTCGCTGGAATGATGCTGATTTTTTTATTGCCTTGATTGCTCAGATTTTTCAACAAACTTGTGCCGCTTTTTGGTCTGAGGTCCTTTCTGAGCAGCATCGCAAATCCATTACAGAAAAAACGCTTGAGGATCTGCGGTTAAAATTTAAAAAATCCTTGTCCTCAGAGGAATTGAAAATCATAGACTCTATTTTCCCAAGTTTGTACAGTCACTATCGGTTCAAAATAACGTTGGGATACTTGGGAAAACTTCCGCCCCAACAACAAATTCCGTTGATCTATAAACAAATAACAACCACCTTGAGGAAATATCCCTATTTTGAGAAACAAAGTGCTCAGATCTTTCGTTTTTTTCCTTTCCTTAAAAAAATGGCTCCTGAAAAATTTCATACCACTTGTTTCCCCTTTTCCGCAAAATCCCTTAATACCACCATGCTTAGCCTTGCAATGGCAGCTTTTTATCAGAAAGAACACTTGACTGAGAATGATGCGAAGCGAATTATTCTGTACACAGCCAAAAAGTATGGAGTGGAACCGAAACAAATCCCTCTGAATAAACGGCCCGCTTTGTTCCTGGCGCACTTAACGTCATCGCCAAAACGGAACCAGGTACTCACCTCTTTTTTACATCATTTTTTGGAAAAAATTTCATTTGAAATGATTCCTAAACTGAACGAAATGCGGCCACTCTTTCAACAAATATTTGATCCCGAGGGGTTGATTTACAACGAGCGGATTTTCAAAGAATTACCCGAGAAGGCCAAGCAGCGGTTCAGGTCAACGATGGTTCAGTTGGTGGAAGGCTACATGAATCAGGAAGCTGCCAAAAATGAAGCGCAAAGCGCTTTCCCCTTGTATCAAAAGGCTCAGATCGCAGAAGCCTATCTGACTCAAAAATATCCTCATACAGAAATCCATTATTTCATTAACATTTTACGGACACTCCGTTTGGGCCAACATACCCCTTTTTTGGTGTCTCCTGAAGGGAGTCAGGCCTATTCTTCCATGTTGAATGATTTTTTATTGAATCCTGCGGTCTTTCTCTGTGGCTGCAATCCCATGCCTTTCGATCTTCCCCACGATTTTAAAACCTTGGGGACGATTGGAGTGATTCCAGCAGAGACCTTCAAACTGACTCAAACCGGGCCTGGCGGAGGCAAAGAAAAATTCACCCTGCAACAATTGTCCAACTGGGGTGAGATTGATATTCCACGTGAAAAAGTACTGCAGCATGCCATTCCTATCTTTTTACGAGAAAGTGAAAAAGTCAGCCATCGGAATCTGCCGAAAGCCCTGTTGAATTGCTGGTGGATTGAAATGATCTGCTGTTTGGAAGACGAATCGACCCCACCTACCAGTTTGACAAGATTGCTGTTTAATCCCAGTGAACGATATTTTGTGAAGCAAAATTTGGAACACCCCTGGGTTAAGGTTCTTAAAGAGATGGAATCCCAGTTTTCTGAATTGGTCAGAGACCCTTGGTGGTTGAAGTTTACAGAAATGTTGACCCGTTTTCAGGATCCCCTCTTACAGAAACAAATTATTTTTTGTTTCGCACAGCATATTCGCATTTCTGAAGTGATTAATTATACCGATGTAGAAAAAACGATTTGGTTAGACAAGAATGATAAAACGATCTCTTGGCGGACCTGGGCGTTAGCACGTTTTTATGAATTGTTCATTCCTGACAAAAAAGATCGTATGGACTTGATGAAATTCACTCAAGGCCGGGATGATATAGGCAATCAGATGGAAGATGAGCTCAAACAAGCGTTTGTGCAATCCATGCAAAATGTTCAAAAGAAAATCCTCAGTCTGAATCATACTCGTTCCTTGAAAGCGGTGAGTCGGTATATCTTGAGTATGAAGCAGGGTCAAACCAACAAAGAAAGGATGCAGAAACATTTGGTGAATCTTTTGAAAATTGTCAATAATACCCTGGTGATTGCTGACGAAAAAGTGATGCTCAAAGCAAAGGCGGAAGAAGCTTTAAATTCCGTGGAACAAATGCAACTGGAGGTATTGACGCTTGATCGGAAAAAAGTTCGTCAAGTGAGTGAGGAAATTGTCTATTTCCATGAACAGTTTGACATGCATCTCGATGTCAATCGAATTGAACACGATATTCTCCATTCCCGCATCAAAATAGCAGGAGATCCTTTAGAAAACTTCTTGTTTGGATATCATTTTGAAAGAAATTTTAAACGTAAACCTTATCAGGTGCCACTTCCTATTGCCAAAAGCTTGAGCATCCCACGCGATCAAATCATGATTTCCTTTGCACCGGATAATTCACAAAAGTGGGTTTTTAAATCCATTCTCAATAAAAAAGAAGCTCGTAAAGTTGGAGGCGAAGGCGGATTTGGTATGTTTGTGGAGCACCTGGTGCAGGGGATTACCCGTTGTGTATTCAGTGGGTACGTCGGATTTGATTCCCGAAATCTGACCTCTTTTCAAAAACCTGCGGTGAATTCCAATAGTCCCGTTGCCAATAATCCGATCACAACCCAGGATATTCAAACCTTAGCCTTTGATATTCATGAATTTTTTGAACCCTTTGTTACCCCTTCCCGGGAATTGATCGAAAATATTAATTATATTCGGGATATTTTTATGGTATGCAATGTCAATCGATACAATCGGATTTCTCTCATTATTCGGGATAATTATGAGGAGGAATTCGTAATTGATTTTGACATTGACAAAATTCCAGTTAAAGTGCCACCTCATCTTGAGGCAGGTGGCGATAAAATTTTTCCAGAGTTTTATCAACGCCTCAATAGTAAAGAGGCTCGTGTTTCATTTACGCACGCATTAGGACAGTTGAATATTCCCTTATTGCCTGAATATCAACCTAGGTTCCGTATATGGGTCAACACCGGTAAGTTCTCCTTGCCTGTCAATCCTAAACATTATCGCGTCTATGCTAACGGAATCGCTCATGCCTTATGGCCTTCGGAAACGGTGGGCACGACATCGTTTATCAAACCGGTAAAATCAGAGCATTCCTTTGCTTACTTGGGCCAGCAAGCAGTTGATGGCCTTCATAGTAAAGAAAAGACAAAAAAGCATTCCGATGAGAACTATCGTAAGCGTGCAAAAACATACTTGATTGAGCCATAGTGTCAGTAACATTAAAAAACGGTATAGTACCATGCATTTAGTTTGATCTGTCATTGAATTTGCCGGCGGTTTGTTATGCTCACAGGGACAGGCATCCATTTGCCTGAGCGAACCCTGTGTTCCTGACTTCACAGGAACGACACCTCCGTAATCTTGATAGCAGAACATTCCTGAATTCACACTAGTATAATTTATTAAAGAGAGGTTAATTGTGTACGAAACATCTGATATTCGAAAGGGATTAAAAATCGAGTTAGATGGAACCCCTTATGTGATTATAGAGTTCCAATTTGTAAAACCCGGTAAAGGTACAGCATTTACTCGTACCAAAGTTAAAAATATGATGACAGGCGCGGTATTGGATCGAACCTTTAAAACTGGTGAAAAGCTCCAACCTGCAGACACTGAGGATCGGGTAATGCAGTATCTCTATAATGACGGAGAGGTGCATTTTATGGACACACAGACCTATGAGCAAATCGTAATGACGCCTGAAAAGGTTGGAGATGCGCTTAATTTTCTGCTGGAAAACATGGAAGTCAATGTCGCTTTTTTTAATGGGCTCCCCATTGGGCTCACCCTTCCTAATTTTGTAGTCCTGGAAATAGTTGAAACTCAACCTGGCGCCAAGGGAAATACCGTTACAGGCGCAACCAAACCGGCGACACTGTCTACGGGGTACGAGGTTCAAGTTCCCTTGTTCTTTGGTGTGGGTGAGTCTGTCAAAGTCGATACCCGAACGGGGGAATATATCGAGCGGGTTAAAGTAAAATAATGCAAAGCAGGCGATCTCCTTATCGCACTCACGATAGCTCACCCGGTCGACTCACACAACCGCCTGTCCCAGGGCGTTATGCGGGAAGAGTGCTAGAAATTGAAAAAGGAACACCTTCTCGCTGGGTGATCCTGATGGAAGATACCTCCCAGGTTTTTTCTGTGCCTGATCCGGAAGACATCCCTTGTGGGACGTTAATTGGATTTCATGTGGATGCGCAGGGATGCTTACGCGACGTGGAAGTTTTCAACATCCCTGACCTTTCGTTCAAAGGAACCGGTGATACGCTCCGATGGTGCCGAAAGCACAATCAAAAAACCCGGATGACGCTGATCAGGCAGAGGCATCTCATTTTGCAGGAACTTCGTGCCTGGTTTAATCAACAGGGTTTTTTGGAAGTCAATACGCCTCTCCTGGTCAGGGCTCCTGCTCCCGAAGCCCAATTGTTTCCTTTTCAAACAGAATCCGGATTTTTGGTAACTTCCCCTGAATTTCAAATGAAGCGAATGCTGGTTGGCGGTTTTGAAAAAATCTACCAAATCGCGTCCTGCTTCCGGGATCACGAAGTGGGAACCTATCATAACCCTGAATTTACTATGTTGGAGTGGTATCGGGCCTATGATCATTTGTCCTCAATCGTGGCTGATGTTGAAAGCTTTGTGTATTCCATAGTGACGCGACTGTCACTTTCTTGTGTCCGGCAATTGGAAGACCAGGCGGTAGCACTGGTTTTGGAACCTCCCTGGCCTCGTAAGACGGTGGCCGAAGTCCTGTGGCAATACTTGAAGATTGAGCTCAAGGCTCAGACCTCATTAGAAAGCCTCAAAAATCAGGCGGTTGCCCAAGGTTACCAGAAATGTCTGGACGGTGCGAAAACTTATGAAGAAGTGTTTTTCAGGTTGTGGGATGAAATACAATCCAAACTCGGTATCCCAAACCCCCTTTGGGTTTATGATTGGCCTGAAATGCTTCCAAGCCTGGCTCAACCTCGTCGCGATGGCCGGGGCGTTGTGGAACGAACCGAACTTTATATTGCTGGCATAGAGCTGGCCAATGGTTATGGAGAGTTGACCGATCCAGAAAAACAGCGGGAACGGTTTGAACAGGCGATCCAACATCGTACCATTCAAAATAGACCCAAGGTTCCGTTAGATGAAAACTTTTTAAGTAGTCTTCAAGAAGGACTTCCTCCCTGTTCCGGAATGGCAATGGGAGTAGATCGACTTTTGATGCTTTTAACGGGTGCCCGTCATATTCGTGAAGTGCTGTGTTTTTCATGGGACGAAGTGTAATAAACAAAAATATTCGCTCCTCTTGAGCGGTTAAGTTGTTTCCACCTTGATAAATACGGTTGATTTTGGTAACGACTAGTCAGTGGCATTAGCCGCACGTTGAAAAGTTCCATCCTTAGACTCAACAGCAGTGGTGCAAAACCAGTCCACAGAGAAAAGGGCTGACGCTCGTTTTGAGTTTATTAAGAGTAAAGACGGGGTAAAGGGATCAATTCTCCTGGAAAACAATTTTGAACCAAGGGGATCCTTCCATTTTCCTGATCCCCAATTGTTTCATTACAAGTGACTCATGAAAAGAAATTTTGTTTCCATTTTGGATTGGAGTAGCGAAGAAATCAGGCAAAGTCTGGAACTCTCCAAGGAATTAAAAGCCTCCGCAAAGCAAGGAAACTTTCCCAAATATTTGGAAAATAAGAGTTATGCTTTGATTTTCCATAAATTTTCCCTACGAACACGGGTCTCTTTTGAGGTGGGCATCACCCAATTAGGGGGTAATTCCATTTGTTTGACAGAAAGAGATTTTGTCATTGGTGAGCGTGAGTCGGTTAGTGATGTTGCCAAAGTCTTGTCGCGTTATGTTGACGGTATTTTAATACGTACTTATTCCCACGATGATGCCGTTCAACTTGCGAAAAATTCCGATGTGCCTGTTATTAATATGCTAACAGACTGGACTCATCCTTGCCAAGTCATGGCGGATGTTTTGACCATTGAAGAGCATCGGGGAAGGATGGACCGTCTTAAAGTTGTCTATTTGGGAGATGGGAATAATGTTGCCAATTCATGGATCAATATGGCGGCACGTCTTCCAGTTAATCTGTGTATTGCAACTTCGCCGGAAACTCTACCGGATATGGGTTTGGTTGAACAATCACGAAATACGGGTATTTCCTCCATTGAAATCAGCCATGAGCCTTTTGAAGCGGTAAAAGACGCAGACGTTTTATATACAGACGTCTGGGCAAGTATGGGACAAAAGGACAAGGCGAAGGAAAAAAGGAAAAATTTGCAACAGTTTCAAATTAATTCAAAACTGTTAGCTCATGCGAAGCCGGACGCTTTGGTTTTTCACTGCTTGCCTGCTGAGCGTGGACGAGAAATCACAGATGAAGTTTTAGATGGCTCTCATTCAGTAGTTTTTGACCAGGCAGAAAATCGGATGCATGTTCAAAAAGCGATTTTAGTACAACTGGAACGGTGGATGTCATTACCATCTTGAGACCATCTCAAACGATGTTTCCCTCGGGGAACAGGAGTTAACTAACAATCATTCATTCCCTCAAGCGGGAATAAAGAGAGGATACTATGTCAGAAAAAGCAACGCTAACACTACCAGGCGGAAAAACTGTAGAATTACCCGTCCTTCAAGGCACGGAAAATGAGCGCGCTATTGATATTTCCAAGTTACGTGCTCAAACCGGATATATTACATTAGATTCCGGTTTCGGAAATACAGGCTCTTGTACTAGCTCGATTACCTTTTTAGACGGCGAAAAAGGAATTCTGCGATACCGGGGAATTCCTATTGAACAGCTTGCCGAACGCTCTACTTTTGTTGAAGTGGCCTACCTCTTGATCTATGGCAACTTACCTCAAAAAGCGCAACTTGCTGAGTTTTCACAACGCTTGACCAAGCATTCGATGATCCATGAAGATATGAAGCATTTCTTTGAAAGCTTCTCGACGAGGGCCCATCCTATGGCGACCTTATCCGCAATGGTGTCTGCGCTGTCCGCGTATTACACAGACGCTTCTGGAGCCGCGAATTTAGCAGCGCTTGATCGTAATGTGGGAAGACTGCTTGCGAAAATTCGCACTATCGCCGCCTTCTCTTACAAAAAATCAGTAGGACAACCCTTTGTTTATCCCAAGGATCATCTTCCCTATTGCGCAAATTTCTTGCGCATGATGTTTGCTGTCCCTGCGGAAGAGTATGAAATTGATCCGGACGTTGTCAGAGCCCTGGATCTGCTGCTGATTTTACACGCGGACCACGAACAGAACTGCAGCACCTCTACCGTAAGAGGCGTTGGAAGCAGCCAAGCCAACGTATATGCTTCAATTGCGTCTGGAATTTTGGCACTATGGGGACCTTTACATGGCGGAGCCAATCAGCAAGTTATTGAAATGTTGGAATTGATTCAGGCTGATGGCGGAGATGTCAATAAGTTTGTGAAGCTGGCAAAGGATAAGGATAGCAGTTTCCGTTTAATGGGCTTTGGACACCGTGTCTATAAAAACTTTGATCCACGGGCAAAAATCATCAAACAGGCCTGTGATAAAGTGTTGAGCAACCTGGGAATTCAGGATCCTTTATTGGATATCGCAAAACATCTCGAAGAAACCGCTTTATCCGATAACTATTTTATTGATAGAAAACTTTTTCCGAATGTCGATTTTTACAGCGGAATTATCTATAGAGCGATAGGCATTCCTATGAACATGTTTACGGTCATGTTTGCCTTGGGACGATTGCCTGGATGGATTGCTCAATGGAAAGAAATGATGGAGGACCCTGAAACCCGAATTATGAGACCTCGACAAATTTATACTGGAGAAACTGAGCGGCCTTATATCCCTATGAATGAGCGATAGTCCGCTTTTTATGAGAGAACCTGAACTCTAAAACCAACATGTGAACAATTTTTGCATACCTCCTCTATGCTTGTGTCGTAGACTCAGTACGGATTAAAACTGGAAGTTAGTCATGCGTAATTCTAAATGAGATCAGGAAAGGAGCGTTATGGGAGCCGTCTTATCACAGCAAGAAGTCGATGCGTTATTGAGAGGCGTTGCTGGCGACGATATGGATGTAGAGGAGGAAGATGAGTATGATCCTAATGAAGTCGTTCCTTTCGACTTAACGGCTCAGGATCGTATCATCCGCGGAAGAATGCCCACGTTGGAAATTATTCATGACCGCTTTGTTCGCCTTTTTCGGCTAACTCTTTCTAATGCGTTACGCAAAGTCGTTGATATCAGCGTGCGTTCTACGGAATTGATCAAATTTGGTGAGTTTTTAAAAACACTTCCGGTGCCTTCTTCCTTAAACCTTTTTCGGATGAATCCCTTGCGGGGGAACGCCATTATGGTTTTGGAAACCCGTTTGGTCTTCACCTTGATTGACTTGTTTTTTGGAGGAACAGGAGAGTTGGAAGTGAAGGCCGAAGGACGGGACTTTACGGAAATTGAACAACGAATGATCAAAAGAGTGGTCATCAGTGCGCTTGAAGATTTACAGAGTTCATGGAGACCCGTCTTCCCTATTCAAATCAACTATACCCGATCCGAAGTTAACCCTCAGTTTGTCGCCATTGTTCCTCATAGTGAAATTGTGATTGTTGTTACGTTCGATGTTGAAATTGGACGGGCTCCCATGTCCATCACGCTTTGTATCCCTTATTCCATGATTGAACCGATTCGAGTTAAATTAAATGCTGGGTTTCAAAGTGAGCAGGACGAGCAGGATAATACGTGGGTGAATCGTTTTAAGAAAAATTTGGATAAAGCTTATGCCGATGTTATCGTTCGGCTTGGAACAACAGAAATGTCTGTCAAAGAATTTCTTAATTTGCAAAGAGGCGACTTGCTTCCTATCAAGCAGGCCGTCAGTGAACCGATTGATGTACTGGTCAACGGCGTTCGCAAATACAGGGGATATCAAGGCGTGTATAAAGGACACAAGGCGCTTAGTGTCAAAGAACTTCTTTACATTCCGCCCATGGTGGATGAGATTTTTGCCTTATAATCCAGTTGAACCGCACGAACCGTCATGCTCGTTCGAAATCATCCTCGATTTTTAGTGCGGAGCCTCGCTCACAAAATTCCGATTCCATTCCGGGATCTCCACAACCAAGTCTTTGGTGCCATTTGGAATGCATTGGCACGCTAAGCGGGATTGTGCTTGTAACCCTGGAGCCATATCCAGCATATCTTCTTCATCATCGGTGGCTTCACTGCAACTTTCGCCTCCCTCTCTTACAATTACATGACAGGTAGAACAGGCGCAGACTCCGCCGCAGCTATGATCCAGATCAATCCCATTAGCCGTCGCAATTGATAATAAGGAACCTGGAAGCCCTGTGGTTTTTTCGGAAAGCGATGTGGGATCGCATTCAACCGTCACCTTCATCGGCAGAAAAGTTATTTTATAAGAACGTTGAGGCATCTCCATCTTGGGACGCTCAATATAAGGATTGACACCAGACATGATACTCCTTTGCTCGTTAACTGATTACTTCACTTGATACGTTTCACCTTCTGACGGATACCGGACATTCTTTACATCCTCTGTCCAATGCTGAACGGCTTCTTTGGCAACTTCAAAAAGATCCGCATATTTTCTAATGAAGGAAGGCAGTTTTCCTATAGTCATGCCAAGCAAGTCATGGATCACAAGAATCTGGCCATCAACATATCTTCCAGAGCCAATGCCGATGGTTGGAATAGAAATTGTTTCTGTAATTTCTTTCGCAACGTTTTCAATCACACATTCCAGTACCAGACTAAACACTCCTGCCTCCATAAGGAGTTGTGCGTCATCTAGCAGGCGCTTTCTGTCATCATCCGTTTTTCCATCAATCTTATTCCCCCCATAAACATTCACCGATTGAGGTTGAAATCCTATATGCCCCATAACAGGGACCCCAATTTCATTTAACCGTGGAATTGCCTCTAAGATCGCCTTGGAGGTACCTTCCATCTTAACAGCACCTACGCCACTTTGTTTTATCGTATGAATACATTGGCGCATCGTTTCCTCCACTGAAACACCTACACTACCAAAAGGCATATCGGCGACAACCAAGGTGTCCGGAGCATTACGTGCGACAATTCGGGAATGATATATGATTTCATCCAAGGTTACAGGAATCGTGCTGTTATTTCCCTGAACAACATGGCCCAAAGTATCACCGATTAATATTAAATCAACCTCAGACGCATTGAGTAAGGCGGCTTGAAAAGCATCATAGGCCGTTAAACATATCAACTTTTCCTGGCCTTTTGCCCGCATGAATTTTGGAATTGATTTCTTTTTCATTTTACCTCGTTTGTTTGAACGTTAACGCACTTCGATCCTCAGGTTTCATTTTCTTGAGGATTACAAGGCCGTGCAAATACTTTGTGCTGCTCCAGATTGACTTGTTCTATGAGCAAATTAATCGTTTCTCCTTCGGAACACTTTGAAAGATATGGAATTTGTAAAAGATAGGCAATCTCATCAAGTTCAACTTCCGTTTTTGTTTCACGAATATGACGCCTGATGGTGGCATGAAACACTTCGCCTACATGTTGGTTTAAATACTTGGTTTTCCAATGAAATAAAATGTTCTGCTCCACCTTGCCGTATATTTTTTGTTGTGTATCTATTTGTTGAGCCCAGTTCATTAACGGCTCCTCATTAAACAAAGGCTCTTTTTTATCTAAGTATCGATGTAATTGATGCTGAATGATCAAATCCAATAATCTACGAATCGGGGAGGTTGCCTGGATGTAAAAGTCACAGCCTAAACCCGCATGGGGTTCAGACACGGTGGAAAGTCTTGCGGCATCAATGCGAATGTGCCTCATGGTGAGTTCTTCATCGTCTTTAGGTTCTTGAACAATCTGATAAGGCGGCTGAGTTCGGTAGATGGCCGGAAATTGGTGTTGATGGAACAAACGTCCGACCTCTTGATTAACCAGAATGGCTAACTCCTGGATGATCATGTTTGAGGGCGTGTTCCGATCAACGGAAGTAATTTGAATGTTCTTTTCATCAGAAATATCAACTTCTATTTCCTGGCGATTAATGTCGAGTGCCCCCTGAGCAATGCGGTTTTGTTTTAAAATAAGGCAATATTCATAGAGAATTTTCCAGAATTGTTCCCCAGCTTGTATTCGTTGGTCGGCTTCAGTGTAGCTGAGGTTTTCTTCAACCCTGATTTTTCCTCGTTCAATTCCGATTAACTTATATTCTCCACTTTGGAAAAGGTTTAAGTTAAAACTGATAACGGATCGGATTTTTCCCGCTTTAAGTGAAAATAACTCATCGGCAAGAGAGGGGGGAAACATGGGAAAAACTCGTTTTAACGTATAAACCGAGGAAACTCGTTTTTCTGCCTCTTCAAAAAGAGAACTGTTGGGCGCAATAAATGAAGCAACATCCGCAATCTGAACCGCAAGTTGAATGCTGCTGTTATTCCACCCAAGGATGCTGATAGCATCATCATAATCTTTCGTTTTTTCAGAATCGATAGTAACGGTCAGGGTCTTGAGCCAATCCCGCTGATTCTCCGGAAAATTCGATTTTGTCAGGGATGCTGCTTCATTTTCAAGAGAAGATTTGAATTCCTCCCGAACATTCGCCCTTAAAAGCATCAAACGACACCAGGATATCGGTTTTCCTACTTGGAATAACCATTTCCTTAATTTACACTCATCATGATCAGTGAGTTCATTGCCCAGATTTAAGAGGGGGGCCTGTTCTTTCCAATAGTTTGAGTTTTTTCCATGAACCAAGAGGGATTGAAGCTGTTGTAACCATTGAGCTTGATTTTCATCAATGGGGGTTTCTTTTTTCCAAACCTGAGCTTCAATAGCGTTGACCCATCCACTCACACTTTCAGACCACAGCTCCTGCTTCTTCTTTTTCTCATTTTGATGTTCAAGCTGTGCCAACTCTTCTGGTGTTCGTGGAACATATTCATTATTTTTGGTCCGTTTAAACCAGCGGGAATCGTGATAAAGCGAGAACCATAAGCTCAAACGCTGAACTGAATTTTCAGGGGAATCTAAAAAATCTGCTGCCAGAGTTTCCAACGTATACGTTTGCCCAGGCTCCGATAAGGCATGAATGGTTTCTATATCAATACTTGCAACTTGATGCTGCACGGATTCTATAATAACTTTCAATTGTTCCAGTGCTGCGTTCTCTACGTTAAGCAACTTATTGTTTTTCCAGAACATAATGATATGGTTTGGAGCAAAAAACAACTCCTTTCCCTGAAGGGGAACGATAATCAACTTGGATTTTTGGATGTCCCGAACCCATCCAAATGTTGGATTCCCATCTTTAAAGTAAAGACAGTAGTGGTGTAGTACAGACGTTAATTCCATAAGACTTTAGCGAAGAGTTCAAAAATGGGATATTATCCCGTAGGAGGAAGGGAATCGCAAGCTCTGTCTTGATAAACTTGCGGTCGGATCCTTATAGTTTCCAGGTGACTACGGCTCGAATGACCAAACCACCAAAACTAATATTATCGGAGGCTCCAGGAGTATACTCTTTGCCCTCTAAATCTTTCCATCCAATAAATACATTTTCCTTTCCTTCAATCACAGTTCCCTCTGAAACCAAAAGAATCGCAAAACGAAAACCGAAGGTCTCCCCATTTAAATCAATAGCGAGTCTTCTCACAGGAATCATGTCCGAGGCAAAGCGCTGTTGTTTGGTTTTTCTTTGCCAAGCATTTCGACTTTGTCCTCGAAAACCACCTTCATAAACGCCTTGTATTTTGGTAAAGCCTGCTCCGAAATTGATGTCAATCCCCTCTTCTCCCGGAAAACCCATCGGATGAATACTCACCGTGAACATATCGTAATAAGTCTTCATTTTAATTAAAGGCCGTGAGCCACGACTCACAATATCACGGGATAAACGTCCTACAAGTGAGTCTAAGGCAAAAAAGGCAGTATGATAATACATGAATGAAAAGGCATTGACTAACGGAACATCATAAGGCACCACTCTTTCAAGCGAAAATGAAGGTAACGTATCAACCACTTGTTGTTCAAGGGTCTCATTTGTTTGACATTCAACGACTGCGGGTTCAACGGTTTCATCGGTTTGACATAAAGCCTGTTCTCCTTGTCGCATGACGGTCATGGGCGTAGAGGGTTCGTCAAAAGCAGCGGAGTTGGTCATTTGTTTGTAAGGATGTGGGCTATTGAACCGGGGAGAAGACATATCAAAAAAACCCAATTTCCAGTAGGCTTCACCTTCTTTATACGCCGTGTCCTTACCTTCAACAACTTCCTCCTGTTGTGCCGCAAGATCTTCAAACGTTGCATCTTGCGCATGAAGGGTGAAAAAAAAGCCGAAACACGCGATCATGAAGCTTATGAGAAGCATCATCTGAAACCACTTACGCTTTAAGAGCATCATCATAAATTTAAGACCCTTAATAGATTATTGCCGAGTGAATCTCGTCCTTAAAGTCATGCATATATTATGCTTGATGGTATAATTTACTGTCGTTCTACAGCGGATGGACCGTCAGAAAGAAGCACGCAAAATTCGCTACGCAGAGGGTTTTTCCGGAGGTTGGGATGAATTTCTGTGCTTTTCAATCAGACGTATTGCCGGAGTTGCGTCATCTCTTGATACTAAGACCTTCACCGTAAGTGCGCCCATCGGATGAATCAGAATGGTTGCGTTTTGTCGGTTCAGTATTTGTGTTAAAATTCCATGATTTTCGAGCATTGCGGCAACAAGATCTGCTTCCACAATGAAATGAGACTCGAAAATAGAAACCCACGGTTCATCAGACTTATCCTGATTTTTCTTCTCTTCCCTCTGCTTCCGTCTACGAATCTCATCAAGATAAACTACCTTATTTCCCCCTTGAGCTACAGAATCCTTTCCTTTCTCAGAGTGACGTGTTTGTTTATGGGCTTCCCAATAATAGAGCAAAGCCCCGATTCCCAGCACTACCATGTAAACAGGAAATGTGTCTGCAGGATGCATCCACCAAATCAAAAGGGTTGAACTGCTTATCAATATCAAAAACGAAATCAGCATGGCATTCTTTTTTCAGAAAGTCGATGAATCAAAGTGATACTCCATTTATTGAGGGGCACTTTGTCTTTACCAAATAATACAATTAAAAACCAGAATAAATCCCTAACGATTGATTTTTTTGAAATTATATTTTTTATTCATAGAAAGTAATTATTGCGATTCCCAATTACTTCCCGTATAATGCGTATATATCTTTGATAACTCCTCAGTTTTCTTAACTTCAGGGGGTGATACGGCTTCGACTGTGAGTGGAAGTATTTGGTAGCAAGTCGTGGATGATACTTGGCCACGTAAAACATGTGTCAAACTTTTAACTGCAAACAACGCAGACTATTCTCCTGCTGCAGCTGTTTTAGCTGCCTAGTCCTTCGGGAAACAGGCGCTTTCAATTGAGTTTGTCTGAAACGCATTTGAACGTGTAATCTGAGTCAGGCTGGACGCGTTATTCCTTCGCTAACGTGTCAAGATCAAGGAGGTGTTCTCAAGTGAGGCGGTTCCCTGCTAACACCTTGAGCGAAAACGGCCTGTGGGAACTAAACTTGTAGAAACCAATATGAAAACTTAATAGGACGCGGGTTCGACTCCCGCCACCTCCACCATAATATCAATAGCTTACGGTGATTGGTCAACTTTTAGGGAAAGTCAGCTCGCAATAGCTGGCTTTTTTTGATGGTTCTCAATTATTTGCCACATCCACTCTCCATTAAGATTACAAAACCAATTGTGATGGAGAAGCTCCGCTTTTCTTAAGTGATGGCTGGAGCAGCTATGAAAAAATCCTCAATTTACTTTACTTGAAAGGGCTGTGTCATTCCCTGGTACAGTTTTTCTTTGGTGAGTGTTTTGATGAATCCCTGGTGCACAATGCGGTATTCGCCTTTTGCGGTATTTGAGGGGATATGCCACTCGATCTTAACTAAAGTCCCGGAAACGTCTTTGAGCCATTGGATGGTGGTATCCCAATCATTGTCCGTGGCAATCATTTTCCAACCTCGCTCGGTTTTTACCTCCACTTTCAAATAAGTGGATTGGGTCATTAGATGATGTTTGGGATGCACACTTTTGAAAACAGAGGCTACGGTTTCGCCAGTGACATAGGAAGCGTTAGGCTGTTGTACCACTGCTCCCAGTGAATTAGCCAATGAGCCGATATCCATAAAGACATCAGGGAGTTGAAACCATGGTTTTACGGCTTCAGGACGTTCTTCGGACTCAACTACCTTGTGACTGGCCATCGCCTGCGCGAGCCCACTATAAATTTGCTGATAGGCGGCCGAGGTATAGGGTCCAAAATGGGTCGAGGCGCCCTCATACCGTTGCAATTGATATTCTTCAGTGGTCGTAATATAACCACTATACATATTGGCTAACCCGGTAATCACAGCGTGTGACACGCCTTGAGACTGGAGAACGTTCAAAACCTCGGCCTTTAAACGTCTTCCACATGTCGTTGTCATTTCTCCAGGCACGGCAATCAAAGTGAGTTGTCCTATTTTCAATAGCTGAAAAGGCAAGGTTTGAGGAGTCCACGGTGTTGCCGAAATTTTTCCGGTTGGCAGCAATACGGGTTTCGGATAATGCATGGGATCCTGAGCCAGCTTTGAAATTCCCAGGACTGAGAGTTGAAGCATCTTTGCCGCGACGGAGTTCCGACTGAGCAGGATGCTGAGGGTATTCCAGCGTGCTTCTCTCCGGGTTCCTTCTTCCATACCGGGAACATTGCTAGGGCCATCGATTCCTGATCCGGCCGCAAATGAGATGCCTTTCGCTCCATACCCCAAGACTTGTTCTGATTCTTTCGTAAACTCATGTCTGACCCTGTAGCCCGGCATTTTAACCCACTGATGACAAAAATCGATCTCTCCTGTGATCAGTTCTGTGGCTGAAGCATATAATTCCTTCGCCTTTTGGTATTGTCTTATGCCAGAATTTTGGGTTCGTTTGAACGAATCATCTTCTTTACTTTGAAGGCCGTCAACATTGGGAGAAACATCGCCCTGCTCGCTGTTGGCAAAAGCCGCGACAAAAGTTTCTGCCGCTTGATAATCGGTCCCTTTGTCCCGTTCAAAAAGATATTCAGCATGCCCTTTATTGTCACTGGAGATATATCTTAAATATTTATTCATGGAGGTTGAGTGTACAGCAAACCAATCAATCATCCCAATTTCATCACCAGTGGCTTTGACAAATTTCAAAATCGTCATTTCCTTGTTGGTGTCATGGGGATAATCAACATGCTCGGCATTTTCCTGATAAGCCTCTTTGGAACGATTGATACTGGTGTTTAGAAGCTCTCCCCGGTTGATGTAAATTTTCCCCCAATCCAAATTCCCATGAGCTTTAATAATCGCCTGAGTGATGCCGTTAACAATGATTTCAAAATTTTTATACGAGAATCCGAAAATGGTAAAATTGTACAACAGATAAGAAGAATAGCCCCCAGGGCCACTGTGAGTATGTGTGGCGCCCAACAGGGTATTTTCTTCATGATACAGATCTCCGTAAATAGCCTGGAGCCGTTCAACAACCGTAACTTTGACCAGGTGAGTGATGGCCCACAAGTCGGTATTGACAAAAACAACCCGCTTATTGGAATCGGGATGGACCACGATAAAGGCTCGTGCCCATAAGCGTGTATGCAGACCCTTTGCCAGTTGCTCGGGCATGGCATATCCCATCATCCCGACTCCTTTCACGGGACCTGTGATATCGTGGATTCCTGAGCCTATAAGATATTCACAAGCTGTTGCCTCAACTGTCTTTTGAATGCTTGCTTTCTTCACTTTAACCTCCTTGTGATGGTTTTTCTCAATTTATGCAGGACAAATTAAGCGATAAGGAACGAATGGCTCAGGGCCCCTACATTTCCAGAGAAACCGATGGCTTGATTATCTATAAATTTTTAAAGAGTTCCAAGCGTTCTTGATAATAATTGGGGCCAGGAACAGAAGTGGTGCCATTATCTTGTTGAGCGAGCTGAAAGGCTCGCTGAGAAGCCTCAAGTGCCTGGTCATATTCCTTGGCCAAACGATATCCCTCCGCAAGCGTATCCCATATATATGCCGCTTGGACTTGTTCCAAGGCTTGCAAAGCAAGTTGAATACTTTCTTGAATTCGTTGCGGTTCCTCAGCGTAATGCTGCGTTAACAGCCATGCCAGGTTGTTTAAAGCATGCACATCATTGGGCTGTATCGACAGGATCTGACGATAGAGGGCTTCCGCTTCTTCAAGCTCCTTTTCAAAAAAAAAGGTATCGGCTAAACTTCCTAAAAATCCAAAATCTTCGGAGGTCCATGCGCCTTCATGATTTTGCCATTTGTATTTCCATAAGGTCATTTGCAGATCGTTGGAAGCGGCAAAAATATTCAGGACAATCAGCGGGACTAACAGCCCGACACATAGTCCTTTCAGTTTCCGTACGTAGCGATGGTGCTGTTTAAGGAGGTGAGGGGATTGTTCACAATGAGTCAGAAACCGCAATCGTTGTTGAATCCCATAATGGTGCCAATTATGTTCCTCAATATTAATGCCATTCACCCAGGCTACTTTTAAGATGGCTTGTGTAAAGGGTTCCAGACCTACGCGGATCAAGGAATTGCAGTCCGCTTGTCTTTCAAAATTCCGACTGAGAAAGCCAAATCCCAACCGAATGAATAATAATAAGGCCCCGATCCCCATGAAAGTCATCACCCAAACAGGGATAGCCCATTCAAAGAGCAATTCCAGACTGCTCAAACCAATGGTGCCCAAAAGGAGCAGTTGAACAAAGCAAAGATAGCCCAGAATAAAATAGATGAGATGGCGTTGAATCACATGGCCGGCTTCATGGGCAATTACCGCTCTTAATTCATTTTGATTGAGTAAATACACAAGTCTGGGACTGATCAACAAATAACGGCATCCGGGGAAAATGCCAATAATACCCGCTGTGATGC
Source organism: Deltaproteobacteria bacterium TL4 (assembly GCA_051382335.1). GTDB lineage: Bacteria > SAR324 > SAR324 > SAR324 > NAC60-12 > JBBCAX01. The sequence goes on from JBBCAX010000150.1 coordinate 57,317, forward strand.
TTGGAATAATGTGCTCCGGCCATGCGATGACCTTCGTCATGAAGATGCGGTTTGCTGCCAACTCGTCTTGAATGATCTCAACTTTGTCCTCTGCTAAAAGAGCTTTTGCCCCCCAACTCCAAATCATCATGAAGGGTGCTGCGACGCCAACCAGCAACAACCCGGAAATCAACTCAGTCACATACCAGATCCAACTGGTGGAGGTCGGCATGATCCACTCTAACACCACCAACCATCCTATTTGTACCAGGCTCAAAATTAATAAAGGAAGTTGTAATCTCAGGTGATTGAAGCTTCGTGTCATTTTTTCAAAAAGGCCTTTAAGAGACCCCTGTTTTATGGGAGACATACAAAGGGCGTCAAGGAACCAATACTCTGCAAGCAATAACACAAAGGTAATTTGGGTGCCGTTAGTATAGGGATTGAGCTGTTGGACCAGTGTTTGGTCAATCAAGCCAAGGTAAGTGACGCCAAACCAAAAGAAATACATAAGGAATCGTTGAACGTGGGGTTGTTTGGAAGAACGTGGCCATTGTGCCAAGATCAAACTCACCAGCAACAATCCGCAAAACGCGAGCCCTGGAGTGGTTTCCAGGTTCCATCCCTGACGTGCTGGCTGTTCCAACAAAACAGATAAACTGATGAAGGCAATAATCAGGGGTAAGAAGAGTGTAAACATAAAAATTCATCACGGTCAGGGCTATTTCATAAAATTTTATTTCTTTTGACTTGGCACTTTAAGCGGTTCGTCAATAGTATCATGCCCTTCAACTGACGATTCTCCTTTAAGTCCTTTAACCTAAGAGAAATATGGAATATTCGAGTAATGTACACCTTATTGAGCCTAATGATAAGAAAATATTTCTTGTTGGTACCGCTCACATCTCGCAACAAAGTGTTGATGAAGTCATCCAGGTCATTGAAGCCGAGAAACCTGATACCGTTTGTGTGGAATTGTGCGCTTCTCGTTACGAATCGTTGATCAACGGGGATCGCTGGAAAGACATGGACATCTTCAAAGTCGTCAAAGAAAAGAAAACTTTTCTACTGCTGACTAATTTAATCATGGCTTCATTTCAAAAAAAATTGGGAGATCAACTTGGGGTCAAACCTGGCGCGGAAATGTTAGAGGCTATCAATACTGCCAAAAAAGTAAATGCTGAAGTTGAATTAGTTGACCGCGATGTTAGAATCACTTTGCAACGAACCTGGAGAAAACTCTCCTTTATGAATAAAGTAAACGCCTTGTCTCAACTCGTCGGAGGTTTATTCTTTCAGGAAAAGATTGACGAAGCAGAAATTGAAAAAATGAAGGAGGTTGACATTTTATCTGACGCCATGGAACAACTTTCCCATCAGGCCCCCTCTATTAAAAAAACATTGATCGACGAACGAGATGAATATATGGCGGAAAATATTCGTAATGCGCCTGGGAAAATCATTGTCGCTGTCGTGGGAGCCGGTCATATCGCTGGTATAAAAAAAAAATTCAACCAAGCTCATGATTTAGAACTGCTTAAAGCAATTCCGTCTCCTGGGAAATTAGGCACTTTTTTTAAATGGGGGATTCCCAGTTTGATTATTGGATTAATCATTTATGGTTTTGTTAAGGTTGACGCGGACGTCAGTCTGGAAATGATTTGGCGGTGGTTCTGGATTAATGGCTCGCTTTCTGGTTTGGGGGCAGCCTTAGCGTTTGCTCACCCGCTTACGATCCTCACTGCCTTTGTCGCTGCGCCTTTTACCTCCCTCAATCCGGCTATTGCCGCAGGATGGGTCGCGGGGTTGGTCGAGCTCTTTATTCGTAAACCTCAAGTTCGTGATTTTGAAAGTTTAGGAGAAGACATCAGTCATTTTAAAGGGTTTTGGCAGAACAAAATCACACGGATTCTGCTAGTGGTCATTTTTGCAAACCTGGGAAGCGCCATTGGAACCTTTGTGGGAGGCATTGCGATCGCCTCGCTATTGCGTTAAGGACGCTAGTTTTGAGTGGTGTGTCCTAGCAAAGCGTCAGTGCCAATGTATTCATCGCCAATATCTTGTGAATTGGTGTTATTCAGTAACGCTTTTTGGAGTAAGCGAATAAACTCATCCCGCTTTGCTTCCGCATCCGTCCAGAGATAAAGTCCGTCCTCATCTTCTGCTGCGATAACGTGTACCGCGAAAAACCAATTTTCACGATGCCAGAGGAAGGTGGAGCGTTCTTGAAACCTGAAAAACCAATGCCCACCGTCGCCCAGGCTGTTTTGAACGGAATAGGACATATTCAGATTACTGAACGAAAGCATATGTCTCCAAAACTTAAACGCCCGTTCATCGGAAACAAATTCAATAATCTGTAAATCAATCAGATGGCCCCCTTTTTCATACATCCATTTTTGAGCAAAACGGTAATGTTCCGGATTGAAAATATATTCCATAAAATTCGGAACCAGATAGCTATTGATGGGCTCTTTCCCTTTATCAACCACATGCTGCAGTTTCAATTCCTGTTCCGCACGATTCAGGTGATCCATATTCTGAGGGACAATGCGTTGAAAGGTTAAGTACCGTTGACTTGCGTCCAAAAACAAATCCGGAGGCGTTGCCCCTCGTTGATAGCGTCGAATGATTCCCCGCAAGTTCGCCTTTGGCGCAAGTTGAAGAATTCCCCCAATTTGGGTAATATCTCCAAAAATTTCAGCACGCGATTCTACATTAAGAGCCCCTCCAGAAAAAACAATCCCATTATGCAATAAGCTATTGGGCCCTATCGTGACCAGGCAGCCCACAGAAAAAATTTGTCCTGTGACCTCTGCCTGAATCGTAAGGGTAGAGTGATTACAGGTCACATCCTTGGCGACAACATCCGAGGATAACACATAAGGCGATGAAATCTGCCAACTTTTATTTTCGTTCGCTTGCACCTCCGAAAGAGGAATGCCTAGCGAAAATACGATAAAAAGCACAGGCAGACGAAAAAACCAAGGACCAGGAAACGAAAAGACGTTCATCAAAATCAACACATAAACCGGCTTTTTTTTCCTCTTATGATCATATCTACGCATCTTTTTTCTTATTCAAACCGTACATTTTTTGATCCGCAAGCTTTGCTTTTGCCGGAGACACTTTCATTAAAAAGGCTTGCTCTTTATGACTCAAACGCAACCCAATGGAAATTGCGGAATAATGCCAGTTGGGCGTTTCATTTTCAGAAGCTTCTTTCTCAATCGAAAGTCCGAATTGATATTTATTCCAGACCACTCGAGTGGGACTGGAGTCCGTCATCAGCAGATCAGGTTCCAAGTCCACAACTTTATAATTAGAGGGAATGTCGGTTATTTGCTGAGCTGAATACCACCAGCCTGAAATTCCTACGACCAACGTAACCATTGCCGCGGCCGACAGCACACGCCATTGAAATTTTTGCCATTGTTGAGGTGGCGGATACAGCTTGGCTTGTAACTCGTCCCAAACGTCCAGTTCTGAGATAGAGGCGGGTGTGGGGTTCTCAACCTGGAGATACAATGCCAGCGAATCCTTCAAAATTTTGAGTTCTTGCTGACAATCTTCGCATTGTTCCCAGTGTTCTTTCCACTCTGGAAGGTCCAACTGTTCTGGATATTTAACGGATATCTCCTGAAGTTTCAGCATTTTTTCACATAACATTTTCTTCTCCTTTTTGATCTGTCACAGAAATATGTTGAAAAAATGGAGTCAACAGTTCTTTCACTCGCGTTCGCGCATAAAATAAGCGAGATTTTACACTTCCAACGGGAACATCCAGTATTTCCGCAATCTCATGTACCGGCACATCATCCTGGTAATGAAGATACAAAACCAGTCGGTGATTATCACTCAATTTATGCAGTGCTCTTTGAATTATTTGTTTTCGCTGTGCATTCAGAACCAGACGCTCAGGAGAGGGGCTGTGATCCATATAGATCAAGGTCGCCTCCTCAAAGTTCGCTGGTAAATCGGATTCCGCCTGAAAAAAACTTTGATGCTTCCGCGCTTTTTTTAAATAACGAAGCGATTCATTGACTGAAATCTTATAAATCCATGTTTTAAAAGACGCCTCTCCACGAAATTTTTTTAATCCCCGGTACGTCGCAATAAAAACATCCTGTACTACGTCAGGAACCATCGCTTCATTCTTTAAAATAGCATAACAAAGTCGTCCTACTAAATTTTGATACTTCTTGACTAGTATCTCAAACGCTTTTTTATCACCACTCAAATGAGCTTTAATCAGTATCTCGTCATCCATGGGATACCATTAGGGTATACCTTAATTACGATCCCTCATGTCAGGTACTGATTATCATAGAAAGGTTATCTTTAATAAAAGATTCCTGCCTATATAGAACAGTCCCCAGCAATTGGGTTCAATGAAATTACATTTTATTTTTCAATTTCTATTTTGTCACTCTTGTTTCTTAGCGTATTAATTCGACATTATCCATACTGATTTTTTTATCTTTGAGCTGATAGTTTAAATTTACCCCCAAAAAAGTACTGTTTTCTTTATGTAAAATCACTGAGTCCGGAGCTGATAAATGTTCATTTTGATAATCAAAAATTACTTTTTCTGTATTTATTTGCAAATCGCTTCCCCGTGTCCCTACCACGTTCCCACTTAAAACCACCTGTTGTGAAGGCTCATCCACCATCCCTTGCTGTGCTTTGACATGGATATCCACTTTAGGCTCCCCTGAAATTTCTGAGGTGTAAATCAGAATTTCAACCTGTTCCAGTAAGAAACTACGCGTCTCTTCCATAAAGGTGGCGTGAGTACTTAGGATCTTCCAACGCTTATGTTCTCTTTTGAAATCTTCAATCTCCACCCCTTCCAGGGTTAACGTTTTGATTAACTCTGCAGGGGATTCAAGGGTTTCCTTTTCTATGTTAAAAATGCTGGAAAAATAAAAAAACGCACTGATGAGCAAAAAAAGCAGCGCCATTTCTTTCCGGTTTCCCCATAACACCCTGTAGTAAGGATGCGATTCTTGAATAGACTTTGAGGCTTTTATCATTTGAGGTCAGAAGCGCAGATAAAAAATGGTAGTTTTTACATCCCATGGAGCGGAAGCCTTGGAGGTATGAGACGCTGAGGCAAAAGAGGTGTTTTGAAAGTCTTCATTTCTATCGTAAAAAAGACCAGCCTGACGTCTTCTCAAATTGGGCAAAGGAGACTCTGGAATGATGGCAGGGTCAAAACTCAAACCTTTGATGACTAAAACAATCCCAAAACCATAACCGAAAAGTCCTCCCAGCGTGGTGCCGAGTAGCAGAGATTCCCGAAAATCAGCGGAGGAATCCGCTAAGGCGATAGAACTCCCCATGATCGCGCCCCAAGCGGAACCCATTAAGGTATTCCAAAACACGGATTTCATCACGGGATCCTTGATTTGTATTTGAGTCTGATCCGTTTCTGCCGGCGGAACTGCCGGCAGAGCGGCTGGCGGAGTCACGGCCTGTTGGGCCAGACAAACTTGAGTCATACTCATGATGATCCACAGAAGGATACCTATTTTACGAAACATGGTGCTTCCTCAGAGTGATTAAAAAGTATAGTGAAGTAAGGTCAATTTCATTTTCGGGCTCCTAGGCTTTTTTGCCGAGTAGGAATCCTTCTTGATGATAGAAAACTCGAGGGGCTGATTTTGATAACCCAGTAACTTATTCAACAAAGGATTGTCTTCCGGTTGGTCAGGATAGATGACGGCCTGCTTGAGTACATAAAATCCTGCCGCGGAACCCAAAACTGAGCCCACAACAACCCCCCAACGGATGCTGTCAATGATATCAACAATTAAGGGATCCGTCAACCACACAACAGCTCCAATACCCGCTCCGGCCACAACACCCCCTAGTGTGAAGCCAACTTGAGTATTAAACATCAGGGGCCCCTTCTCTTGAGCACTCACACTTTCTACCGCAATTCCCGCTAGCAATACTAATCCCATGATTAGGGAAATGAACCCATTTTTCGTATAAGCACACATTCACAACTCCTTAAGCTTTGATATTTTAATCTCTTGTTAAGAATTCTGACCCTCAATTTCTCAAAAAAGTTCACCCGAATCCAGTTTTTTTTTGATTAGTGAATAATATTTGCATTTCCCTTATTTCACAGATGTTTTCATCCTTCTCCTTACGTTCTCATTCAAAGAAGCTCTTATGCTCATAAAAAAAACTAAGATTGTCAATCTCATTATTTGTCTAATAGTCGGATTATGGTTGAGTAAAAGCACGGCTGTCTTCGCGCAATCACAATTTGAAGACGATTCCTCTTTTGACGAAACGGATCAACTTGATGACGAGGAGACGGATTTTGGTGATGATTTTGAAAATTCAGATGGCTTTGACAGCCTCGATGAAGGAGATAGCGACGCTGATGGAGAAGGTTCCTTTCTGAATGAAGAGCAAGATACCCAGGAGCAGTATATTGATGACAGCTTGATCCCGGAAGGTGCCGAAAAGAGTTTAGAGAGCATTTTTCTCAAGCAGAGACAGTTACTATTGGAAGAAAAAATCAACGCTCCTTTAAATGTCGCTTATGGTGCGGGAACCGGTTTGATGATTGGGGGGTGGATCGCTCTTTTAGCTTCTCGGACCGCTAGAGATACGCTGAGATCCATTGGTTTGGGGATTGTGACAGGAAGTATGGTAGGTGTTTCCATCGGAACACGTTCCGTTTGGGATCCTAACGCAAAACGTCCCGGTGGATTCCCTCCTGACCCGGGAGCAGGACAGGGCTCTTTCTTTATTACGCCTAACGCCATAGGCTTTAACTGGAAATTCTAGAAGTCTGGTTTTTATCGGCTAAATGGATTTTGACGAGGACCCAGGGAATCCCTAAACCGCTGACCAGTCCTAAGAGTCCATACCGAATTCCCTGTGCCCAAAGTTGTAGCGCCATAGAGTTCGGCGTGTATGATTTGAATAACAAACTCAACCCAATATGGGTCAGGGTAACAAGTCCCAATCCCACACCGCCTCGAAGCAGTTTTTGCGGAAAGGAGCCTCTGGTACTAAAGTTTAAATATTTTTCTTCAAACACAAACCCCGCTCCTAGCCCTAATAAGGCGCCGAGTGCAGTCATTGCCGCTTTTTGCGGGAAATTTACTGCCAGAAACGTAGCCAGAACGCCAATCAGCAAATAAAGACTGTATAATTTAAGCTCCCTCTGAACTACAATTTTTTCACCCAAGAGCCATAGGCCTAAAATCACCCCCCCTACCACATATCCACCCAGAATATCTTGTGGAAAATGAACCCCCAAATACAGTCTGGAAAAAGGAATCAACAGGATCAATAACAAAGCGATGATTCTCAGGGCCGTCTGCTTCATTTTTATAACAAGGAATCCCCATAAAACGACGGAGCCTTGAGTGTGACCGCTTAAAAAAGAATAAGTTGCTTCAAAATCAAGTGACACTAACAACGGAGTGCCAGGAAAAAGCAGTGTCTGAATTGCGGGATCGTAGGGCCGCGGGATTTGAAACACTTCCTTGATGACAAGGTTGATGATGCCGCTAAACAAAACAAGAAAGGCTAAACTTTGCCCCTGTTTTTTATGATAGGACCAGTAACAAAGGGTGAGAAAAACAATATAGCCTGCTGTACTTCCCATACTTGTAATCGCGGTAAAAAAATAATTTAGCAAAGGCTGACGAAATTGCTGAATAGTCAGTAGGATTTGGTAGTCAGCAGGAAGATTACTCCATAAAAACGCTTCCATAGTCTCCTGTATTTCAAAATGAATCACATGTAATTGAGCGTTGGACCCAGCAAAAGATATTGAGAGTTATTAGACATCTTTCCAAAATATAAACTTTCAGATAAGTCTTTCCTGGGAACGCGGGCATCCTGCCCGCAAAAGCAGGCGGGACGCCTGCGCTCCCAGCCCAAAATACTTTTCTGAAACACGATAGAACCTGGATTTTAGAGGATTTGTGGGTATGAGCCTCTTCCTTTACAGCTTTTCAGAATTTCAAATATAGTGCTCAAGATAAGTTTTGTCCTGGGAGCGCGGGTGTCCCGCCCGCTTTTGCGGGTAAGATGCCCGCGCTCCCAGGGAAAAAACTTTCCTGGACAGCTATAATTGGGTAGTGTCCCAGAATGACTTACCCAGCTTTAGCTGGGTAAGTCATCCACTCTTCAGTGTTCCAGATAGGGTCAGTTAATCCAGCGGCCATAGCAGGAGTACGTTTTCTACGTTGGCCTTTGTTGTCTTTGAGACTCAAGGTTCTGACGGGTCAGGAAAAAATGTTGAAAAGACAGAATTCATATGATTTCTATAGCAGGAAGTCAATCTGGGACACCACCGAAATATCGACTTCAAGGTAAAGTCACTCCAAACCAAAGGATATAGTGTTTCGGGTACTCCTTCGCTAGGATATGCGCCGTCTGCCAACGTAAAAAACCAGACTCATCCATCAATTTATTTTTACCCGTTCTTATTAATCAAGGGCCAAAGAAACCTGACCATTTCCGGTTGATTGCTGGCGTTTGCCAGATCTAGGACGGTTTGTCCACGCTTGTTTTTAATGGAGGGATCCGCATGATTATTGATGAGAAATTTGACGGTTTCCAAATCTCTGGATTGAACCGCGAACATGAGCACGGTCCAGCCGTCTTGATCCCTGGCCTGGACATCGGCTCCTTTTTTAATCAACATTTGAACGGTATTGAACTCATTTTTATACACAGCCATCATTAACAGGGTCGTTCCTTTGTTGTCTATGGCCGCATTGATGTCTTTTGCCCCTGTTTGAACTTTTGCGCTCCCGCACCCTACCACCATCGACAAAACCACCAGCACAAGGACATATTTCATATTCATATCATTCGTAAAGAGTTCAAACTATCAACTTCAGGTTCTTATACTTGGTGTAACGATACTTTTACCAGGAAATTAATGGCAGAGATCATGCATTTCATTTAGTTAACAGTGTTTGCTTGAATCCTGTATGTAGGAGGACATGATGTTGACAAGATACCATTCATATTATTGCTACCTAAATCAGGGACAACCGGTTGTTCAAGAACATGAACCCGATGGTTTTGTGGAACTCCCCTATCACTATGCAACTCAGTGTCCAAGCTTTGATATTGCGAAAAGAGTCTATGATGCTGAGCTGAAGATTAGAAATTGGCGATCCTTCGCGGAAGCTCATCCTGCATGATCAATAGAAGCTGCCAGTGTTTATTGTTCAAAAACTCAGTTTTCTAGGTTTGTCGCTTTGCTGATGATCTTGACTCGTTTTACAGGTTTGGTTGAGACCCTGTTGCCCCGGGCACTCACGCCTTTAACGGCGAGGTCATCAAAATTAAAGAGTTCCCGTGCTTTTTGCATTTTTGCTTTTGGCACAAACTGAACTTCAACCATGACTCCCGGGCCTGCGCTAAAGTGAGCAATGACCGCTCCTTCTTGTTCTGTGAACAGCCGGTATTCTTTGTCCAGGATGAATTTTTCTACAGAAAAACGCTTGGCATAGCAGATTTGTTCCCTGTTTTCGTAGTAAATCAGATTGTAAATGAGGCCTGTGTCCACCTTGTCCACTCGAATGACATCTTTCCCAATGAATAATTTTTCAGGAACTTTAACGACGCGATACCGACCATCTGTATGAAACACCACAATGCGATCATAAGTTGTGCAAAGGATTGTCTGCTCGGCTTTGATCACGGTTCCAATGTATCCTTCCTTTTCGTCCCAGCCTAATTTTTGATCCTTGACTACAACCTCCTTGAGATTAACCGGTTTGAATTCGCTGATTTTTGTTCGGCGAGGGTAGAGTTTTCCATACGTTTTGATCAAATTCTTGATATAGCGGATCGTATAACGATTGACATCTTTCAAGGAATTTTGATAATTTTGAATGGTGTTTTCGAGTTGCGTCAGCTCCTCTTGACTCTTATTCAGATCAAATTTGGAGAGACGTTTGATCTGGATGGTCAGGAGTCTTTCCAGATCGTCCTTTGTGATCGCTTCCTCCAACTGTCGTCGCAGGGGTTTCATGGCATTACTGACGGTTTCCAGAACGGCCTCATAACTCTCACACTCTTCCAAGTCCCGATAAATCTTATGACTGATAAAAAACATTTCCAATTGTTTATGATGCCATTGTTTTTTTGTTTTTGCCAAGGCGAGTTCCAATTCAAGCCCCAGCAGCTTGATTAAACGATCCGTGCTATGCCTGAGGATCTGAGCGGTTGGTATCTGAACAGGCTGGTTATCTTGAATCACCAGGAGGTTGACAGAAATCGAAACTTCACATTGAGTGAACGCGTAAAGCTGAGGAATTACGCCTTCGGCATTCACCCCACGAACGGTCTTTAATTCGATGGCTACGGCATCAGTGGTGTAGTCGTTGATGGAAGAAAGTTTAAATTTTCCTTTATTTACCGCGTCTTGTATGGATTGGATCAAAGTCTCGGTGGTAACTCCATAAGGAACATCCCGGACAATCAACGTTTTATCATCCACAACTTCGATATTTGCACGAACATTAACTTTTCCGCCACCTTCCTGGTATTGACTCACATCAATCAGACCTCCACTTAGAAAGTCCGGATACAATTCGAAGGGTTGATTCTGCAGGTATGCAATTTGTGCTTCCAAGACTTCATTGAAATTATGAGGAAGAATGCGTGTTGACATCCCGACCGCAATGCCTTCTGCGCCCAATAATAAAACCGATGGAATTTTACAGGGTAATGTGACCGGTTCCTGATTACGACCATCATAGCTTGGAATAAACTCTGTGATTTCAGGGTTAAAAAGGACTTCCTTCGCCAATGGAGTCAGGCGGGCTTCAATATATCGTGCGGCAGACGCGGGATCTCCGGTGAGAATATTACCGAAGTTTCCCTGTTTGTCGATAAAGTATTCCTTGTTTGCCAGCACAACAATTGCCGAACCGATGGAAGCATCCCCATGAGGATGAAGTTTCATGGAATCTCCAATAATGTTGGCAACCTTATTGAACTTGCCATCATCCATCTTCATCATCGTATGTAAAATTCGACGTTGTACGGGCTTCAATCCATCATTCAGATCTGGAATGGCGCGGTCTTTAATGACGTATGACGCATATTCCAAAAAATTCTGATCCATAATGGGTTTCAAATATTGCATAGTCTGGTCTTACTGCTGTGTTCGTTGGGGTTAAAGGCAATTCATCATTTTGATGAGCATGTTGAGGAGGAACGTAAGGGGATAACACAGACGAAATTAAACTGCCAGGAGAAATCAAATTATTTGGAAAAAAATTAAAATGCGGTGTTGATGAGCTCCTGTTTTTCAGGCTTCCAACGGTTATTAACGAGGGAATTCTTGATAGCATAGCGTTTGGCTTTTGTCTGTCTTCATTGCCTGATTTTGGTTCATTAGAATATGGCTCAAGCTGATGCATAATATGTCTTTATGCAAACAGAAATAAGCTTCAGATGGTTTAATTTTTGCTTTTGATTTACAGGAATGGATGTCGCATTTTATAAAATATATTCCCTGTGTTTTAGTGTCTTACTAAAAGGAGGGACATACTTTTAATGACTATCTATGCTATAGTGTGTCTTATGGACCTTAAAGTTTCGGTGAAAACCGGCGACTTTCTTTTGGTTCATAAACCGGGGCACAATGTTTCTTTATGCAATTCGAGTTGAGCTTGAATTGATTTGATTAATCATCATTACAGTAAACTCATTCATGGAGTGTCTATGAAAGCGAAGTATGTTTTTAACGTTAAAAAAATGAAAGCGACGATACTGGTGATTCTGCTGGTATTCGGATTGGGAAGTTGTATGGAATACCCGGAAAGAAAACAAAACGCTGGCGTCACACCAGCGTTGGCTGATCCGAATACTCCGAATCCGGAAGGATTACCTGAACTTAGTAGTGCGTCATCATCCAAGATCCAGCGCATCCTGAATGATGCCACCACCAAATCCTGCCTGGATGGTTTTGATGTTGACCGATGGAAAACCCAGTATCCACGTGCGACTACCTGTGATCTGGCTCCTCCGATCGTCGGCGTGAGTGTCGCCATTAAAATGAAAGAAAACGGTGTGTACAAGCATTGGTATGGTTCCAGCGGATATGCCAATCTGGAAAAACAAATCAAACTGGATCCTGACCGAGTGGTTCGTATCGGTAGCGGAACTAAAACGTTTACGTCCATGCTGGTGCTGATGGAGCATCTCAGTGCAACAAACCCCACCTTCCGTGCCATTCCGGAACGTGATAAATTCGGGCAAGTCATAACACCTGCCAGTAACGCATGGGATTGGTTGCCGACTCCTTATCAGGAGTATCTGGAAACTTTGAAACATGGTTCTTTGAGCAAACCTAAGCTGAAAAAAGTAACCATCGACCGCTTGCTGGAACATACAACCTGTCTGCCAAGTTACACGGATTTACTCTTGCCCATTACCACAGAACAGTATCCTGAGTCTTACTACATCCCCTTCGCCCCAGAAACCGTCTTGTTTGCCTCCAACTCACTGCATAGTGAATGCGATCCAACCAAGACCTTCGTTACGGAAGTGACGGCAACAGATGGTACCGTAAATCCCGCCACAACTATTTTTGAAAAAAATTACCATTACTCCAATACCAACTACTATTTGCTGGGACTGATTGTCGAAAAACTGTACAGCACATCGTTTAAGAACGCTTTACAAACCAAACTGCTGACACCGCTTAAAATGGATAATACCTATTTCCCTGAAGGCATCGAAATGCCCGGCTATCAGGCCAATATGTATTTTGATGACTACAACAATCCTGACGGTATCTGGGAAAACATCACCGAACAGGATGCCTCTCTGGCGTTTTCTGCCGGACAGATTGTATCTAACGTCAAAGATCTGCTGACTTGGATTCAAGCCATGACTACCGGAGTCAATCCCCTCACCAAGGCTCCAATGCTGAGCAATGAGGTAATCGACCTGCGCAACCCGGCCAACCATCCGGAGTTGTTCTACCAGTTCCGTCCGACTCGAACCGACCTTGACTATGGGTTGGGGATTATTTTGAGAGACCGATTCTTGCTGGGGCATTCCGGGCAGATCAATGGCGGCGTATTATCCATTAACTATCATAGTGGGCAGGATGCCTGGCTGGTGGTGATTCAAAACAGCGCAAAATTTGGAATTGCCGGAGAACGCTATGTTGAAACGATCGCTTATCAAATATTCAATGAAATGTTCCCGGGCAACGGGATTCCTACCAAACCTCAGCAGTAAATAATCAGGTTTTATAGATAACAGCTAAATATATGAGGATTTATGAAGTTTTTAAAACGTCTTACTATGGTAACCGCGGTGTCAGCGTTGATGGCACAACCCCTGTTTGCCGGCTCTCTGGGGGAGGATTCCACTGAACGGGACATGACTCGTTTCGATCCAAAAGAAGCGGTAATCCAAGAACTCAAGGAAAAATTTGTAGGTTCTGTCACCATGAAAATGGATTATGAAAACGACAAAATTGAAAAAGAGTCCCAATCATCGCTCAACGGGTTGAACAAAAAAGAAATCACCAATACCGAACTGCCAAATCTGCATGGATACCTGACCCTTGTTGTACGAGGCAAGGATACCATCATGAATGATTATATTGTTGCTGGCTTGGCCAAAATCCGTATGCATACCTCCGGAGAGGCGGAAATTCGTGAAGCACGAGCCATCATTGTCAGTCCCCGGAAAAACTGGGATCTGAGCATCGGAAAACTCGATTCCCATGATACGCCGTACTATGTGGGTCAGGATACCTTGATCGTGGTGGCGCCAGAGGCTCCAACGCCCTATACCGGAGATGACATGCTGACCAATGGTTTTACCTGGAATATGAGAACCGAATTTGCGGGTGATTATCAGGTGTCTGTTCCTCTTGCCAACGATGGCAAGTATCAGTATCGAGGCGTTCGCCCCGGTATGCAGTATAACTTCGCTAAGGTTCTGCAAGCGACCGTCGGTTTTGAGTATCAGGAACGACGAACCGTCTACACGATGGAAATTGAGGAAGACTCCAACGAAAGCACCCAAGTCTCACCTGCTTCTTCAGTAAATCCTCAAACGGATTATACCCAATACTCTGTTTTACCCACCGTTGAGCCTAAAGAAGATTTAAACGGGATTAGCTTAGGATTGCTCTATACCTTCAGTTCAGGGGAAATCGGCTTGAGCTATGGAGGAAAAACTGTCAAATCACAGGCCGGAGCGATGAAAGATGGCGGACCTTTGTTTGCGGCGAATGGTGATCGTGTTGTTCAGCAAACAACGACTGAAAACGCCACTATCGGCTTGGCTCTGAAAGTCAAAGTTGGTCCTGGTACCTTTGGTTTTGGAGTGCATTCCGTTTCAGAAAAATCCACGGTGGATACCGGAAACTGGCACATTGCGACAGGAAAGGAATTGAAAACAGAGACCGAAGGTACTCATCGGATCACCTATCTGTCCTATAAAGTATTCTTGTCTAAAGTGAATCTGATTGAACTTGGAGTCGCCTCCGCAAGCGGAATCTCCCAAATTGATGAAGAAAACTTCAATGACAATAACTACGTTTATGATACTACGTCTGGTGCTGCTGGCGGATGTCTGAAATACGTCTATAAATTCCTCTAACCTAAATATTTTTCTCACCAACGATGATTGAAGGCTGCCCCGTCTAAGTTGATATTTTCATGCGGGTGTCGTGATGTTCTTCGTGCGACAAATAGGGGGATGAAGGTTTGCTCTGAAAAGAAAAAAGGCCTTCATTCCCTTTACTTCAACCCGGTTTTCCGGTAAGTCTTTAACTTCCGAATATAGGCTTGTAGTGTTTTGATAGCTGTTTTAGACTCTAGGAGTTCTCCTTAGTTTTGGGTTACAGTTATTCAATGCGCTTTCCGAGTGAACTTCAATGCAACAAATAAAAAGTCGCTATCTGATCGGTATAGATTTGGGAACGAGCAATTGCTCTGTTTTCTACTCAGATCAAGAAGATCTGACAAGACGGCTGCATCATTTTTTTATTTCTCAATGGATCTCCGAAGAGCAAATACATGACCGCCCGCTATTGCCTTCCGTTTTATACATGCCAACCGCCCATGAAACCCAAGGTGAGCGTGGGAGCGCTCCCTGGAATGAGCAATCGGTTGTGGTCGTTGGAGAATGGGCCAAGCAACAACTGACAAAACATCCTGAGCGCTCCATTCATTCCGCGAAATCCTGGCTTTGCTATCACGGAATTGATCCCCACTTAAAATTTTTACCTCAATCGGAGGCCGACCTTCCCCGCTGGTCTCCAGTCGAAGTCACCACCGCGTTATTAAATCATATCAAAGAGACTTGGAATTTTCGCTTTGCCAAGGAAAACCCTGCTTTGAAAATGGAAGCTCAAAGCCTTGTGGTCACGGTTCCCGCCTCTTTTGATGAAGTTGCCCTGGAATTAACGGATTATGCGATTAAGCAGGCCGGATTTCAAAAATACAGTTTACTGGAAGAACCTCAAGCCGCGTTTTATTCCTGGCTCGTTGACCATTATCAAGAAGAGCCCTTCAAGGAACAAAACGAAAAACATTTAACCCTTGTCATTGACATCGGCGGCGGGACCTCAGATTTCAGTTTAATGCGGACATTTTTTAAAGCAGAGCAGCCAACACCCACTTTTGAACGCGTTGCCGTGAGTGATCATCTCCTTTTGGGGGGCGATAATATGGATTTGGCGATTGCCGCCCATTTAGAAGCACAGTTTTCAAAAGGTCAAAAGCGTTTAGTGCTCCAATTATGGGATGCCTTAGTTCAGCAGTGCCGACGTGGAAAAGAACAACTTTTTAGCGGAGATCACCGGGAGGTTATCATCACCATCGCCCGTGCTGGAAGCTCACTGTTAGGAAACACACAAAGCACCAAACTTTCCGTTGAAACGCTAAGTTCATTGCTGATAGAAGGCTTTTTGCCTAAAATTCCCTGGAATGCGCCTCCGCCCTCTCATAGCACGCAAGGGTTACGGCAAATAGGCTTGCCTTATGCGCAAGAGCCTGCGATCACACGTCACATTGGCGCGTTTTTAAAAAATTATTTAAAAATAAACCCACAAGCCTTTTTCCCGGATCAACTTCTTTTCAATGGGGGGGTGTTATTAGCGGAGCCAATCAGGACGAGATTACTGGAACAATTGGAAGAATGGCGTCATGAGGCGATGGCGCAGGGGCTCAAGGCCAAAGAGCAACCGATGGTGGTCTTAGCCTCGTTGGATCTTCATCTGGCGGTAGCCCGGGGCGCGGCCTATTATCAGTTGGCTCGTCAAGGTTCGGGGTGGTTGATTGAAGGAGGGAGTGCACGCTCTTATTATATCAACCTCCACCTGGAAACACAGGGAACCGACTCCGGCAAAGAAGCCTGGTTGTGTGTCTTGCCCCAACACGCGACACCCCAAACATTAATCCCCGTTTCAACTATTACTTTTCTGTTACGGATCAATCAACCCATTCAGTTTCGAATGATCTCTTCCATTCATCGCCCCGAAGATCAACCCGGCACCCTATTTGAGTTTTCCTCACAGAAACTCAAGGATCAGTTCATCCAGCTGCCGCCCATTCAAACCCTCATCACTCCTGACAGAGCGTTGATTCGTAAAAAAACCAAAGAAATCGAGATTCATCTGAGAGCGCAACTGAATGAGATAGGCACACTCAATCTTTACTGCGTGGATCCTGATCATCAGTTAGAATGGAAATTGGAGTTTCGTATTCGTGAGGAAACGGATCAACCGTCCTTATCTCTTCAACAAACCATGCCTGGGGCGCAGGAACTTTTCCCCGGACTGGAGCAAGCGTCGGAGTTGCTGAAACAATGGCTTCGTAAAGGGAAATCGGGGCAACCTCAACAATCGACAGAGGTTTCTGTCACCTATCGAGCCTTGGAAAATTGTTTGAATCTCCCGCGTAAAGAATGGTCGCCTCTTGTTTTACGTCAACTGTGGGAGGCCTTACACGAAGGCCTGACCCGCAGAAACCGTTCCGTCCAACATGAGTTGAATTGGTATAAATTTGCCGGATTTTTTTTACGTCCTGGCTTGGGCGTTCCTGGCGATGAGTTGAGGATGCAACAACTGTCGGAAGTTTTCACCTCAGGAATTCATTTTCGCAATGAAAAATCGGTTGAAATTGAATGGTGGGTCATGTGCCGTCGTGTTGCCGCAGGGATCACTCCTCAACATCAGGAATTATTGTTGAAGCTTATTTTGAACAAGTTGAATGAAATCAAAACGCAGAACAAGCGCAAAACAACTGGCGTTCCAAAAACCAAAAAAGGCTCGAAAGCCCTGTTTTCTCCGTCTGCGTTAAACGAGTTGTGGCGTCTTGCCGCAAGCTTGGAACATATTTCAGCCAATCATAAGGAAGTTTTAGGGAATGAGTTGCTTCAACAAGCGAAGACGGAGGCGCTGACAGGCATTGAGGGGTGGTGTTTGGCCCGTTTAGGCGCACGAATTCCTGTTTACGGAAATACTTTGAACGTTGTCTCGCCTAAAGGGGTTGAACCGTGGGTGGAATGGTTGATCAAAAATGAAAAGGCTTTGCCCTTTAAAGCGGATTTACCTTTAATTTTAACACGGATGACTCAAATGACGGGGAACCGAAGCAAGGATGTCCATCTGGCCTTGCGTCATCAGGTATTAACGTTCCTGAAGACTCAACCGGAAACAACCGCCTTAATCCAATTATTGGAAGAGCCTCAGTCCGATCAGGGGGCCTATTCGGCCGAATCCAATGAATGGTTTCTGGGCGATTCTTTGCCCGCCGGACTGAAACTTTTGTCAAAAGACGGACTCAACAGCATTATCGATTAAACCCCAACCTTTGCGCCAAGGAGCAGTCATGAAAAAACACACTGAGTTTATGGATCCCATAACCGATCCTGTTTTATACAACATCGACCCCGAAGTTCATGACACACTCAGTACAGAACAACTCTTGGCTTTTAGAAATGCTATTCGCGCTGTCATCTGGAGGAAAAAGCACTTAATGGACTTCAGAGGAATTCTTCCGCTTTATTTTATCAAATTCTATTACTCCTTTTTTATGGGGCTGGATCATCGCCGTAACTCTTATTATTTTAAAAAAGACAGGCGTTTTTCGGTTTCGAAATTAAAAAGTGTGTTGTTCTTGCTGTTCGTCAGCCTCAGCATTTTATCGCTGGTCGGCTTTGTGGTTTATCTCATGATTTATGTCGCTCCGGAAAGTACCCTTCAAAACTATCCAACGCCTTAACGTCGCTGTATTTTGGGGAAAGGTTTGGTGATCTGACAGGCGACAAAGGTCACATCATCCTTAAATGGATTTTGCTGATAAAAATCAGAGACGGTACTGACGAGTTTTTCGCTGAGTTCTCCAACAGAGAGTTGGTGATTTTCCCTCAAAAACCGCACGAGTCTTCGCTCTCCCCACATTTCACCGACAGGGTTGTCATTTTCAATGAGTCCATCGGTATAAAAGAATAGCTTGTCTCCAAATTCCAACTGTAAATGTTTTTCAGTAAAGATACTTTGGCAATCAAAGCCCAGGCGCTGGTTTTTATTCAAGATCGGGATGATTTGGCCATCAGCGCAGAGGAGGAAGGGAAAATTATGGCCCGCGTTGGAAAAGGTCAAAGCCCCATTCGTCAGGTCAATTTGGGCAATAAAAAAAGTCATCAGAAAATTAGGAAACCCCGTCGCATTGACAGCGGCATTGAGGTAATCCATAAATTCTGTGGGAGAAGGATAATACTCACTGTTGCGATAGACTTTATCCAAGGTCCGACACGTTGCGCTGGCTGCCGCGGTAACCAGTGCGGCTGGGGTCCCATGCCCTGTGACATCGCCGATAAACACATACAATTTTTTTTCATTTTGATGGATGAAGCCATACCAATCGCCTCCAGATTCACTGGCGGCTTTAAAATAGGTACTAAACTCAATGTTATGGATATCAGGCAATTTTTTAGGAAAAAGTGCCTGTTGCACAGCGGCTGTGGTCAGCAATTCATTTTCCATACGGGTAAAATCCCTGATCGCCTCAATGTTTTTTTGTGCGATTTCTATTTCGTTAATCATGCTTTTGATGTACTCGATATCCGTACTGTCAAAAAAATGGCCCTTGGCGTGACGATAGAGGAGGATTAAATAATGAGGAAAATCCAGGAAATGGATGAGCACAAAATGCCAATCGGTGACATTGATTTTCATTTCGTTGAGATAAAATTGCTGAAGCACCGCTTCGGATTCCACATTGTTGAACACCACCACCTCTTCAACGGGATCTGAAAAAATTTCGCTTAATAACTTGAGCGAGGGCGCCTTGGTCAATAGCGGAGTCTTGTCATTAAACATTTCCGAAAGCGTGTGAGCCGAATCCTCTATGCCAGAAAAAAAGACGGCATTGTCCACAGAAATATGAGTACAGAGTTCCTCAAACGCGGCTCTTAACGTTACCATGTTTTCCTTAAAATCACCCAATCTATTGGAGAAAAGCCTTAAGGAGGTTGAGCGTTCTTTAGATAATTGTAACTTGTCAACCATTGCGATAAAGGTTTGTTCCAGGACTTTAAATTCATTCATCCCTTTGGTTTGTACATCTAGTTTGAAGTCTTCCAATTTATCCAAATCCAGGTGTCCTGTGACCGAAGTCAAAATGGAAAGTGGTCGTGACAATAAGCGTCGCGCGACAACCAAAAAAATGATCCATAACGAAAGGGTTTTGATGAAGGAGTTGATAATAATAAAAACAAAACCGTATTTAACCTTTTCAAAAACAACGTCCGCACTGGTATAAAAGGTTCCCTTCCCAACATATTTTTCAATGTCATTTCTACGTAAAATAATTCTGAAAGAATGCGAGTAAATCTCTGAAAAAAGACCCTGACTTTTGAGGGCCGTTCGTTTTCCCTCAGGGGAGACGTTTACATAGTTTCCGTCATCACTCTGAACAATTCCCATTGAGCCAAATTCTTCGCCATAATCATTATCAATTCGAGCGCCAAGGATGATGGGGACATTGAGCATTCCGAGCAAAGTTTCATGACCTAATTCTTCGTCAACATCCCACAAGATTCCTCCCAGCGCATGTTCAAAGGTGCCTTGGAAAATTTTTAAGTCATTAATAATATTTTCCTTTGTGTTATTATACTCTGCAACCATGTGGGCAAGGGTCAAACTCAGAGCCACAATAAAATAAGAGCCAAAGACGATTTTAAGCAAACGAGTGGTGATTGAATTTTTTATGGGAACAGAGGGGTTTCTGGGCATATCTTCCTTTATTGGGGACTCATGATAACAATGCGTTGGACGCCATAACACTCACACGATTCTCCTGAGCGGCGTCCTGTGGAATAAACACCGATTCTTTGGTAACCGCTAAAGGACGGACCAAAATTTCCACGGTATTGGCACCTAGCAACAGTTCCTCTGTTCCCAGATCATCAACAACTTTTTTACCTGTCGATTTGACCAATCCCAAGACAATTTTGATTCCGAAATTCACAAGTTTTTTGCCAAAATCCCCCACATTCAGCATCTCCATCGGATGGCGGATATAAAAGTTGATAGGAATATCTGCCAACTCTAACACCAGTCGAATCACTCTTTCGCTGTAGACGCCTTGTTGAGGAGACTGTTTGACTTCGTCAACCAGGTCAAATATTTTTTGCGCGTCATTTCTTGAAAGGGGACACACCGCCATATATTGGGCATCAATGGGGACCGGCAACGTTTGAGTAAAATCCATATCTACGGGCCGAAGCATACTTTCTCCCCACTCAACCAAAGGAATCAAGCGGTCATTGGGCAAATCCCTGATGAGTTTTTTGCCTGTCCGTCTGGAGATCCCTAACGCGGTATCTACGGCTTTGACCAGTAATTTCCGCACAAAGCCTTTGAGATGAATAAGGTCCATGATATCCCCAAGAATTTTTGCAAGGGAACTATCCACAACATTCATCAATTCATCAATCATCAAATCGATATGAGGACCTGTTACCGGATTTTCTCTGATTTTTGCCATCGCTTTAAATATTTCTGCTGATATTTCTTTAGGGATAGGTGAAATTAAAAAGTCAACGGTAACCACATCAATCAGCGGCGTTTCTTTGACAGGAGCTTGATTGTAGAGGCCATGAACTTTTAGATTTTCCAAACGCTCGCGGACGATATTTTTGACCAAACCATTGCTCATCGAGTTTTCTAAACGATCCAGTGCAATGTTGATCAATCCATTTCGAGCGACATGCGTGATTTTGATATGATCGGTAATGGCTCCCGTGATCACATCCATGATTTCCATGTTTTCTGTAACCACCATACGCTGACTGGATGAGGAGGGAGGAGAAACCACAGAACCTCCGGAAATACCAGCAGGAGGAGCTGGCCTGGAGGGAGTCTGAGGAACCGAGGACTGCTGAGGGGTGATCTTGGGTGGGAGTGCGGTTTCCTTGGGCTTTTTCTTTGCTTTTCGCTCGTGCATGAATGAAGCAAAGAAGACTAAGCCAATAAGGGAACTGGTTGCGGTGACAAAGCCCGCCAGTAGGCCTTTTTCTTGCGCAACCCACCAGACCGCGTACCCTATTCCTGCGTAAATGAACATCCCAAATACCATTTTGAATAAAAACTTCATGAGGATCTCCTCTTTTCATAGATTTGTGATTATTTGCATGATGGCACTCTCCTTTACTATATATTATGTTTAGATGATACAAATCAAGGGTTGGAAATAGAAAAAACAAAACCTGTCTCACTAGCTTGGGATCTTTCATTTTCCAATTGACCGTTGATCTTTAACGCAAAGTCGCGAAGACGCAAAGATCGCAAAGAAATATTTTAAAACCCTTTGCGTCCCCTTGCGTCCTGGCGCCTTTGCGTTAAATGAAGAACTGGCATTTTTTGCCCAAGCTATTTTTTGATTTTGAAGGGGTAAGCTTAGTCCCCGGGACTAAAAAAACATGGGGCAAAAAAGGGAAAATACACTGGAAAGATAATTATTTTCTTCCAAAAGCAGTGTTCGCGTTTTTGTCTCCGTGAATCGTGCTCATCCCAGCAAAAATACAAAACTTGCACAATTTATGGTATTCCTTAATTCTGGTGTTATTGAGGTCCCTTTCTATGCTGTGTGGAATGCCAAAGTTTGCGTTGGCACTCCTGAAAAAAGTTGTTTACGAATCACGCAACCGATAATGATTTACCGACAGGAGGCCTGTGAAAACTTTCTTGGATAAGATGGCCGAGATCAAACAAAAGGAAATTCAACAACGTCAAAACCACGTAAGTGAAGCACAATTACGAGAAGAAATTGCCTATCTGCTTCCGCCCCCCTCTTTCTCTCGAGCACTCAATCGTCCACCGGGATCCCCTGTTTCCTTGATTGCGGAAGTTAAAGCCAAAGCTCCTGGAACGAGTAATGTGGACATTTTAGATCCGCAATCAGTGGTTCAGGATTACGTTGAAGGCGGCGTGAAGGCGATCTCTGTTTTGACTGATGAAACTTATTTTGGAGGGTCCTTAGCAACACTGAAAACGGTAAGTAGTCTTACGTCCCTTCCCCTGCTTCAGAAAGAATTCATCATCCATCCTTATCAACTGCGGGAGGGACGTGTTCGAGGCGCAAGTGCCGCATTAATTTTAGCCTATTATTTTAATGAATACGAATTGGAACAGATTTTGGAAGACACCCGGGAGATAGGTCTTGAGGCCGTTGTTGAGTGCTCTCTTGAAGCAGAATTGACTCCCGTATTAAAAATGAATCCAGATATTTTGATGATTAATAACCGCCCCATTGCCTCAATTCCAGCAGAACCTAAAACCTATCAAACAGGCAGTATCCATGTGAGTTGTCAGTGGTGGGAAAAATATGAAAAATTACGAGAGTGGAAACAAGGCTTGAACAAATTACTGATCAGTGCCAGTTGTATTCAAAGTCCTCAAGATGTTCAAACTATTGCCCCTTTACCTTTTGATGCCGTATTAGTTGGAAATGCCGCAATGACCGCAGCAAATCGCGCTCAATTTTTACAAGCCTTAATTAAGGCCTCTACGAGATAGGAATTATATGACGATAAAAGCAGGTACCAGGTTAAACATTCTTGTGGTTGATGATGATGAGAACATTCGGATTGTACTGGATAAAGCCTTAAGCAAGCTGGGCCATCACGTGAGTACGTCTAAAAGCGCGGAACAGGCTCTGGCCGTTTTGCAACGCAGTTTCTTTCATGTAGTGATTACGGATCTCCATATGGATGAAATGAACGGGATTGAATTATTAACGGAGATTAAAGAGTT
Source organism: Deltaproteobacteria bacterium TL4 (assembly GCA_051382335.1). Classification (GTDB taxonomy): domain Bacteria; phylum SAR324; class SAR324; order SAR324; family NAC60-12; genus JBBCAX01. Next base: position 80,595 of record JBBCAX010000150.1, read on the forward strand.
GAATTCCATGATGCAGGTGTTCATCATTACCGCGCACAGCAATTTACCCAATGTGATTCAATGTATGAAGGGTGGAGCTTATGACTATTTTGAGAAACCGCTTGAAATTGATGAGGTCATTTCCTCAATCAATGAAGCCTCCCGTCGCGCGTCACGATGGAGTAAGCTCTATGAAAAATATACGCTGGGCAAATAGCTCCTTCGTTCATGCGTCTAAAATTTTACGAATCAGCGTGACGACGTTATTGAGTTCGAAGGGTTTGCTTATTATGTCCCGAACCCCTTTTGCCCAAAGTTGATCTTTGTCAATATCAGTTCCGTATCCCGACATGATGATCACAGGGAGCCCAGGGTTCTCTTGACTCAGGATCAAGGCCAGTTGTTCTCCGGTCATTTCTGGCATGGATTGATCGGTTAAAACAAGATCAAAGGCGTCTTTTTTCTGCTGTATCAAGGCCAACGCCGTCTTTCCATTATCCGCGATAGTCACGTGATAACCTATTTCCTTAAGGCCTTCCTGTAAAACCGAGGTAATGGTGTCTTCATCATCAATCACAAGAATTCGTTCGCCTTTGGTGGCCTTCCTGTAATTTCCAATGAACACAGGCGGTAATTCAACATAAACTTCAGGGAAAAATATTTCAAAAGTTGTTCCCCGCCCTTCTTCTGATTTTACCGTAATAGCGCCTCTATGATTTTCGACAATGCCATGAGCCACGGAAAGTCCCAAGCCCGCGCCTTCTCCGGGGGGTTTGGTTGTAAAAAAAGGATCAAATATCTGTTCTTTGACCGTTGCGTTCATCCCCGGACCGGTATCACTAATCACGAGTTTGATATAATCGCCAAGCGTGATATGCAACAGATTGGCTTCTTGATGACTCAACTTGACAGGTACCAAACGGATCGTTAAATCCCCTCCCGCACGCATCGCATAAACGGCATTGGTACAGATATTCATGAAAACCTGATAAATTTGAGAATAGTTTCCCAATATTTTTGCTCCATTTTCATCAAGGTGTGTCTTGATATTGATGTTTTTGGGCAAAATCGATTTGATCATTTTTATCGATTCCTTAATCACCGTGTTGATTTCAATAAGGGAATGCTCTTCACTGGATTGCCGGCTAAAGGTCAATATTTGTTTGACGGACTGGGCTCCTCGTTTACAATACTCAGAGGCACGCGCGATTAAGTTATGTATTTTCACATCGTCAGGTGGTGATTTCATTTTCAACATCTCCAGACTTAAGACAATTCCCTGCAGAATGTTGTTGAAATCATGCGCAATACCTCCTGAAAGTGTTCCAAGGGATTCAAGTCTTTGTGATCGTCTTAAGTGTTGCTCCAACTCCTTTTCATGAGTAATATCCTTTACGATGGCGATATAACTGATAATCCTCCCAGCCTTGTTTTTCACGGGAGAGATGGTCACCATTTCTGTTAATAAGGCTCCATTTTTATTACGATTTATGATTTCTCCCGTCCACACTTTTCCTGACGCAATCGTTTCCCATAAATTTCGATAAAATTTATCAGGATGTTTTTCACTTCTAAAAATACGTGGGTTTTTGCCACAAAGCTCTTGAAACGTGTAGCCTGAAATTTTTTCAAAGGAGGAATTCATGTACTCAATGGCCCCCTCAGAATTAGTGATGAATATGCCCTCTGCCGCCTGTTCAATCGCAATGCTTAATTTATCTCTCTCTTCAGTAAGTTGACGTTGTTTTGAGATATCCCAGAACGCGGAGACAGAATAGACGATGTGATGTTCCTTATCAAAAACAGGCGTTGACCAAAGTTCTAAAGAGGTGGTTTGGTTTTCATAACAGAAAGCTATATCATCAGCATGTGCCTGCTCTCCGGCCAACGCTTTCATCATTGGATTTTCTTCAACAGGGTAAGCTTGAGTCACGCCTTCAAAATAAGGCTGACGTATTTTGAACAACTGCGCCATGTCGGAACGTTGAATCACACTTTTGCCCAGTATTTCTTTGGCTTTAGTGTTGGCATAATAGGTTTTTTTCCGGGCATCCATGATGTGGACCCCTACAGGAACTGCGTCCATAAACTGCGCTAGTCTTTCTTCGCTTTTTCGTAAATCATTTTCCATCACCTGACGCATTGTCAAATCTTCCCGCATTTGAACACGCATGGAATTGATGGCATCAACCAACTCATCCAACTCATCCAACTCATCCTTTGGGGCGTCGGGCGTTATTTTACGATGGAGCGTCAAAGGCTGATCGAGTTGACCTAAACGAAGTTGCCGTGTGAAATTTCCGATTGTATTTAAATGTCGGGTTATCAGGTATTGAAAAATGAGTAGAATGAAGATCGAGATGAGAAAGGTCTTGATCGATTTTGTGACCAGAATCAATAAAATTTTGTCCAGAAGCCTCTGATAAATCGGATCCAGAGCAATCACGATCCGCATTACGCCGAGGTCCCATTTTTCCTCTGAATGAGCGAAATACGTCAGTGGAAAGTACTTGACGGCAGGATCACTCTCGGGGGATCTGAGGTGGTTTTGAGTCCATTTAAGATCCTTGACCTCGACCTGTTGAATATTTCCCAGGCTTTTTATGCCTTTCAGTAAGAGTTCAAGCTGCTTCCGGTCAAAGTTCCACACGCTTAGCGTAACAGGCGCGACATAACTTTTTTGAATTAAGTCGAGCTGTTTGTCTATTAATTTGAGATCACTTCTGTAATCGACATACAATTGCAAGCCCGTTTCAACGAGAGTAAAAACAGTGCTGAACAAAAGAATCGCCAACAGCAAACGGTAATTAAGACGATGCGACTCTTTGTACACAGCTCGATTAAAAAGGGAATAGTTAGGGCTTTTCATATTCAATTCGGGGCATTCAGCCTACGCTTCTACTTGGTTGAGGTAGTTCGTAAACTATTAAGTTTATAAAAGGCCGGTAACAAGGATTACGAGTATCATCCTTCTAAGCATTATACGAAAAAAATAACAAACCAAGATTAAAGCAAAAGCGAGATTTTGAACGTTTATTTCAGTATTTCTATTCCAAGTAAGGTACAATCATCTTTAAATAATTTTTGCTTCGAATATTCGAGACCATAAGCATAAAGTGAGTCGAGAAGCGATTGAATGGGAGAAGCACTGTGAGCCAACAAGAATTTTTCCAGTCCTTCGATTTCAAAAAGTTGTTCTTGTTCATTACAGATTTCAATAATGGCATCCGTGTATAACAACAATTTATCTCCTGGCTGCATTTGGATCGTTGCTTCTTCAATGTGTGCCATTTTGTCGGGAAAAATCCCGACTGGCATTCCTTGCGTCTTAATTGAAAGGACCTCAAGCGGAGATTGCCTGATGATCATTCCTGGAGGATGTCCGGTACTGGTATACGTGAGTTTCTGATGCACCGTATCATAAATCGCGTAAAAAATGGACGCGTATTTCCCCGCTTGAAGTGTTTTGCACATTAAATTATTGACTTTGTTCAAGACTACCTGGGTGGAGAGGCGATTATGACAGGCTTGAGTAAAGGCGGTAGAAACCATAAACGAAATTAGCGCCGCAGAAAGTCCATGTCCGGTTACGTCCGCAACAAACAATCCAAAATAATGGTCCCTTACCTGAACAATATTATAGAGATCGCCTCCAACTTGGAGCATCGGAACATACTTGGCCGCAACGTTAACATGGGGAATTACAGGCAATTTTTTGGGGAGCAAACTCATCTGGGTTTTACGCGCTTCTTCCAACTCTTGATTGAAGATTTCCTGCTGAGACTTGATCGTTTGATAGGCGTTTTCCAACTCGGAGGTACGTTCTTTGACTTTATTTTCAAGAGAGGCATTCAGTATGAGCAATTCTTTGATGAGCCTGATATTATGCTGTCCCAGTTCATAAGCCTCTAACCCCCTTTTCACCGTTACTAACAGTTCTTTAGGATCAATGGGTTTGGTTAGGTACTTGTAAATCTGTCCTTCGTTAATACAATCAATAATGGAATTTATATCTTTAGTGGCGGTGAGGATGATACGAATGGATCTGGGAATAAGGGGTCTAATATTCTTGAACAGTTCCACACCCGTCATTTGGGGCATTGATTGACCTGAAATAATACAATGGATGTCCTCAGGATTCTCAATATTTTTTATCAAAGCTAAGGCTTCCTTCCCGCTTTTTGCGGTCAAAACCGTGTATTCTTTGCCCAAGATGGCGGAAAGAGAATTAAGACTCGATTCCTCATCGTTCACAAGCAATACGTTGTACTGTTTGGTTTGATCGGTAGTGATCAGAGTTTGGATTTTTATAGAGTCGGAAACGTTCATTGATCACCTATTTTAAAAGACCAGTTTGCTCTTCACTCAGTTGCTATAAACGTGTTTGAGCCTCTTGATTCCGAGGTGTTTGTGAAGTGCGCCCCAAAATAAAAAAAACAATCACGATTTCTCAGAACCCAATAAAACTTCTCAACTCTTGATAACTTTCAATAATTTTTTGAGTTTTTTCTGTGGCCATTAGCCGTCTACGCTCGTTAGTCCCAGCTTTGTCGGGATGCCAGAAAGCGAGCAAATCCTTATACGCCTGCTTCATTTCATCAGTACTTGCGCCCACAGTCAGCTCCAAAGTAGCGTAGGCTTCCAGCAGTTTTGGCGGCAAAAGCGCTTCGGTTTCTTTAATCAAAGCCTGCTTCTTTTTCTGGAGTTCCGCTTCTTTTTTTATCAGTTTTTCTTCTGCTCGTTGAAGGAGGTTGGCAATATTGTTTTTCCCCGCTTCAGTAGCAAGAACCATGGGTGTTTTTCCATTCGAGGCTTTAATTCGAGGATCCGCCCCTTGTTCGAGCAGAACTTTAACCACCGAAATGTGCCCCAGATTTGTGGCTTCCAATAAGGCGGTGGCTTTGTCTACCTGAATGAGGGAGGTCGGTTTGCCCATTTTATTAACATCGGCACCCAGATCAATCAGGCACTTCACTACTTCAACTTCACCACAGTACGAAGCATAAATAATCGGTAAGGTTCCCTCATGATTAGGGACATTAATGTCAATGCCGTAACCATGTAAAAATTTAATCGAAGGAATGGCTTTCTGATGTGCGGCAGGAATCACCTCATTCAGGCAATACGCGCCATCCTCAGCACTGATTTTAGCCCCACATTTCAAGAGGTATTCAGCAATATCCAATTTGTGGCGGGCGATGGCCAACCAAAAAGCATTGAGCCCCTTAAAGGGAGCGCTTTTGCATTTTGCGTTAATATCCATCCCATGCTTGACCAAAAGATCAACTAATTCCAAATCTCCTTGTCGGACCGCGATCATCAAGATATTGCCGAACTTTTCATTTTCTACATACAGGTCCGCGCCTGCTTCTATTAACGTTTTAATTACCTCAATTTGACCTTTGCGTTCTAAAGCGGATAATGCTGCGGCTGTTAAAGCATAATTATAGTCTCCTGAAATGCTAACATCAACCTCACCCACATATTTTAAATAGTTTTTGACAACCTCCAAGTCTCCTGTGTGTGCCGCAAAAACAAAGCGTTTGGGTTGGATCGGAAATTTCTTATGAATAATTTCATTTATCAGCCCCATACTAACTCTCAACTATTTATAATGTGTCATTACCCGGAAAAACGCATCAGCCTTTTGTTCTTTCAAACTCTTTCATAAACGCGACTAAAGACTCAACACCTTCAAGCGGCATCGCATTATAAATGGATGCACGAACTCCGCCAACGTTGCGGTGTCCCTTTAAGGCGTACAAGCCTTGCGCTGTCGCGCCTTTGACGAACGCGTTCAGCAGTTCCTCATTGGGCAATACGAACGTCGCGTTCATGAGGGAGCGGTGATCTTTGTGTACGGTTGCCTTGTAGAACTGACTGTCATCCAGGCATTTATAGATCAACGCTGCTTTTTTACGGTTGACTTTCTCAATGGCTTTCACGCCGCCTTGGTCTTTCATCCATTGTAATATCAGATTGAGCATATAAACCGCAAAAGTATTGATCGTATTGGAAACGGAGTGGTTTGCCGCATAATCCGCATAGTCCAGGAGGGTAGGCGTTTCGGGAATTGCTTTTCCCAGTAAATCTTCTCTGACAAAAACCAAAGCCATTCCTGAAGGCCCCAGGTTCTTCTGCAAACCCGCATAGATCACACCGAACTTGGAATAATCCACGGTTCTTGAAAGAATCTCAGAAGTCATATCCGCGATCAAGGGAATAGTTCCTGTATCCGGAAAGGTTTGCCATGCGGTTCCATAAATCGTATTATTGCTGGTGATGTGTAAATAAGCGGCATCCTGATCCATTTTGGCGATATCGATTTCAGGAATTCGATCAAAGCGAGTTCCTGCACTGCTTGCCAGAATTTCAGACTTTCCATAGCGCATGGCTTCTTTTTGAGCAAGTTTCGCAAAATCACCCGATTCTACATAGTATGCTTTTTTTGAAGCGCTACGACCGATGAAATTCATGGGGATGGCGGAAAACTGCATTCGGGCACCACCATGCACATACAAAATTTTGTAATTATCTGGTAAATTTGCGAGTTCTTTGATCAACGCATCCGTCTGATCCATCAGTTCAATAAATTCTTTTGAACGGTGACTGATCTCTATCAAAGAGGCTCCCAGGCCTCGGTAATCCAGGAATTCCTGTTGCACTTTCTCCATTACCGGGGTGGGCAGCATTGCGGGACCAGCACTAAAATTATAAACTCTTGATGTCATTTTATACTCCTTCACAAAAAGTTATTTTTAAACAGGTAAATTTTACTTTATCCTGAAATGAGAACGTCCTTTCATTCTCATTGCTTCTCTACACATTCGCTCCAGCGGTTCAAAGGTTGGTGTCCCACTTGAGTTTTCAAGCCTGCCCCATCAAAGCGGAGCCTTCAACTACAAACTACGAACTTTGATCACCCCTTCAATGTTTTCCAGAATAGAAATCAGTTCTGGAGTCGGAGGTAAATCTATATCGAGTAAATTGTAAGCAATTTCTCCTCTACTTTTATTCAACATATCACAAACATTGATGTTTTTATCCGCCAGGATTCCGAGAACTTTGCCCAGCATTTTGGGAATATTCTTATTGGAAAGCGCAATCCGGTTACCGGTGGTTCGTTCAAGGATCAATTCAGGAAAATTGACGGAGTTATGAATGTTTCCATTTTCCAGAAAATCAATCAACTCATTTGCGGCCATAATCGCGCAGTTGTCTTCAGCTTCAGTGGTGCTGGCACCAAGATGAGGCAGCATAATCACTTCCTTGCGACCCAGTAATTCGGGCGCGGGGAAATCGCTCACATAGCGGGCAAGTTTGCCTTCATCTATTGCAGCTAAGACGGCGGCATTATCCACAACTTCACCTCTTGAAAAATTGATCAAACAGGCTCCTGTTTGAAAAGAACGAATCGATTCTTTATTAATCAAGTTACGCGTACTTTCCATGATAGGCAGGTGCAAGGAAATGTAGTCTGACTTTGCCAGTAACGAGGGGAGATTCTCCATTTTTTTGATCTCACTGGATAACCGCCAGGCGGCATCAACTGAAATGGCGGGGTCATAACCCAGGACCTTCATTCCCAATTTCAGGCCAACTTCAGCAACCATGGAACCGATGGCTCCCAAGCCTACAACTCCAAGGGTTTTCCCCAAAAGTTCTTGACCTCCAAATTTACTTTTTTCCTTCTCCACCAATTGATTCATTTCATTTTTATCAGTTATATGACGGAGTCCCTGGACATAATTGGCACCATCCAAAATCCCACGTGACGCCAGCAACAAAGCGACGACGCTGATTTCTTTAACAGCATTGGCATTGGCTCCCGGGGTATTAAAAACGGGAATGCCTAACTCTGTACAATGATCCACAGGAATATTATTAACACCGGCACCGGCACGACCAATGGCTTTTAAGGAAGGAACGATGTCTTCGGTGCTAAGCTTGTAACTCCTCAACAGCACCGCATCAGGATGCTGGAGTTCACTGTCAATTTTATACTTTTCACGTGAAAATTGATCTAAGCCTTTTGCGGAAATTTGATTGAGTGTGAGTATTTTAAACATGGGTTCTCCTTTGAGAATGAATTCCAAACTTTATGAGTGTACTAAAATTTTTGTATTTTGTAGGGGTCGAGATCATATTATTGCAGCCTCTGTATGGAAAGTTGTTCAAGCTAGACACGGTCACGATTAAGACACTTTATCACCTTCGAGGAACGGCCTTAGGTCTCAGGTGCTTCCCTGAAAGCGTTTTTGTTCACCCACTAATGAATTGGTTGCATCGGATTTTTTTGTCGGAAAGCCATCACCCTAACCAAGGATACAAAAAAACCTCGTAAACGAGTGACTAATTAAAAAAATAAGCACAAAGTTACAAGCTTTTATAATAGACATCTTTCCAAAAGAGAACCTGGATTTTAAAGGATTTGTGGGTATGAGCCTCCTCCTTTACAGCTTTTCAGAATTTCATCTGGTATATCGGCGATATATCCTTGGTCTTCTTCACAAGAAAATACATTTACAGGATAATCTTTCATTATTTATTCTCCATTTGAAGGTTGTATCGTTTGATTATCTGCAACAGTTGTTTAATCTGATAAGGTTTAGCTTTGCCTTTTACATTTTCGCAACAGCGCGATGATTTCTACGAATCGCCGTATGCGGAACCGCATGTATGATGGAGTGGGAGATGGCGGAGAAAAACCGCTACCTCCCCAATTGGGGATTTTAAAATTGTACTAATTGTAACCAAACTTATCTTAACTCCTGGTGAATACCGGTCAATTTTATTCCTACCTCAAAGCACTTTTTCTTGGAATTTTTGACGGACAGGATATGAACGATTTCCCCCATGGCCTTATAGATCAACTTACGACCATAAAATCCCAAGGTGATTTTTTCGCCTGGTGTTATTTTCATTCCAGGGGAATCTTGACCGTAAAAGTCGTTCCCTTGTGTAAAGTTGAGTCAATATATATTTTTCCCTTTAAGGAATCACGTATTGTGGTTAGCACAGCATCCATACCTACACCACGGCCTGAGACCGAAGTAACAGATTCGGCTGTGGAAAAGCCTGGTCGAAATATCAACTCTTGACTTTCCTTTTCTGTCAGAGCACGGGCTTCTTCGACTGAAATGAGGCCTTTCCGAAGGGCAACCTCCTTTAATTTTTCAGCATCAAGCCCCCTACCATCATCTGAAATAGAAATATTGAGGAATTGATCATCGCTACTAACCGTAAGTTTAACCTGACCCTGTTCCGGTTTGCCTTGCGCTTTACGTTCCTCCCAAGGTTCGATCCCATGATCAAAGGAGTTGCGGATAAGATGAACAAGCGGAGTATTTAACTCATTAGCCACATCGCAGTCAATCCTGGTTTTGTCTTCCACCGTAAAAGAAATATCTTTTTCAAGGCGTTCTATGAGTCCGGGAACGATTTTAATGGAACGGGCCAGAGCTTTGTTAACGTCCAGTTGCCGCAATGTTCTCAGTCTGGAAACAATCTCTTTTTTAGGTTCATCCGGAATAAACATGGTCGAAATGTCATACATCTGCTGTTTGATTTCACTGGAGGAAATACGAAGTTGAAGATCACCACTTTCGTCTAATATGTGTCCTAATAGTTTTTCTGTTTTTTCAGCCACTTCGCTCATTTCTCCAGTCAATTTAACAAGAGCCGCTTCGGTTTCTTCCATGACCTCTGCTGCGATTTCTGTACTTTCCCGCAAGTCGCTCAAGCTATTTTCCAATTCCGCGGCAAGGCTGGCGATAGAGTCGAGATTGAAGGCTCCAGCAGTTCCCTTGATGGTGTGGACACCCCGAAACAGTTCATTAACTGCCGGGCGCGGGTCTTCTAATGTAACCATTTTATTTACCAGCGTTTTGGCATTCAGCAGTGTTTTCTTACCTTCTACCAGAAATTCACAGAAAAGATCAGCGTCTTCGGCAATGGCTTTGAGGAAGTGGTTTTCCCCTACGGAAAGGGCCATTTCAGCTTCCATTTCTTTGGCGCTGGTGATATCTTCCATGACCACCAGGATGTCATTGGTTTTGTCTTTTCGTTCAATCACATGATATTCAAGATGAAGCCACGTACCTCTTTCATTATTCAGTTGCAGCTCAGCAAAAGGGTTCATCATCTGCATATCGTCTTCCGGCAGAAGTAATTGACGAAAAATATCCAAAAACTCCACCATCTTATTCCGATCCTCTCCTCTGCGTTTGGTGATTCCCAAAGTATCCAGGAAATCCCGTCCCCGCAGTTCTTTCAGCCCCAGAATCTTCTCACAAGCAGAGGAATACTCAGGATTGATACGAAGATCCTGGTTGACGGAAAGAAGTCCGACTGGCACCGTATTCATAATCATTCGCATTTCCGCACTGCGTTCAGCCACGAGTTTGTCCAGATTACTCATGGTTTCGTTAATGGTTTTAAGCATGAGATTGAAAGCCTTTGCCAGTTTTCCCAGTTGTTCGTCCTCATGTTCAGGCATCTCCGCAGCAAAGTTGCCCTCAGAGACAGCGGAAATTGTATCAACAATTTCATCAATTAAAGCGCCTCGAAAAATATCTTTTTCTTTAAGGGTTTCGCATTCCTGTTCACGTTTCTTGGTCCATGAAACATTTTGTGTTCTTAGGTTTTCATACTCTTTTTCCAGTTTTCGGATTGCGTCTATGGCCAACTCTGCCAGGTTTTGGGATGGGGGAAGCTTTTCAGCTATCTGTTCCGCACCGGCTACGATCTCAACTTTAGACACCTCGGTTTTTGGGTCCCCGTCCGCTTGTCCGTTTTCCTTTGCCTGTGGTTTTTGTTTCACAACCATGTTTTCGGCTTTTTTGATAAGATCCTCCAACGTTGAGTTTCCATCAAACTTGGTTCCAACATCCGCACCTGTCTTTGCGACAATAAGCGCCCGTCGAGCCTGATTAACAAAACAACTGTCATTATGGCTTTCCTCACACTGTCCACAAAGCCCTCCGACCGCTTTCAGCGCTTTGTCGAGTTCAGGCATCTCATATTGAGAGGAATCTTCGGGCAATTGTTCAATAACATTTTCCGAATTGACCTGCCGATGATTCTTGACAAAGTCCATGAGAATATTGGCTGCCAGATTTGCCAAGGTATGCTCATTTCCCTTTCCCGCGATTTTCTTTGTTAATTGATGGGCCTTAAATGTATCTTTATGACTTCCTACCGGCATAGTTTTTTCTCCATTATATTTTTCCCATGGGATTCATAATATTAAAATTTGCTGAAATCGTTGTAAATTCAAGACAACCTGAGGTACACCACCTGGCGCAAATACCACATAGGATACAAGTTCTGCTCTGTATGTGGGCAAGATTATTCGTGACACGGATACTGGAATCGTCACAAGCAATGACACATCGTCCGCATCCAATACAACCTTGCAGACAAAATTGTTTTTGAGCTTCCTCGTCAAGTTTACTGCGGCAAAGAACCTGAATGCGAAGGTTTCGACCTGTTAAGTTCATCGTTTTCCGTGGGCAGACGGAAACACATAAACCACAGCCAACGCATTTATCCCGATCAATGACCGGGAGCATTTTAGCCGAAAGTTGAATGGCTTCTTCCTCGCAAACTTTTTGACAATCCCCCAGTCCTAGACACCCAAAGGAACAAACTGTATCTGGTTGGCTTTCGTGAGCGGCAGCACAGGTATCAAACTGTTTAGCTAAACGTCGGCGCGAATTAAACTTTCCCCCACGACATCGGACAAGAGCAACCTTACGTTTTTTTTCGGAACTCACTGAATTCTTTTCCACCATCACCTTAGATTAAGGTCAGTTCTCATGGTGTTCACTCCTACTCCCCGTGCTAAGGAACGGAACAACTTCTGAACAACATCATACCCCATCTCAACGCCTTCAAATGCAGAAGACACCTTCGCAATAACATCCCCTTGGCGTTTTTCGGCTTCCTGACGGCCCAAACGTTCAAGGACCTTATAGAGACGTTCCCCTTTATTGGCTTGGGATTCATACCATTCCAGAATTCGTTTGATCAACGGGACCACCTCCTTTTGAGTCACGCTCTCAGTCAGTTTAATTCCTTGAAAATGAACGGCGCTGGCCGCACCTCCCACAAAGATGGCGTAGGTTCCCTCTTGAGCGATCAAACCAATATCGACACAAAAACATTCCATACAATTTCTGGCACAATCAGATATCGCGATTTTTACATCGAATTTCATGGGAAGACCGAACAAGGCGTTGTCTACTTCTATGGCAAGACCTAACGCATCCGTTCCCTGGGATAAATGACAAAGAGCTCCACAGCATCCGCGAATGTTCCGGATTCCGTGATGGAGCACGCCCACGCGAAGACCGACGGATTCCATGTCTTTTGACACGGTTTCTATCTGCTCTGGTTTAAGAAGTAAGATCACACGTTGAGCATGGGTTAATTTAGCGACCCCTGCTCCCTGTTTGGTGATTTCAGCAATCTTTGCCAACTGATCTCCATTCAGCAACCCTGCTGGAACGTTGACCAAAGTGGCAAAGGCTCCATTCGTTTGTTTAAGTCCCAAGGCCCACAGGGGGTGGTCTCCTTCGTCTTTTTTCGAACCGGATTTCCCTTTGAGAAAATTAATGGTCATTTCCGTATAGCGGTCATCTAGCGCCATCACCTCAATAGTAATGGCGTAACCTTCGCCTGCTTCTTTACAATCGACCACCTTTCCTTTTACCTCCACAATATCGCCAATTGGCAGATCAACCCCAAAATAAACAATAGTTTCTGATTCAGCTTCATCATCGCTTCCCACAACCGTTGTGAAAGATTCCTTTACCTCTACCAAGTTTTCTGCCAGTCCAATTTCCTCATAATCCAGTATTACATCTTCTATAATGATCTCTGCCATAGGGATCTCCTCTCAGATTAATTGTGTATTAAAAATTTCATAACTCATAGATATGCTTATACAATACCTTCGCCAATTATGAGGCTTTTCGTGTTATCGATTTTAAACAATTTGCTACTAAACGCAAAGATTTTTCTGTAATCTTGGCAAACTCGATACCCACTGTTCCTTTTTCCCCGTTTTCTTTGTTTTGCGTTGGATCAGTTAGTGGTGTAATCTCAGCAAACTCGATACCCACTGTTCCTTTTTCTTCATTTTCAAGAACTTTTGTTTCTTTTTCCCCATTTTCTTTGTTTTGCGTTGGATCAGTTAGTGGTGTTTTGTCTTTAATAATCGGCTGATTTTGAGAGTTATGGATGCGGCCAATATTTGCCATAGTTTTTTGGAGTTTTTCAAAAGAAATGATCTCTTGAATTTGAGGGTCCATTTTTAATACCTGTTCCAGGTAAAATAAGCCCTGGAAGTGTGCCTTTAAATCGAGCATACTGGTAGAATTGGCATCCTGTATTTGTGATGCGATAATGCGTGAAAAGTTCACCATAAACATCGATAAATTGGCTGCGTTTTTGACCTGAGTTTCTTCGATATTCATAAAGTCCTCAAGACCCCAATACTGTTTGGCATCTCGAAAAGTAAATTCAATTTGGAAGCGCAAACGATAATAATGAATCATATTGTCCCAAGACAATTCGAGATCATTACTGTACAAAATAACCTGAGCCACTTTATCATCAGAAATTCGTCGATGTTGGATGATTGTAACATTGAGAGGGTCCGGAAAATCTTTATGTAACAACTCGCTCTGATAGGTTTTTTCCTCTATTCCATCTTTCAACGTTGTTTCTACCAAATATTCAGCAGGAAGATTGCTATAGTTGACCTTGTTTCCATATTTTTTTTTGGCTCCTTTTCCATTTTGCTCTCCTTTGTAGGGAAACCACAAAGCTGACTTACATTGAAGTTTGGAGATCAATGACAATCCACAACCTTTGACCATTTGTAGGCATTCATTGTTACCAAAAGCGCCGTCATAGACAAAGTAGGCAATCTGAATCCGGGTTCCAATCATCTTAAGCGTTTTAAGAATATGTTCTTGGAGACATTTCAAATAGTCGGTTAATTCAGCATCTTGACTGTTTTTATTTTTACTCCCTTTAGGTCGTCCTCGTTGACCCTTTCCTTTTTTTTCTTTTTTGATTTTCGTCTCTCTTTTCATATCAGGATCTAAGGGTTCCATGAGCAAGGGAGAGGCTTGTCCGGAAGA
>JBBCAX010000151.1:0-9174 GCA_051382335.1 Deltaproteobacteria bacterium TL4
CTTTTATATTATCTTCAAAAAAAAATGAGTGCTATGATTGAATCCGAAAGAAAAATTGTCAGGCGTGTCTATCCCGCTGATGATCCCTTGGTAAAAATCTTAATTGTCAAATACACCCAGTCTGACCAGCTTAAAGGGGTCCGTACTACTTATAAACAAGAGGAAAACAAGCGTGTTATTGATACGATTGAGTTATTTATCCAGGAGTAGGAAATAAGTAATCATGGGTGAGCACCGGAAAAAAAAGATCATAAGAATGTGGTGGCATATCAAATTAGCCTTACTGTCCATCGCCTGGGTATTGTTGACTGGATTTTTCACAATTTTCCCAACCCACCATAGTTTACATCTCTCCTTCTTCCGATGGTTGTTGTTTGGAGTTTTTCCTATGGTTCTGCTTTGGGGAAGCTATTGGGTAATTTCAGGCTTTGTGAAGAACAGACAAGCATCCCTATCACTGAAGGTGGAAGAAAAAAAATAACATTCTTGTTTTAAATCTAATCGCTAATCCCCATTGTAACCAAAGGCAGCGAACATGAAAAACTATTGGCTTTTGATCACTTTCGTCATTTATCTGTATGTCACCCCCCTTGCGTCCGCACAGTTATCATCAAAAATGCCCCCCTCAAAGCAGGCGGATATAGAGCTTTTGATGAAAATAACAGGTGCAACCCGTTTAGGAAATCAAGTGGTCGATCAGGTTTTAAGTCAACTCGAAGAAATGTTACCTAAAGTGCCTAAAACCTTCTGGAAGGAGGCTCGTCTTGAAGCCGCACCTGAAAAACTTATCTCCCTGATTGTGCCTGTTTATGACAAGCATTTAACTCATGAGGAAATTAAGGGGTTGATTCAATTTTACACCTCTCCGCTGGGGCAAAAATTTGTGAGTGTTGTTCCAAAAATATCTGATGAAAGTATTGCCATGAGTCAAGAATGGGGAGGGAAACTCACGTTAGAACTTGCAAAAAAATTAGAGCAAGCAGGATATCATCCTTGATCTGAACGCGAATGCCAGGAACGTCAGAGTGACACAGGATTTTTGTGCGATGAACGGGAACTTGTTTCCTAACCAGTGGAAAAATGAAACCAAGTAAAAAATTAATTAAGGGCTGTGTCGTACTGTCTGTAGTGGGACTCCTTATCCTTAACTATCAATGGTTTTTTAGAAATTATGCCGAGTTCCTCACCATTGATAATGCGACAAAGAACTCTGATGCCATTATTATTCTATCAGGTAATCCGTTGATTCGCATACCCCATGCCTTAAAACTTTTCCAGGAACAGTATTCTGGCAGAATTTTTTTGACAGATGAAAAAAAAAACTATCAGTTCAGTCATCTATTTCCCAGCAATCTAGAGTTAGCCGTAGGTATTGCCAAGGAATTGAACGTAACCATTGCCTTTGAAATAATCCCCTCTCTTAAAGGTGGCGCAACCTCAACTTTTGACGAAGCACAGGATCTCAAGGAATATGTCCGCATCCATGCGCTAAAACGAGTCATCTTGGTTACCGATGCTTTTCATACCCGGCGTGCGCGATATGCGTTCAACAAGGTTCTTGGAAATCCAAATCTCAAAATTGAAATGAGCGCGGCACCGAATCCGATCTTTGCGGAGGGCAACTGGTGGAAATCGGAACTCGGAATGGAAAATTATACACTGGAAGGCCTGAAATTCTTGGTCTACCTCAGTACCTCTCAAAATCTGGCCTTCATTTGGAATAATTGATTCATTATTACAGTACGAAGTCCACTAGAGGAAACAACTTGTCATAAATGTGGTTGGACGATCCACAAATTTCATGATCATGCAAAAGCATGGGAACCAGGTTCACAAATTTTTTGAACAGGAGGTTTTATGAACAAAGTCATTGTGTCGAAGGTGGTGTTAAAAAATAACGATGATTATCGTGATTTTCAGAGAGGACGTCTTCCAGAAAGCGCAGTGCGCAGCCAAACATTGGAGATGATCGCGGATAGCGGTGCTCGTGCTGTGGGGTTACCGCTGTCGATTATTGAAGCCTTGGGATTGCCTCAAACTCGAACCGTGACCGTGATGTTGTCCAATGGATAAAAGGAACAACGTCTGTTGTATGGAGAATTGCGGCTGAAAATTCAAGATCGGGAAAGTGTCTTTGAGTGTATGGGCAAACCCGAAGAGGCCCCCTGTCTCATTGGTCAAGTAGTGCTGGAAGTGTTGGATTATGTGGTCGATTGCGGCAGCCAACAGCTCATTTCCAATCCCGCTGCGCCTCCAGGCATGATGCTCTATGAGGACTACACCGAAGAGGTTTTATGAAACTGCGCGTCATGAATTTTTTATTTGTCAGTCTGCTGTTGCTGGAGCTGCTGCTCCCCCTTTCCAGTTTACGGGCACAAGATTCTGGCTCTTTGCCTCAGGCGGCGATGAGTCCTATTTCCACGATCGGGAATATTTCCGACAGTCAAAAACGCATGTTGTCCAATCACTTTGAGGAATTACTCTCGGAGCGTTATGCCCTCGTTTCACAAGCCCAGTTTGAGGAGGCGCAGAAAGAAGCGTTTAACTCGCTGGAGGATAATCAATGCACGGAAGAGAACTGCATACGCAAGATTCAGGAACTGCTGCAGGTGGAAAACATGTTTTTCCTGCAACTGGTGCGGGAAAAACAGGACACGCAGGTGAGTTTGATCTGGGTGGATTTGGAAAAGAAAACCGTCAAAACGGAATATTGTGCCAAGTGCGAGATCCAGGAACTCAATCAGGCTGTTGATCGGCTCTTTGTCAAACTGCTGGGAGATAAACACGTAATGCCCGCAGTCGCTCCCAAATCGGTCTTGAGCGGTAGCGGCAAACTCTACATCGTTTCCACGCCCAGCGGCGCGCAAATATTTATTGATGAGCAGTTGCAGCCGCAAAAGTCAGACGCGATCCTGACACTTCCCGCAGGCGAACATGCGTTGCTGGTGCGCAACGGCAATAGGCTAGTCCAGCAGTCCGTGATGGTTAAAGCTGATGATATGGTCAGTCTCAATCTCACGCTCCAGATACCTCAGGTGGATTTACTGGTGGTGAGTGATCCGCTCAAGGCCGAGGTTTTCCTGGATGGAAAATCCGTGGGCAACACCCCGCTCAAAACCCAAGCCCTGGTGGGCAGCCACCGCATTAAAGTTCAGGGGCTGGGTCTGATGTCGGAAGAACGCACGGTGGCCCTGGAATGGGGGAAACTCAATGAACTGGAATTCCAACTCAAGGCCACCGGACAGCTTCAGCTTGAGCCCCTGGTTTCAGAAATCACGATCGTTGTGGATGAAATCACGATTCAGCCTGAATCCCAGGGAATGGTGACACTTCCGATAGGGTCCCATCAACTGCGTTTGGAACGGGCAGGCTATCTTTCCTTTGAAACCCCCTTCACCCTGACTCAGGGGCAGGTGACGGTCATCCGTCCTGAGTGGCAAATAGCTTACGGAACCTTGAGTATTGAAGGCACCGCAGGGGCCAGCGTGACCATCAACGGCAGTGCACAAGGTTTTCAAACGCAAATCACCCTGCCCGCAGAGTCGCTCCGCGTCCCTGTCGATTCATATCTGCTGAAGTCTGCTCTGGCCGAATATCAAACGCGTACCCTCATTGAAAAGATCAGCCTGAATCAGAACACCGTTGCTGACATTAGGCTTCAAGAAATTCCAGCCAAACTTCAGCTCACGGTCCAGCTCTCCGACCCGGAGGAGAACGAAGGCGTGATACTGGTCATGGCGGATGGTGTTGCTGTGCAAGAGACCATCACCCAAAGCGCAATACCCGTGCATGAAATCAGGTTTGTAGCCCCGCCTTTAGGCGGAAAACCCTGCTGAAAAGCCGCCTAAAGGCGGAACTACAAACTTTTCACCATGATTTCAGGAATACTTGCAGTAGTTATATAACTTACTGTAATTTTGGTGTTTATTAATTAACGTTCCAATTTCATGCACGGGTATTGACCTTGGGAATTCAGCAAACTACTTGAGAAGAATAAGATAGGAATTTCTTGCAATCCTGAAGACTGGATTATTAAAGCACTTGAGATGCCAAAATTTCGTTTAATCCCACTTTCTCCACTTATATCATATCGCTCTACGAGGTTACCTCAACCTTTTCATGATGATCCAGCGGATCAAATTATTGTAGCGACAGCACGGGAAGAAAATGCGACCATCCTAACGAAAGACGGTAAGATTTTGAAATATAATCATGTCAAGAGCCTGTGGTAGTAAAACTGTAAAAAAGGGGACATTGAAATAAACTGACAGATTTTTTTTGTGTTTCGTGCCTTTGGTTTTCGTGCCTTTGGTTTGATTGGTTTGGCCCTTTGTTTGTTTTTTCTCTTACTCCTGTCCTTGTCAGAACATTTAGGTTTTCTTGCCGCCTACTTAATCGCCTCCTTATCAACGATACTGTTAAATACGTTTTATTGTATGGCTGTAATGAAAAAACGCTTGCAAACTTTTATCTTCATGGGAGTTTTAACCGCGTTATACGTTATTTTGTACTTTCTCCTTCAAATGCAGGATTATGCCTTGGTCGTCGGATCCATGGTATTGTTCACCGCACTTTCGGCGAGTATGTTTGCAACCAGAAACATTACGGTGATTCACGCAATCCCGGAAAAGAATAAAGAGGAAGCTCATGAATAAAAAACTCAAATTGGTTTTGGGGCTTTTCGCTCCTTTAGTTTTGCTCCTTGCGGCAGGGGTTTTTCACAAACCCCTTGCGCGGGCTTATTACATTATGTTTTACCCCAAAATAATGTTTGATAACTCAGAACGCTGTGTTCAAGAACTGCAATCCGCAAAACTCGCCATTGCTCCGGTCAGTGACTATCACAATGCTCAGGGCTGTCGTCATGAAAATGTGTTTCAATTTAAGAATCTGCATATTGAACAAAACAAACCCGTGATCCTGACGTGCCGGATGATAACGTCCTTATCTGCGTTTGAAAAAGAAATTCTTCAACCCAAAGCCCTTGAGATCTTCAAGCAAAACATTCAGAAGATTGAAAATTGGGGAACCTACAACAGTTGCAGGAAGCAAAGGAAAAATAAGTACATTCTGAGTCGGCATGCCTTTGCGGACGCTATTGACATCGCGGGATTTCATTTAGCGGATGGAACCTACATCAGTGTTGAAAAAGACTGGGATGGTCCAGGTAGAAAATCCCGATTTCTCCATGAAGTCGCCAAGGAGGCCTGTTCTTATTTTAGTAAGGTTCTGACGCCAGAGTTTGACAACCTTCACAAAAATCACTTTCACCTGGATCAAAGCTTCTGGCCCCGATGTTATGATTGAGAGGGTTTATTAAACTGAAAACGGATTACCTTGGGGAAAGTTCGTTCTGTGGCTTGTTGGTATCATCTTCGAATGCTTTGAAGAAAAAATCAACAATAAATAGGGTTGGGATTATTCCAAAAGTCTTTTCCTGGGATGGTCCAGGTTCCCTCATTAAATGAGGACTATAGTTCCTCAACAGTATATTTATCTTCGGTATATTCTTTCAAAATCCGGTCAATGCTGTTTTTAAAGAGTTCTTGATAATTCTCTTTTGTTATGTTTTTCCCCTCCTTGGTCTCTTTTCTTACAATTGAAATAGGGATAAAATTTCCTTGGCTGGTTCTTAAGAGGACTAATAATCGAATTTTCTTGCTCAATAAGTAACACTTGACGATTGAGGTTCCACTTTCAAAATGATCTAATTCAACAATATTAGGAGTGTTGGGGTATTTTCTCAGAAGCGTTTTAATATCGATCAGTTTTACTGAACCCAGCTTATTGAGTTGCTTAAGAAAGGAGTCACAGAAGGCTATGTTCATCTACAAACCTTTATCCGCTAATAATCTATCAAGGGTTTGGAGTTTTTCTCGAATCGGCGCAGAACAAACAGCCTCATTAAACGCTTTTTCATCAGGATTATTTTCATCTTCCTTTGAAAAATGGGCTCTGGCCTCTCGTTTTAACGCTTCCTCAAATTCTGAAATTTTTTTTGCCAAAACTTTTTTTGGAAGTGTTTCAGGTACTTGAATAGTTGCCGTAAGCATACGTTCACCGTTAAATATTAACATTCTCGTGAATTAATAATTTCAAGTTTCATTAAGAGTATTTTTTTGAATGCTTCGCTTTTCCATCAACGAAACAAGCTTTATTTTACTACAACTAATAAAATTATACAATACATGAGGAAATTATTTGAAGGGATTTGTTTTATGTTATATTAAACAAAAGTCATTGAGACTAACGGACATGTTTCAGCTTCAAATCGGAATATTCTTATGTCGAAACTTAGCTACAGTAAGATCGCGGGGGTTGATCTTTCTGAAAAAAGAACACAGATTGCCGTTCAAGGCGTTACCAGTATTAAACTGATTACCTTGAACTATCGTCAAAATGATTTGGATTTCAGTCAGGATCTGGCACTTCTGAAACGCTTGCAGGATGCTCGCAAGGCCGTGGATGACGCCACAAAGGGAAGGATCAAACACGCTGTCATCTCGGTTCCTGCTTTTCTTACGTCTGTGGACTATCATCGAATTATCCGTTTTGGAAACGTGGCGGGATGGCAAGTACAACGAGTGATTCCGAATCTTTCCGTTGCTGGATTTTATAGCTCAAGTCTCAAAGACCAGGAGGATCAGGCGCTGATGGTTTACAAAAAAGAAGGCGCTCATCTTTCAGCAGGATTATGTTCCTTTGCGGATGGTGTTTGTGAAATTTTGTGGACTCGATGTTTTGAAACAATGGACTCCTTGGAAACAATCCTGCAATCTTCACGGTTTGAATATGATTTGCGTACCGTTCTTTCCATAAATGATAGCAAGGATGAGTCCTTTTACAAAAAACATCTCTTGCCACAAATTCCTGACAGCCAACAATCCTCAATCCAGTTGAGGCATCATCCTTTTGCTCCAGCACTGGGCGCATTACTCATGGGAGGCGTCCTTGTCGGAGAAGTCAAAGATTTACTCTTGTTAGAAAACTTATCCCACAGTTATGGTATTGAGATCACCAATGAGCGGAATCTTGTCTATTGTGAGCAATGCTGGATTCATTTTTCAGAAAGTGAACCCGAACAATGTTCTCAATGTGGAAACACGCTGAAACATGAAACCGTTGCGGTTCTTAACACTAAGTATTCTAAAAACAAAAAAGAGTCGATCACGATTTTGGATTCAGACCTGACGATTCCTTATCGAAAGGAAATTTTACTCTTCGTGGAGACTCCTCAAGCCACAAAACGGTTGCCTTTGGTCGCCTTATTCACGATGGATAGTTCGGGAAAGAGACTCTCCACAAAACGAATACGCCTCCCTAAAAGCAAAAAAGAACAGAATCCCTCAGGAGTATTTTACAGATTTGTGGGGGATGTGGACGCTCGCCGAAATGTTGTTCTCACTATTATTCCTCTTCCCGACGGAGAGGTTTGCCAAAAGAGTTTTACGCCCAAGGTTGTTATTCCCAGGAAAACCAAAGCGCGAATTGTGGAGCAAGTGGCTGTGACTCCCGAAATTAAGATAACGACGATGGAGTCTTTGTTTGGCGTAACACAACCTTCGTCTCCAAAGAAACATCGCAAGCCTCAAAAAGGTGATTCAGAAGACAGCATGGAACAACTGTTGCGAGAGATTGATCCTGTATTAGGCCAAAAGGAAGTCAACGCCTTGTTGAACGGTTTGGCCTTTCCACTTCCTGGGCATGAAGATGAGTTAGATTGGTGGCCTCAAAATGATAAAGAGGAGAAGGAAGTAGAGTTGAAATTACGTAAATTGTTGGGCAATGTGGACTCCTCTTATAATGAATTGGTTCAACAATACCAAAAGAGAATGCAAGAAATCTACTGGATTGACCTTGATGAACTGGAATGGTCCGATGTTGAAAGGGAGTTGAAGGCTGCTAAAGATCTAATTTTGAAGGAGGCTGAGGATAAATTTTCCTCAGGAGTTCACTCCGTTAACAAAAATACCAATGAGTTTGAATCTTTTGATAATTTGGATGATTTGGATTGGTCTGATGTGGATGAAGAGTTGAAGGCTAACAAAAGAGACATTTTACAAGAGGCAAATAAAAATGATGAATGACGAATTAAGAAAGTGTGGAAGGAATTAATATGATTGCGATGATTATAGGTGTTTTTTCAAAGGGAGCTCTGGTTGTATTGCTTCTTGTGGTTGCGTTATTATTCATGACGCTGGATCGGAAATTTAAAGAAAAAGGAGCGAGCACCCCCTCCAAAAGCGGTCACCAATACAATGATACATCATTTTTCCACCCCCGATATCTGAGCTACCTTTACTTTTCCTGGCAGGGACGCATTAGTCTCAAATCGTTATGGGCTGGAATGCTGTTTGTGATCGTGCTTTTGATCGGTATTTTAAAGTTAGGTGAGTCGTATCGCGCTGAAGATTTATTCTTGGCCTTTGCGTTTATTATCTGGTACTTCGCTTTCACGATATTAGGAATCAAACGTCTTCATGACCTGGATTTCCCAACACATTTTATTTTGTTGCTATTGTTTCCTTTGACAGATGTGTGGTTGATTCTTTCATCGCTTTTGAGATCCGGCACGGAGGGAGAAAATCGTTTTGGACCGGATCCTATTTCTGGAAGTAAGGTAGAAGAGTTGTGATGAATAGTTTAAATGGGTTATGCGATTGGAGAATGTTTTACTTAAAAGAAAGTAGTTAAAAATGTTGGTTGTCTGGATATTTTATGAAGAATCGATCTTCCTGACTGGAAGTATCCTTGTTGCTTTTCTTGTTTTATATCAATTTTGCTGGGCATTCCGGAAATGGATTCGTCCATTACCATTGAATGTAGGATATACCTCTCCACCATGTCGTCAGTTCTTAGATCCTCATAATATTAAATCATAGGTGTTCGGGATTTAACCTAAATGAATTCAGTTGCATATAATAAACATATGGTGCTAACCTCCGTTTTCAGATAGTCGAGCCTCATCCCTCGTTTTTTGAGAATTGAGTCATAAATTTACGAAAACTGTGGTATCTTTGGTATTTTTCTAACTCACAATCGGAGATACCACCATGAAAAAAGAAGCGAACATACTCAAAAAGATTAGACTAACCCTTGAAGATATTGTTCCAGAAAACGATGGCAGAAGCGATATTGGACCATTGGCCTTTGTTGTCAATTTAATTTTTTGTT
>JBBCAX010000152.1:0-2285 GCA_051382335.1 Deltaproteobacteria bacterium TL4
GTGGAGATGACAAGGGTAGACTGGCCCAGGATATAGAAACGCGACGTTGAGGTTTGTTTCTTAACGTGTCCGACTACGGTCCGACACTCTTTGGGAACCGCCGTATGCGGAGCCGCATGTATGGTGGTGTGGGAGGTGGCGGAGAAAAACCGCTACCTACCCGATTGTGTGCCCGGCATGGGCATGAATTTATGGGGTGTAAGTCCCCTGTACATTATCCGAGAGTAGTATACCCGATTAGGATTACAACTCAAAAAGTACTAGCCGAAGGCAAGGGCAAAGAGGTGACTCAATGTCTGAAAGAAGCCGGAGTGCAAACCTATGAGTCGACGGACAGAAGCATATAAGGCTGAACCCCGGGGCAAGCAAGCACAACATTGCGAAGCCCATTCGGATTAAGGGGGATGGTAAATGCTGCGATTGTGTAGGGAAGGTTCATGTTCTTACCCGGGGAGATCTGCCTAGCTTTGCGTCCACCAGTGGTGGCAGCGCCTTCTGTAGTAATGCAAAAGGTGACTGGGCAGAAGTCAGCAGATGGCATAGTAGTTGATTCGTAAAGATGAAGCGAAGGCCTGAAGCCAAGAGAGGGGTATACCCATTATGCTCTACGCATCGTTTTGGCCGACCGGTCAACATAAAGTGTATAGGCGCGATGATGGAAC
Source organism: Deltaproteobacteria bacterium TL4 (assembly GCA_051382335.1). Lineage (GTDB taxonomy): Bacteria > SAR324 > SAR324 > SAR324 > NAC60-12 > JBBCAX01. The sequence goes on from JBBCAX010000152.1 coordinate 663, forward strand.
AGTGTTTCCCACAATCAATCAAATGGTTCGCATGTGATGATTGGTCCGACTACGGTCCGACACTCTTGGTAACCGCCCGGTGCGGACCCGCATGCCGTGGTGGTGTGGGAGGGAGGGGATTAAAAACCCCTTCCTATCCCGATTGGAACCGGACTCCGCGGAAGAGATCTCCGCATGGAAGAACCGTCTGAGGAGCAATGTGTTGTCAATTATCTCAATCTCTGTTCGTTGTATTGAACTTTTTCGAGCTGTGCAGGTGGTTTGAAAATTAACCACGAAAAACACGAAAAACACGAAACAAATGATTTTTTAATAAATGAATTCCTCCGTGAAACCCTATTTTGCTGGTTTTATTTCGTGTTTTTGGTGTTTTTCGTGGTTAAAAAAAGGTACCTGCACAGGTGGAACTTTTTTTTGATAATCGCAAACGTAATCTTAAATACCAAACGAAATTAGAATCAACGTCAAAGCCGACTTCTTTTGAAACACAATGTCCCTATAAGTGGTAGAAAGAATCAGGCTCAAAGGTTGCCCTGACCAAGTATCGCTGAAGCTCAAAACACAAAACGCCGTTTTTACTGTGTTCGTTGTTTGGAGGCCTGAAAACTTGGCTACGAAGCTGACTCTTCTGTTGTCAGCGCGATCTTTCTTTGAAGAGACGCAACCCTTCATTTAAACTGGTTTTCTTCAAGGTTTCAACGTCTGCGTGACGGGCGGCAGACCAACGGTGAACGTCGAAAAAGCCGATGCCCTCACGAGTTACTACAAAATGTCGAAAAAAGCGCGGGTCTGCCTTACTGTCCACGCCGAGTTGGGCTGGAATTTACCGATTGGCTCGTGACCTTTACTGGTAATATACTCCCCCCATTAGCTTCCGGTGGACTTGAGGTAGTATTGGGGAGTACAAGTCACTATTTTGTGATTGGTTTCTCCTTGTCTTGATTTTATATCTTCAAATATTCGACGCAAATCATAATCAAATTTTTCAGCATGTTTCTCTCTGCTCTTTCTAACTTCTGCTACAATAGGATCTTTATTCATTTTTAATCTCCCATAAGTTCTTCCGGTGTACAAATAATAGGACACACATAGCCATATTCTCGGGCAATAGTCTCAATTTTACCCTTTGTTTCCGCATTATTGATATGAGTAAAATTCTACGTCAAAAGAAAATCCATTCCGTTTACCGCTGCCACCGCAATATGCAGCGCATCTTCAGGATATTCTTTAGGAATTGCATGAAGTTTGACTAACCTGTCCGCAAGTGAAAAGGCTTCCTCCGTTAGATCTAAAAGAGGAACATTCTCAATTGCTTGTAGCCTTTCTTTTGCTGCTACAGGATCACCATCCCCGGCTTCATCCAATACCATTTTTGAAATGAAAATCTCGAAAATTTTTATTCTATTACGTTGATCATCACTACCAATCCCAATATAACCAGATGTTGTGTTAGGATTTGTTCCTTGTGTTGATGTTAACTCTAGAACACCATCAACCATAGGTGTTCGTGGTTTTTCATGATCCCCCCTGTAGCATTCTGTTGAGAAGCATCAAAGATGTTTCTCGATGCTTATAATTTGGATCAAAAATTTCGTCAGCAAAGAGAATGATTTTTTGAATTAA
>JBBCAX010000153.1:0-11625 GCA_051382335.1 Deltaproteobacteria bacterium TL4
TAAACTTCGTTCTAATAATTCCATAGAGTACACCTAATTGAGAGTTTAGTTTTTGTTGTAAAAAACTTTTTACTCTTTGGTGTACTCTTGTTCAAACTTTTTATTAACGCTTCTAAAAACTGATAGAACTATTGAATACTATAAACAGTGTTTTATAGTCAATTAAAAATTTTCCATAAACGTTCGTTTTTAGTTGAGTGTCCTATGAATCAAGAGAAAGTCCTGGTGCGAGTGGATCAAAGCGTTCCTGCAAGCTACCGAAGACGTGTAAAAAAGTTGGGCGGAGTTTGGAATGGAAAGCTCAATGGATGGGAGATCGACAGGATGCAAGTCAGGCATCTGGATTTAGAGCATCGGATTTTGACGTTGTAAGAAATGATAAAATTGCATTTTTCAGGAAAAAGTTTTACAAAAGAGGAAACCATTCTGATGAACTCTTGTTTCAAGGAAACCATGATGACTATGAAAACATTCTTTTTAGTGTGCCTGTTCGTGACAGGATTGATGTTATCCCCTCTTTATGCAGAAGACTGGGTGGGCAAGGAGGCTCCTGATTTATCTGGGGAGTTAGCTCCAGAACCCGGAAAGCTCAAAGTGAGTGATTTGCTGGAAGAACTCAAGTTTGAACCCAAAGGAGACAAGTATCTTGCCAAACGACAACGCAATGTAGTGGTGCTCAATTTCTTTGCGACCTATTGCGCCCCCTGTATTCGGGAGATTCCCACCTTCAATCGGCTGGCTCAGAGTATGAAAGACCAGCCTGTTAAGTTCCTGTATGTGAATGTAGATCAGGAAATCACTCAGGCTACGGTCAAAAAAATGATCGCCAAATTAAATCTGAGGGTTCCTGTCCTGCTGCCCCAACGGGAACATGCGGTGGCATCCTATGGAGCGGATTCCCTCCCTCGCATCGTGGTGATTGACCGTGCTGGAAAAATCGCGGAGGTCATCACTGGCTTTGATGACCACCTTGAAGAGAAGCTCAAAACCCGAATCTCTGAATTATTGAAGACTCCTTGAAAAAAAGGATGGGCACGTCCGCTAAAGCTCGCCTTTGCCCATCCTGCGATTAAAACTCTGTCCTTTAACCTTTAACCTCGAACCTTAAAACTTCTATGAAATCTCTGCTCACCCTGCTTCTGCTATTGTTCATCACATTCCCTGTCCAGGCAAAAACCATGAAAGATGCCTCTGAGGAACTGGCTCGGCAACTTGCCACCAAACTCAAAGCCGATACCAAGGAAGACCTGGTGGTGAATGTGTATCACTACCTGACCAAAAAAGAGGACAGCAAGGCAGGGGATATATCCGCCGAGTTATTCATGGCTCTGCGCAACCAGTTCCCCAACGCCACGCTCAAGGACGCTCGTGACGCGGGGATTGCCGGGACTTCCTACAATGTGCTGTGGCTGGATGTAGCGTATGAACCCAAGGGCAAAATGATTATCCTCAATGCCAAGGTACTTCAGGGCATTGATAAAAAAATCATCACCCAGATGAAAGTGGAGTATGAATCCGAAGCACAGCAAACTATGCTGATGGGTGTATTTGATATTGATTCCAAAGAGTTGAGTGTGGATCAGAAAACAGCTTACAGTCGGGTATTCCGCTCTGCGCTGACGAACCAGGGTTTTAAGCTTTCCAGCACAGCGGAGACCGACCAGAAGAAGATTGAGTCGCTGAAGGAAGTGGGATGCAGCCTGGATAAATGCGCCCTTGAGGTCGGGAAGGAAAACAAGATGAGCCATGTGGTTTCGACTCAATACCTGAAACTGGGTGAAAAAAGATACCAGTTTTCCGCAACTCTGCATGACATCGAAAAAGGCAGCAGTAATACCCAGTTTGTCAACCATAACGGCAATCCGGATACCATTGAATCTGCTCTTCAGGAACTGGCGGCTTTGCTGGCAGGAAAGAAAGCCGGGAGTGGTAGCGCAGCCTTCGTGAGTGCGGGTCCGCTCAATGAAGGGGTGAGTGGGGTAGAATTAATGACCCCTCAAGTGAGTGGGAATACCTCCTCCTCAACCGCAATTTTAGTCATCACCAGTATTCCGAGTGAGGCGGAAGTGTTTCTGGGCAACGCCAAAGCGGGCAAAACTCCGTATCAGAAAACCGGATTGCAAGTCGGGCAAACCTTGCGGGTAACCCTCAAAAAACCGGACTACCATGACAAAACCCTGGAACTGCCTCTCAGTGGAGGTACCAACAAATTTACCAACCTCAAACTGATCCCCAAATTCGGAAGCCTGCAAATCACCAGCGATCCAGCAGGAGCAGAGGTTTATCTGGCGGATGAAAAAGTGGGAGAAACCCCTTACAGCAATGACCATGCTTTATCTGGAACGTATTTGCTGAGTCTCAAAAAGCCTCTGTATCTGCCGATTGAAAACCAGAGTGTGGAAATCCAGGATGGCGGAACTCTACCTCTCAAGCTCAAACTGGAACCCAACTTTGGAGAAACCCTGGTGGAAAGTACTCCTGCCGGAGCCTCCCTCAAGGTTCTGGATGGAACCGGAAATACCGTTCTGACCGAAACCAGCCCCACCACCTTGAAACTGGAACCTGGAGCGTACCGGCTGATTCTGGAAAAAGCCGGTTATGCCCCTCTGGAATTCAAACTGAATGTCGCTCGCAAACAACAACAAACAATCCGTGGTACCACCGCAACTCTCCGAAAACTGGAAGGAACGGTAACAATTACGGCCACCCCCTTTGAGGATGGAACCAAAGTCCTTGTGGATGGGCAGGACATGGGAGAATCCCCCGCTGTGCTGAAACTGTCCGCCGGGTCTCATGAAATCACCGTCCGTTCTGCCGACAAGGAAGGCACGCAAACCCTCACCGTTAAAGATCAACAAAGCCTGGAAGTCGAAATCAAACTGGAGGAAGGACTTAAAGCGGTAGGAGGTTTTGTCCTGATCAAACCCGGAAGTTTTACGATGGGAGGAGATGGCGATACAGCCCATCGGGTAACGATCAGCAAGCCGTTTTACATCAGTGATCATGAGGTGACGGTGGGAGAATTTAAATCATTTGTGAAGGCAAGCGGGTATCGAACGGAAGCAGAGCAGAGTGATGGGTGTTACGGATGGAATGGAAGTCGCTGGGACAAAAAAGCGGAATATAACTGGAAAAATGTGGGAATCCCCCAGGAGGATCAACACCCTGTGGCATGTGTGAGTTGGAACGATACGCAGAAATACCTTGAGTGGTTGAATCAGAAGGAACGAGGCAAAGGTTATCGGCTCTGTACGGAAGCGGAGTGGGAGTATGCGGCACGAGCTGGAACTACGACTAAATGGTATTGCGGGGACAATGAATCGTGTCTGGATAGCATTGCCTGGTATACCAAGAACACGAACGACTCAGGAACCCGACCTGTCAGAACCAAACAACCGAATGCCTGGAAACTGTATGATATGAGCGGGAATGTGTGGGAGTGGGTGCAGGATTGGTATGGGGATTACAGCAGTAGTGCACAGACAGATCCAAAGGGTGATTCATCAGGCTCGAGCCGTGTGTATCGTGGCGGCAGTTTCTACAACCTTGCCGACTACGCGCGTTCGGCGTATCGCGACGGCTTCGATCCGTCCGGCCGCGGCGGCGCCGTGGGTTTTCGCGCCTGCGCAGTTAAGTAGCACTGGGTCACTTTTACCCTTTTACCCTTTAAATAGTTTCATATTTTAGCCTTTATTTTCAATCGGTTATGTGCGTTTTGTGGAGCGTTAGCGAAACAAAACCTGTTTTTCCTGGGTTGGATTTTAGGAGGGGAGTGTTTATCGCACTCTCCCTAACCTCCTTTTAGGAGATGTGACGGTTCATGCATGAGCGTAAGCTCCCATGCATGCACAGCACAGCAGTTATGCATGACTCCATGCATGGGAATGTTTTTTTATGCATAGCTATGCATGATGACCTCGTAAAAAGTCAGAGTTGGCAAAATTCATGAAAAATAAATGTAATCAATTCAATGATATAATTTTTTGAATATGCCGGTTTTTCTCTCATTTTCGACTTTTTACGAATCCATCATGCATGAAAGAGTAACTTTTTTATGAAGATCAAAATTCTGACTCTTGAATTCAGCCGACTTTTAAAAGGCTTTGATTGCCTTCCCCTGGAGCAGTTCGCTGCGGATAAAACGATCCGGCAGGTGGAGTCCTCTTTTTTCACCGAGGATCAACGCCATTACCTCACGCTGGTGATTCAGTATGACGGGCTTCCGGAAAGCAGACCCCAGGAACCACGCAAACAGTTTTCTCCCCGTTCTTATCCAGATCCCAAACAATCGCTGACTTCAGAAGAACTGCCTCTGTTTGAGACGCTTCGGGAGTGGCGCAAAGCCCAGAGTGAGAGGGAAGGGATTCCGCATTATATTGTCTTGAAAAACCAGCAACTGGTGGATCTGGTCAAACAAAGACCCACCACCCTCGCTCAACTGCAAACCATTTCCGGGATTGGATCGGCCAAGTCCGCCAAATATGGAGAAGCCCTGCTCACCCTTTTACGGAAGGAACCCGAAAATGCCTGAAGAACTTCCCCTGTTTACGCACTGGATGGAATTTGTGTCCTGGTTGCTGAATACCACGGAAAAATGCCCCAAACGATTACGGTTTACCTTGACCCAACGGATTGAGAATCATGCGCTGGATATTGTGGAGGAACTGGTTCAGGCCAGGTACAGCAAAGGCGTTGAAAAAAAGCAGATCCTGCAAAGGATCAATCTCACGCTGGAACGGCTGAGAATCCTGTTGAGACTTGGGTTTCAGCAACAAGCTCTGACTCAAAAGCAGTATGAATACGCTCTCCGACAAATCCAGGAAGCAGGCAAGATGGTGGGAGGCTGGAGCAAGCAGCAAGGAGCGGGAGACTCCCCGGAGAAGTTGGGATGAAACGGTATCGCGGTCTGTTTGAGCGGGTGGTCTGTTTTGAAAATTTGTTTAAGGCTGCCCACAGAGCTTTTGCGGGGAAAAAGGACAACGAGCGGGTGGCACGGTTTTATTTTCATCTGGAAACCGAATTATTGAGCCTGGAGCAGGAATTGAAAGAGGGAACCTATCAGATGGCTCCTTACCGGAAATTCAAGGTTTATGAACCCAAGGAACGTCAGATTTGTGCTGCTGATTTTCGGGATCGGGTGGTGCATCACGCAATCTGTCAGGTGCTGGAGCCGATTTGGGATCGGACCCTGATTTTTGATACCTATGCCTGCCGCAAGGACAAGGGAACTCATCAAGCGATCCAGCGAGCTCAGGAATTTTGCCGGAAGTATCCCTTTTATTTCAAGTGTGATATCCGGAAGTATTTTGAATCCATTGACCATGAGTGTCTCAAACGAATCCTCCGAAAAAAAATCAAGGATGTCCCGCTTTTGAACTTGTTGGATCAAATCATTGATGACTCTGGAAATGAGTCACCTCCAGGAAAGGGGGTTCCCATCGGGAATCTGACGAGCCAGCACTTTGCGAATTTGTATCTGGGAGAATTAGATCAACTTTTGAAAAGCGGCTCAGGCGTCAAAGGGTATCTGAGATACATGGATGATCTTTTGTGTTTTGGAAATTCAAAAGGAGAACTGGATGAACGAAAGACCCAGATCGAAGCGTTTCTTCAGTACCCCCTGAAACTGGAACTGAAGACCAAAGCCTCCCGCCTGGCTCCTGTTTCAGAAGGGATTCCCTTTCTGGGAGTGCGAATTTTTCCAGCGACCATTCGTTTGCAACGAGAACGCTGGATACGGTTTCAGAGGAAGCTGAAACAACGAGAAAAGGAGTTAACACATGGTCTTCTGGAAGAAGATCAATTCCTTCATTCGGTGCGGGGGTTGATTGAGCAAGCTCGTTGGGGAGACACCCTGAGATTGCGACAAGGCTTTTTCAAGAACCGGATTGTCTTTCAGACGATTCTTGAGTAGAGAGTGAGAAGGCTTCGGAAAGGCATAAGGCTCGAACCGTGTGAATCGTGGCGGCAGTTTCAACAACAATGCCGACAACGCGCGTTCGGCGAATCGCAACAACAACGATCCGTCCAACCGCAACAACAACATGGGTTTTCGCGCCTGCGCAGCCCGGGACCTGTGTCCGAAGTCGAGTGTTCAAGGATACTCGTCCAGTACCCTGTTCCGAACCGTCTTTCCTGGAGCCTGTGCCGCAGAATGCGGACGAATAACAGCCGACCTCTCACGGTTGGTACCTTCGGGGAAGGTCGTGAGGGGTTCTCTCTTTTCAATTGAAGTGAACTTGATAACATCCAATTTACCCTGGAATGTGTCGCAGACCGCCGTTTCTGACACACTCTGCAACTCCCTCCAAAATCCTCCCTGGAAGGCTTATTCTGTGTATTAAAACTCATGTCGAAAACGATGGGTCATGAGTTTTGAAACCGGATGAGTTTCGACACGAAATAGGCTCTATTTTGATTTTATATATACAGCTATTTTTTTCTCTGGAAAGGGGGAACGGGGGGAAACCGTCTCTCTGGAGACGGTGCCAACTCTGGAAGCCAAAACCAGGGCTTGCGCCATTAGTTTTTAAGCTCGTCTTTCGTGGGTGTGCCGATGTGGGGTTGGAGTATGGCTTGATATTTATTCTTCATAAACAAAACAAAATAGAGACTCATCCATCCAAGAGATAAAGAAGCAGCGACCAAACCAAGGATTTGATCATATTGGTTAGGTCTCATGATTTCGCTAAACATCGGTCTGTAAGTATAAATCATGATTCCAAACAGTCCTAACGTGAACCCTCTTGCCTGAAGCCACAGCTTATTATTAAAGATCCCAATGATTAACGGAGCACCAAGAACCGCAATGTGAATATACGTATCTCTTGAAACGCATAAATAAATAAACGCGAAATTCCAAAGGGTGTAACCTATAATCCACTGAATAGGCGTGTCCCACGTAAAATCACGATGTTTGCTTTCCATGTCCACTTTTATATGCTTGGGGCCTGGTAAGGTGAATATAAGTAATATCCCCGCCACAGCATTGATGTAATGAATATAATGTTCTTTTGAAATATCCTTTAAGACTGCTTCAAGGATATTCAAGGCAAGTATCATATAGCCCACATAAAACGGCCATCTCTTATCCTTCAGTTGTGTATACCGACACAGCGTAAACCAACACACCCCCATTGTTACAGAATAAATTTTTACCCAACTAAACAGGTTATGACTCCCATGCTCCAACCACCAAGGAAGTAAGGCAAAGGGTAGAATTAAAAAAACAAACCATGTTAAATATTTATTTCGTCTTAAAATCTCCTGCATTAGCAGAAGAAACAGCATTAAAAATACTATGTAAAAAATCATAAGCATAATGTTACTCCATCGTTTGGTTAACCAGGGCTTGCGCCCTGGCTGTCATCGGTTATTTGATCGTGATTGAAAACTCAGGCTCAGACATCGTGAAACCTTCAATAGCTTTACCTGCCTTCAATTCATCTCCAATTTTTCGTTTATCCCACTCGACTTTGATTCTCAAGTAATCCAAAGGCATTTGATCATCAAAAATTGAGCAAGGGGCTTCAGGATCGACTGTCTCTGGAATCTCGACGCATTTGATTTTGCAAGCTTCCAGGGCTTTTTCAATCACACACAAAGCAGCGAAGGTGTGACCATTCCAGTTCTTACTTGATCCCGTTGCCTGGAGCATTTTTTTGCAACCATCCACCAGTAAAGTGAAGGCTTTTGCCACGTCAAAGCCTTCTAGCGTTGCGCTTGTTTCAAGAACCCTTCCGGGCTTCTGCCTCATTCCAACGGTCAAAAGTGGAGTTTCTAACTTTTTGAAACCATGCTGGATCATGACTGAAAGCATGGCTTCCCGTCTGCGCTGGGATCGGTTGGAAAACACAGAGGCTCTTTCCTCCAGTGCCTTAACCTGAGATTTCAAAGCTTCAACTTCTGAAAGAATGATTTCCGCAGCCTGGTCGTACTTTTGAGCCACATGAGCGCAAGCCATCAATTTATCTTTCAGGGCTTGCTCAGACTCTGCAATCAAATCAAATTCCTCATGGGTGGTGTCCTCGTCCAGGTAGCCAAGGGCGGTTGAAAAGATTTCAGAGCGTTTGCTGAGAGAAAGCATTCCCCAGATTTTCTTTTCTTCTTTGTTCAATTCATCTTTTTTTGTAATAGTTTCCGTTTTCAATACTTGTAATGCTTGCATAAATACCTTATAGGTTAAATTGTTCATGTTTAGTTTGGCGTTGCCCTGGCTGGCGGCTGGGACAACGCTTTTTGTTTAAGCTGCTTTGCTGGATTGCAAAGCATCCAAAATATCCGATGTGTCGTACTCGTCCAAGTCTTCAATTTTTTGGATTGGACGCCCTAACACTTCAGAACAGAAAGCGGTTGCCTTGCGGCTCCCGCCCATGCCTGCGGTTGAAAGTTGCTTTCTCAACGAAGCTCTTAAAAATTCCAGACTTTCAGAACTGACCTGGGGTTCTTCTTTTTCGGGTTCTTCTTTTTCGGGTTCTTCTTCCTTCTGGATTCCCTGCAACAGGATCTTGAACTGAGAAAAGTCAAAATTTTGAAAGGTCATTCCAGCCTTGATTTTCCCTGTCAAATCCCTTGCTCCTTCAATCCTCGTTTTGAAAAGTTCTGTTCCCTGCTCGTCTGTTTTTCGAAACTGAAACAAGATGAAGTCAAAATCATGGCAGGTGTTGTTTTCCAGATCCGCTTCTTTTCCTCCGGTTTTTTCCCACCATTTGCCGTCAACTTTGCAATCTTTGGCTCTGCCAATCAAAACAACGTCCATTGGCAAAACAATCAAAGACCGCAAGAACGCTTTCCAGCGTCCTTTAATGGCTATCCAGTCAGGTTTGACATCGGGTTCTATCATTTCTTCCATGCACATTCCCCATGCTACGCTTGCGCTGTCGATTACAAGGGTTTTGAAACCGTGTCCCTGGTGCATTAGGAAGGAAACAGCGCTTTCAATACCTGTAAAATTTTTGGGTTGCTCGGCATACACCTGAAAATGGCTGGTGTATTGGTTGGCTCCTCGTTCCAGGTCAATAAAAGCAACACTTTCCCCTTTCAAGGCGGCAACGGTTTTTCCTGTCTTGGGTTCTCCCCACCAGATGGCTTTGATGTGGGTTTGTGACTGTGTGAGTTTTGAAAACATACCTTCTCCTTTTTTAGATGGTTGATAAAGCCGGACGATCCCCTAAAAATCGGGTGACATTTCCATTCCTATTGAATGAAACCTCGATAAATCAAATTTTCATTCCTGTTTTTTTGTCCATTTTCGTCAACATAATTCCAAACGTCTTTATTCTGTTACCGGTCATGTAAACTGACCCATTAGCGGACAATAAAATTGACCCACCTTTATTGAAAAAAAAGCCATAGCTTGCTATGGCACTCCCGTTAAAATGATTAATCATTTTTTTTGGGAGGAATATGGAAAGGTGGAACATGATTTATAAAATAAAAGCACTTTATGATGCTGGAAACGGACTATCAATCCATCAGATCGCGGAGCAGTTGAAACTGTCCCGCAATACGGTACGGAAATATCTGCGGATGAAGGCCGATGAGATTCCCGTATATCTGCACAGTGCCCAGCGTGAGAAAGTTCTGGATGAACATCGGGAATACATGCGGCATCTATTGGAGATGTATCCCGAACTTTCATCGGGGAAAATGCTGAGAAAGTTGAAAACACATGGTCTGGAGGTTGAAATTTCCCAGAGAAGTGTTCGGCGTTATATGGCGAGTCTGGTCAAAGAACTTCCATCGATTCCTGGAAGGCGTTATGAACCAGTACTGGATATGGTCCCCGGTGTTCAATGTCAGGTCGATGGGGGTGAACTGCGGGATGTTATGATCGCGGGACAGTCGACGACCGTCTATTTTCTGGTGTTTGTCCTGTCGTATTCCCGCATGATGTATGTCACCGTGAGTTTACGCCCGCTCAACACCGACCTGTTTATCACCATGCATGATCAGGCGTTCCGGTTTTTTGACGGTGTGGTGGAGGAATGTGTTTACGATCAAACCAAACTAGTGGTGATCAAGGAAGAATTCCGGGAACTCTGGCTCAACCAGCGGTTTCATCAATATGCCAACATCGCGGGTTTCAAGGTGCGCGTCTGTGAGGGCTATGATCCTGAAAGTAAAGGGAAAGTGGAGGCTGGTGTCAAGTATGTCAAGAAGGATTTCTTTTATGGGGACAGTTTTGGACAGGTGGAAGAACTCCGGCAGCGGATGGTGAACTGGATTAAAACAGTGGCCAATGTGAGGGTTCATGGCACAACCCGTGAGGTTCCCTGGGACGTGTATGATCTGCGGGAACGTCCACGGATGAAACCTTATTTGAGTCCGAAATGTTTACAGCAGGTTTGTCTGGGAGAAACCCGTCAGGTGGACAAAACATCCCTGATTTCCTGGAAGTCCAACAAATATTCGGTTCCAGGCCAATATCAATCTTCCTCTGTGTTTGTCAGGCAGGAAGAGGGTTGGTTGTTGATCCACGCTCCGGATTCTAATCAACCGATCGCTCGACACCGGATATCCGCCTGCAAGGGAGAAGTGCTCAAGAACTTGAATCATTATCGTTCCCGGCAGGATCAAATTATCCAGTATGAACAAACGCCGCGATCACTTCTGGGTGATGAACTGGCTCTCAGTTTATGCCAGATTATCCGGCAAACGACTCCGGAAATGTATAAAGATCAGTTGTTGGGATTGAAGCACGTGATTGGACAATATTCCTCCGTGTCCCTGCTGCGTCCATGGCTCAAGGACCTGGCTCAACGACCTGAACTGCGGGTGAGTTATATTCGGGATTATTTGGCGGCGGCCATGAATAATCCCTGGTCTTTGTCCCTGGAAGATCATCTTTTTTCCAGAGAATTAAAACTCTATCACGGGTTGGATCAAAAAACCTTGAGTAAGGAGGACGTATGAATCCGGTTAAATTTGAGGAAGTCCTCCAATCTTATAAAGCCTTACGCTGCTTCGGCATCGCTGAAAATCTGTCGTCCCTGATTCAACGGGCGGAAGATAACCAGATTTCCTATCTGCAATTCGCTCAACAGTTGCTGGATCAGGAATTTCAATGGCGCAATCAAAAACGTGTCGCTCTCAACCAGCGAAAGGCGGGTTTCCCGGTCATGAAGCGCCTCGATGAATTTGATTTTCGGGCGCAAACCACCATTACCAAAAAACAGATCGCGTCGTTGATGGACTTTTCTTTCGTTGAGCATCGACACAATGTCGTCTTTATTGGTCCGCCAGGTGTTGGAAAAACGCATTTAGCCATTGCTTTGGGGCAGGAAGCACTCAATCACGGTTATAAAGTCGCCTTCTTCACCGCCATGGGATTGATGGAAACTCTCGATCTGGCTGAAATCCAGGGGCAGTTGAAACATAAAATCAACGCGCTCCTAAAATATGACCTAATCCTCTGTGATGAACTGGGATATTTGCCCATTAACAAACAGAGTATTTCAAATTTGTTTCAGTTTATCAATGCCTTGTATGAGATCGTTGGGCTTGGTCGTAAGTTCGGCCACCCTGTCTAAAAATTAGTAGAAATTGCAACTCAATCAGGAGTAGTGTATTAACAATTTTTCAAAAATCATGTTAACCCTCTCACCCGAATGAACCATGCAATCA
>JBBCAX010000154.1:0-34099 GCA_051382335.1 Deltaproteobacteria bacterium TL4
CCCAAAAATTAGTCATTCTTTAGCCATGAGTTGTTTTCAAAATGATCGGAAAAAAATTGGAGTGGACGTATTCAAGGAGGCGCAACATGCTGGCAGTTAAAGGAACTTATCAAGATGGGAAAGTTACGATTCAAGAGGTTATCCGGACTGTGAAACCAGTGGCGGTCATCGTGACCTTTCTGGAAGAAGTGACTGCCCCTGCTGAGAAGAAGCTCAATCTGGAAAAGTTTTCATTCAAGCAATCCCAAAAATTATTGGAGGGTTATCATGGTTCATTAAGCGACGCTGTTGTGGAAGAACGCAGGAGCGCCCTATGATGGCCTTCTTGGATACGTCATCCTTGATTAAGCTGTATCATCATGAGGATGGCTCTGATTGGATCATGGAAACCCTCTCCCATAACAAGATTGAAGATATTTTTCTATCAGAACTGGCCATTCTGGAATTCCGTTCGGCGTTGTGGAAGAAAGTCAGGGTAAAAGAGCTGGAAGAACGGGTGTTTTGACCCATTTAGGGGTAGATCGTCACAGAAAAGTGACATCGACCCGTAGCTACAAGGCTTTGTGAGGATTTTCAACTTCCAGAAATTGATTATGGATTAAGTTTTTTACTGGAAGAATATTTAGGGACATACACGTTTTTAGGGAAAGCGTACCTAACTCGGGGTGTGCATGAAACACTGCCGCCAGAGGAGGTATTGCTGATATTTCAGGATATTCAGGAAGCGGTGCGGAAGGAAGGCGGACTGGATTATCTCCAAGTGTTCATAAAAGAGGGGACAATAGGCGATGGATACGAGAACAAAATTTTTGCCATTGACCAACTGAATGCGGAAATGAAGGCGAGTGGGGAGTTTTCACAGGAAGAGGATTACTGGACGATTCTTTTTGCGCATGAGTAAGGCATGGGGTGGCGTCAAATGATAGTTTGTCGTTTGTGGGATGGGCTGGTATAATATGGGGGAATATGAAAAGAATTCAAACGAGATCGGATATGGAAACACAATTAGGGAAAAGCCAAATGGCGTTAGGCTTTATTCGTTTTTTAGCGAAGGAGGAAGGAGTATCCGTTGAGCAAATGTTGTCGGAAATCCAAGCTTTGATTCATCAAGAGCAAGATACGGTCATGGATGACGATGAAGATCAAAGTTTTTATCAAACTGCCATGCTTCATGCGCAAAGAGATATGGGGGATGACGAAACGGAATACACATTAAAAGACGCTAAGCAAATCTTATGATTACTCCTGGGCAGATACTCTTAATGGAATTCCCGCAATCGGATTTATCATCAGGGAAACTACGCCCGGTACTCATTATCAAAGCGGTCAAAGGAGATTTTAAGGATTGGGTTGTATGTATGGTGTCCTCACAGGTAAGACAAGCGATACAAGGATTTGATGAGATTGTTGTGTCTACAGATGGTGACTTTCCTGAATCAGGATTAAAGGTTGACAGTGTTATACGGGTTGGACGGTTGTTTACCGCGCATGAGAGTGTATTTAAAGCTGTTATGGGCACTATTAGCCAAGAACGATTACAGCGTGTCCAAAATACACTTTCTACCTTTTTTAAGGCAGAACCCCTACCGGATAAGCTGGATTTATCGGAAACGGATTAGCCAATAAAAAATGGAAGCTATAGAATTAAATGATAAAGACTTTCAACGTCTGGAACATATAGCCGTTCTTTCAGGAAAATCAGTACAAGCACTGATGCACGAAGTTATTGAGCAACTTGAATCACGCATTGTAAATGGTCACAAACAAACGGCTGTTGTGGAAGAAATGAAGGAATGGTCTGACTTCTCCCTTTCCCAAGCGATGCGGGGAATGGAAGATGAACCTAAATCATACACTCTGGGCGATATTAAAACACGATACTAACTGAGATTAACATTCTGACCATTTTGTACCTAATTCTCCAGAATTGGGTACAAGATTCTTCATTCAACTGGTTCAGTGGATTTTGCCTTTTCACCACTAATAAGCCGTCTTCCATCCGCATCAATCACACAATTGATTAAACGTGCCAGACCACAAATAGCATAAGCCTTATCAGTCAAAAGTGATAAAAATATTGGTTTCATAGCATCCAAGGGCAATAACTTGGATAGTTCTTCAAGTTCTTTTTGTTTATCTTGGTCTCTATGATATTCATGTGCGTTGAGCCAATTTTTTACTGTTTCTTCTGAATTTATTATCACATCGTTTAAACTGAGCACCATTTGAGATTGGAACCTCTTACCTTGGTATTGCTCTCGAAACCGGATTAGATCGGCTTTAATATTTTGATCATGCCCAAACTTTTTAATAAAAAGACCAGATACTTTATAAAACTCTGTTGATTCATCTTGTAGATACAAAGGCCTCAACACGTGAAGAAAAGACCAAATGTAGTCTATCATAGGTGTTCGGGATTTTTATTATTTATAATCAGTTGGTTAAAATCCAGATTTCTGGGGTGTCCGTAAATGCCCGTTAAACAAGGATAAAAAATATCCGTGAATTACCGGTTTTAGAGACAATTATGAGGCGTCTCTCTAAGTACATGATTAAAAATATAAAAAATCCAGAACACCTATGAATTGGGTACATTATTTTTTTCTCATTGCCTAAGACTATGAAAAGGAAAATTAAAACGAAACAAAGCCGATGAAATTACAAACCAATTACTTAAAGAATACCATTCCTGAATTGGAAGCTTTCAATGATGGCGGAGATACGTAGGAATCGAACCTACCTAGCGTAGTATTAGTACGCTACACGCGGTTTTGAAGACCGGGGAGACCACCAGTGCCCCATGTATCTCCTTTGTTGTGAAGGGAGGAGGGAGTATAAAGCTGGAGTTACGAAATGTCCAGATCTCTCTTGAGCGAAGGGCACGAGCACAAGTCGTATAAACCAGAGAGCGTTCCACAAAACACCAGTAAACAGGCAGATTGTCAACGGTACCTCTCCAAATGAGTTTCCCTAAGATCACTAAAACAATAAAAATTCCTAGAGGGGCTTTACGCCCTTATCACTCCTCAACTTTGCGTTAGCGACTCCAAAAATAGATATGTCTTTGCATTAGGCTCGAAATACGATATTCTTTGGCTATTCACTCTAAATCCATTTGAATATTGCTTGAGCGACTACATGGAAAAGGTATCAAGGACACAAACATTAGAAGCTATTTTTGAGGGTAGTGCGTCCTAAGGAACCTTTAAAATTGCCGCGGAACAAGCGAGTTTGAATAACTGGTCGCTGTCTGGAAAAGGGTCTATGAAACGGTTTTTATTGATAGTTATTGCGGGTTTACTGATAGGCGTCAATTGGCAAATGACGGTTGTCGCCAATGAACAAGAACAAAAGGAATGGAAAAAAATCAATAATTCAATCATTGATTCTGATTATGAAGATTATCTCTTTCTATTTCCCAAAAGCCCTTTTGTTGAACTTGCGCGAAGAAGACTTCATTCATTAATTCAAAACCAAAAGAACCAAACCACCCCAGCACCGGACATCATCCCACCCAATCAATCCGCTGAAAACGCCGTGGCACCTTGCCCTTTGTGCGATGGCTGGTCTGATTCAACCGGGGAAAATAATCTGCAATTAATAGCTAAAGGCAAAGCCCGTTTTGAAACGTATTCGCAACAAAGCAAGGTCCGCTGTGTGGAAGAATTTAAAACCTGGTTCTTTGAGGAAAATCGAATGATTTTTCAAGAGGGGCAGAAATATTGTTCAGACCGAACTCAACGTAGCAGGGAACAATTGGTTGTCACATTTTTAATAAAGAACCGGGACACCCTAGAATTAATTTCAGATCAAACCATTTCCTACGCACGTCAAACAAAATTAAAGATTGAACCACAATCTCAAACGAGCATCCCGCTGTTGTGTCTCAGTAAAACCTGTGTTGAGTCCAATAAATCAGACTGTCAGCGTTGGCAAATACAATTTCAATGTATTGAGTACACCTACCAAGGTACAAGTTGTGAGGATCAACTAGGACAAGAATGGAGTGAGCCCAGTTACTCTCTGGTAAAAAGCACCCCCCCAGAAAGCATGGCTGAATGTCGAGAAGTTTGTAAAAATGCCGAAACTCAACCCTTCGGCCCCCAATTCAAGGTCATCTGCCTCGCCCCCTAGTTGAGCGGCACCCATCACAATGCTTGTTTCTGATGGGTGCCTATCGCGAAGGACGCGTTCCGGACAAGGGCGACTTTACAAAATCAAAGTCTGATTTTTTTGACTCCGGTGATGTATTCTTGTTGACGCAGTTCTTCTATGGCCAGATCAGGGATATCGTCGTCAACTAAAATCAAGGCCATCGCTTCTCCGCCTCTTTTATTACGAGCAAGTTCAAACTGATTGATGTTGACTTTATGTTTTCCAAGGATCGTACCAATCAGTCCAACCATTCCAGGACGGTCAACGTTGGAGGTCGCGAGAATCGTTCCTTCAGGCTGCACCGCAATTTCAAAGATGAAATCATTGACTAGGGTAATGCGTGGATGAGGTCCACTAAAAACGACACCTCCGATTTTAAAGAGGCTTCCATCTTTTGAAGTCAAAATGCATTTCAAGGCACTTTCGTAGTCTTCAAACAAAGGGTCATCACTTTCTTTTACATGTAAACCGATACTCTTGGCACGTTGTTCCGCGTTCACATAGCTAACATAATCATAATCATTCGCCAGAAAGCCTTTCAGGAAGGCCAGCCTCAGCAAAGAGCAATCCTCTTTGGCAAGTGTTCCACGATACGACATTTCCAGTTGATGGGGAATATGATCCAAATATTGTGACGCGAAGATTCCAAGTTTTTCTGCCAAAACGGTGTAAGAGACCAATAAGTTCCCTTCAAGGATTTTCATTTGAGGCATGTTGACAGGGTAATCGACCACTTCGCCCCGAAGCGCTCTAGGCACTTGAATGGCAATGGTTTCAGCGACACGAATTTGCGCTTCCTCTGTTGAGGCTCCAATATGAGGGGTCATGACCACTTGCGGAAGAAAACGGAATGGATTTTCAACAGGAGGCTCCTGATCCCAAGTATCAATTCCAGCCGCGGCAACTTTTCCAGATTTTAAGGCTTCAAGAAAGGCTTTTTCTTCAATAAGTCCTCCACGAGCGATATTTAAGAGGATGACTCCGTCTTTCATCTGCGCAATAGTTTTCGCCTGAATCATTCCTGTGGTCTCTTTGTTTTTAGGTGTATGAATGGTAATAATGTCAGACTCTTGAATCAAAGTGTCCCAATCTGCTTTTTGGACTCGATTGTTTTCAAACACCTCATCCGCAATGTACGGATCATAAGCCAACACCCTCATATCAAAGCCACGCGCAAACTTGGCGACACGGTGTCCCACATTTCCGAGTCCAATAATTCCAAGGGTTTTATCCAACAACTCCGTCCCTTGGAAATGATGACGATTCCACTTGAGTTCACGCATACTGTTTTGGGCCTCAGGGATTTTTCTGAGAACGGCCAGCAGGACGCCCATCGTCAACTCTGCGGCGGAGTTTGTATTCTTACCAGGGGTATTGATGACCAGAATTCCTTTCTCGGTCGCATAATCGACATCAATATTCGCAATCCCTACGGCGGCCCGTGCTAAAACTTTAAGATTTTTACCCCTATCAATGAGTTCCTTATACAACGGTGTTTCTGATCGGGTAATGATGCAGTGGTAAGGTTCAATGATTTCCAGAATTTCACTCAAGGGCAAATCCGGCCTAAAATCCACTTCAAGATCCTGTGTATTTTTCAACATCTCCACCCCCTTGGAGTGAAGGGCACCTGTAATTAAAACTCGAAACATAAGGCTTCTCCGTTAATAGATAAACTAGTTTTTTTAAAAGTAGCATAAGCTTGGGTTTATTCAGTCATGGTACTTTTGAAAGGGGCAAACCAGGAATAGATTGCTTGGAGCGCAAGGACTTCAGCAAAGTTGTACACCACCTCTCCAATTAAGATAATCCACGAAATCCAGGTATGAAACAGTTCTACAAGAATAATCCGTGAGATCTCGGTCACTTGCTGAGTATCTACTTTTTTAAGCGTTCGGACCACCCGGATGGATTTTTCATACAACTGTTTTAACAGTTCTTCTACATCGACATCAAGATTCATATTCACTACTTCAGTTTTGATGGTGATGGAGGGAATCGTCCCCTCCATGTTTCAGTAAACTTGTATGCTCCGCTAACGACACCCTCAGTAAAATCAGGAAGAGGAACTCGGTTCAACCACAAACAGGAGATCTCCTTGACTCACCGTTTGTCCATTTTCTGCCATAACCCGTTTGACCTGATAGCGTGGGGCGTTATAAAGATTTTCGCCGTCGCCGCTTTTGAAGGTTCCCAATGAGATCGTAGAAAATACTTTCATCGACTCTAACAGACACAAGGTACTTTTAGTATCAATTTCTTTTCCTTCCTCAACAAAGGGCCGTTCTGCGGGTCCATTAGAGCGAAAGAAATTCCCCATCCTTGGCGAAAGCACTTTTAACTCTTTACTTCCCGGAATTTGAATCCCTTCCGAATCAAGCGGGGGCGTTGAATTTCCAGAGAACTCTTTTGTTTTTTTGATCAAATCCGCGGGTTTGATGCGCTTTAAAAACCCTTTCAGAAAATTGGTGTCATAATCGCCATTAATAAACATCTCATCATTCAGAATCATTTGCATCAAGGCTTGATTGCTTGAAATTCCATGAACCCGAACTCTTCCCAAATATTCAAGCAAGCGTTGAATCGCCTCCTCCCTGTTGATGCCCCAGGCAATGATCTGTACAAGCATACTGTCATAAAAGGGAGAGACCACCGAGTTAGTCTCCACGGAAGTAATGACCCGGACATATTGTTCCTCAGGAAGAAAAAGTTCTGTTATTTTTCCGGGATCCGGCAAAAAGGCTAACGTTCCCTCAGGCACTAATTCAACACGTTCCGCATTAATTCGCCACTCAATCGCATGGCCATTTTGAGGAATTTTCAGGTTTTTGATGGAGTGACCTTCTGCTATTTCAAACTGTTTACGAACCAAATCAATCCCGGTTACCATTTCAGAGACAGGATGTTCCACTTGCAAACGGGTATTCATTTCCATAAAGTAGATCTTGTGTTCATTGCAATCAAAGATAAACTCCGCCGTTCCCGCACCGATATAGTCGATATCGTGGATTAGCTTTTTGGTGTAGCGCTCCAAATCTTTCATAATTTTCGGAGGAACCTCATAAGCTGTTTCTTCAATTATTTTCTGGAAATTACGTTGAATGGAGCAATCCCGGACGCCCAGGGTTTTCGCGTTTTTGTGAGTATCTCTCAAGAATTGAACTTCCAGGTGCCTCATGGAAGTGATGAATTTTTCCAGGTAGAGATCCCCATTGCCGAAAGCATTGAAGGCTTCCCGGCTCATCCGTGAAAAAATGGAAACAAAATCCCTTCGTTCATGAACAACACAAATTCCTTTTCCGCCGCCGCCGTGAGCGGCCTTGATCAAGACAGGGAAACCGATTTCATCGGCAATACTCAAAGCGTGCATGGGATCCGTCAAAACCCCCTCACTTCCAGGGACGACGGGGATTTGTAAGCGTGTCGCGGTGGCAATGGCATTGGATTTATTGCCCATAAGGTTCATGCTTAAAACCTTGGGACCCACAAAATTGAAACCATGCGAGCGACAAATCCGAGCATAAGCGGAAGACTCCGAGAGGAACCCTATCCCGGGATGGATGGCGTCTACATTTTCCTGCTCAGCAACCCGAATCACACTCATGCCATTCAAATAGCTGTCTTGAGGGGAGTTCCCTCCAATACAAACCAGCCGATCTTTCTCATTCAAGAGTTTTGCCGGGTAACCATCCATATCCGGATCCGACTGAACTAAAACCACATGGATCTCGGAATCATGTGCCGCTTGAATCAAACGAGCGGCCGTACATCCTCGCGCATGAATCAAAACGCTTTCAATTTTGTTCAAGTGAAAGTGTTGATCATCCGGTTCTTTCTTTTGCTGGGAGTCTTCCAGTTGTACAGGGGGTTTGTACTCCCCTGCCAATATTTTGGAAATCACCGTTTGCACGGTTAACCGGGCAATCGGAATTTCAGCATCAATTTGACTGAGACGCGCGTCAATATTTTCGTCAAAAGGGTTATGAACCAAACCCGCCATACTTCCAGAATTGGTTGACAGGTAGTTCGATAAAATCGCATTCATGGGCAAGTGACTTTCCACAACCAGTTGTCCGGCAAAGGACATCATGGTTCCAGAGAAATAGTAACTATGAGCCAGAATATGTGTCATAAAACTGGCTTGTGCGCCTCCCATGCAATCACGGAAACCAAAACAAATAATGGGCAAGTCCCGATCCTTGACAAACCGTGTGATCCGGTCATTCATCACCGCCATTGAGAATAGCGCCCCAGGACCTTCCTTGGTTTGCATGCCCCCGGAGGAAATAAACATGATCACCGGGAGTTTTTGGCTAGCGCATTGAGTTAATAATTTACAGACTTTCTCACAGCTTGCCATATCAAAGGCACCTGCCTGAAACTGGGTATTACTAATCACCAAACCAACTCGGTTTCTCATGGTACCATCATGATAAGTGGCAATCCCCGTAATGGCACCGCAAGGTGCTATACCTTGATCCAGGGCCTGCTCAATGGAGGTTCGGAACCCTGGAAATTGAACAGGGTCCGCCGTCATCCGATCCGCGTAGAATTCACGGAAGTCCTCAAAAAATTGATCGATGATCATTTGGTGGGTGATCGTTTTCTGTTGTTTGTACTCATTGAGCATTTGTTGAATGAGCAAATCTTTATACGCCCGGTCCAAGCGATTCCAGAAATCCTTGATCCCAATGTTCCTCGGTGTGATCTTGCCATAAAAATCAGCTTCATGGTTCTGTGCTCTGTAGAGTGCGGTCAGTAACCCTGAAAAATAATAACTCACCACCGCGAACAAGGGGGGGCTTAAGCGGGGGAATAAGACTTGCTTCCAATCACTGATGTTTCTCATGATTTGATCGCAATTCTGTTTGGCAATGAAACTGACCAGCCACTTGAAAAAACGTTGCCGGATCTCCTTGTCTTCGACTTTAAAGGAACTCGTTTTTAATTCTTGCATCGCCCGTTCAAAGGCATCTTCAAAAAGTATTTCCACAGACGCCTGTGAAATCTGATTGGTTCCCTTTAATTCTTCGGCTATGGTAATCATCCTTTCCATAATGCCGTTATAGAGCAAATCAAAAAGTAGAATATTCTGAAAGTTCTTTTGAAAATACTTATTGATTGCAGGCTTTTTTAGTAAATCCAGAACGGTTGGGTTATTACGATTATAACTATAAGCCTCGACAGAGACCGTTTGCAGATATTCATAAAGCTGAATTAAATTCTCGCTGGCGTCACCTTTCCAATAGTTATAAAGGTACAGCAAGATCTCCCCCGTCAATTCTCCGACTAATCTCTCATAATTTTCTTCAGGATCTCCCATAAAAAAGCGGATGATTTTCCCTCGTTCTTTTTCGCGTTCTTCAACGGCGTCCAGGAATAACCGGTATTTCCTGTAAATCGTGTCGACGTAACGTATTTCCAAGGGCGTATTGAGCCATTTTTCGAACTTGTTTTTCCGTTCAGACGCCAGTCTCTGCTGCAACATGCCTTGGGGAATTTTAAAATTACTCAAACGGGAATAACCGGAAATGGATCGACTGCTTAAACGGTGACGAAGTTTTAGATAGCGTAAAAAACGGTTCACACTTCCAAAAATGTTCAACATGCCTGTCGGCGTCTTATCAGAAATCCGGTTCTCCTCCAGGAGCAATTCTGAAGGATTCAGGTAGTGGTTAATGTTTTCCTGATAATGTTCAAAAAACGCGTCATTTTCTGCCAGAAAAACTTTGGAGTTTTCTTCAATACATTCAACAGCGCTCAAAATCGCTTCTTTCAAATTGGCTAACAAATGGGGTTCTTCAGGCGTGTAGTTGATGATCCCATCAAAATATCCCTGCGCGCAAAGCTCATAAGAGGAAATTCCAATATACTTGGCGCATTCCTGCCAGGAAAGGTTATGTTTTCTGGCTATATTGCTGAGCCCTTTAGGATGAATGGTATTAAAAACACCGTTTTTGAGAGAGAGTAAGATATTGGTGGAGGCTAAAGGAATCGCGCCTCCGCTATAGCCATGTCCCCAGACAATACCAACGCTTGGAAGCTGAAGGTTTGCCATTTCCGCGATAAAATACGAAATACTGTGGGATTGATTATTTAAATTGGCTTCTGCGTCCGCCGCGGCTCCGGGAGTATCCATAAAGGTGATGAGGGGCATTCCATGAGACGCAAAAAAACGTGCTTTTTCCGCGGCGCGGTGATGATGTCCCGCCCCCCACACGCCTGAGAGGACTTTACGATTCTGTGCGATAAACCCAAGACGTCGTGTTCTCCCATTGGTGATGAATTCAACCTCTGCCATGTAAAGCGAACCGCACGCCTCTTCGTCGATCATCCGACCTCCAAGTTGAGGGATTATTTCAGCGGCACTCATGCGCGTAGGGTTTTCCGTAGGGGATACGGTTTGTTGAATGTATTCATCGACATCCAGTTCACTTAACAGTTTTATCTGTTTTTTAATTTCTTCTTCTTTTACAAGACCTTTCAGCGAAGATTGATCAAAATACTTGGGGCGCTTATCGGGGAGAAAGGATAAATCATTTGAAATCGCTTCGGCCTGTAAAAAAAGCGATTGGTTTTTCTTCAACGGTCGGTTACTCATGCTGTCATTTCCTTCATCGCTAGATGATTAAACTGATTTGGAAGATCCTGGTTTGTGACTAGTTAGTCGCTGTCGCTTAATAGGTATTAGCCTTGAGGTATTAGGGATAACGTTCTTTGAGGGTTTTTTCCTAATACCTAAAAGCTATTTCGTGACCGCGAATATTTGGGTTCATGTTGGCCTCATTTGATCATTCGCGCATGAAGACTTCGGGGAATTCTTCATACCCTAGTGAAGGCGAACTGATTGGAAATAATAAACGGTTTTCTGAAACAGATCTCTGTGCCTTGAAGATAGGGTCATTTTTGTAATTGAATTGTTTTAGGTAATATAAGGCTTTTTCCGGATTACTCAGTTGTTGAAAAATTATTATGAGACGATTCAAAAAGATGCTTTTCAAAGAATGCTCCATTCCTATCACACTTTCCAGCAGTTCTCGAGCTTCTTCCCATTTATTTTGACGAATATATAACAGGCTGAGCGCATCAATCAGTTCCAAGTGATCCGGAAAGCGTTCGAGTCCTTGTCGATATACCTTTTGAGCTTCTTCTTCATTATTTTGGTAGCGGTACATGTCTCCGATCAAACGGTGAATATACCCTTGACCTTCCTTCTTTTCCAGAAAGACCTTGCTCTCCGCCGTTTCCTTTTGAAATCGACCTAACCGATTCAAGGTCATGGTATGTAAATAATAACTTTCCCAACTGGAGGGATATTTCTGACGTAATTTTTCTGTCAAGGACAAAACTTTGTTGTAATCTCCCTGGAGATAGAGCACTCGGGCCAGCGAAAATTGAACCAGATCACTGTCAGACAAAACAAGAAGCTGCCGGAGGAGACTTTCGGCTTTTAAATATTTTTCCTGAATTACGTAGAGATCCGCCTCTAAGCGACGTACTTCCATATTTAAGGGGTCTTTGGCCAAAAGTTGTTGGACTTGCTGTTCTACGTAAACAATGTCTCCTTTCATTAACTGTCTGCGTAATGAAAGAAGCTGAAAAGCAAGATTAAAAGAGTCCTGTTCCAAGGCTCGATTTAGAGCTAAATCCCCTTCAAGAAAGTTATTTTGTTTGTAGAAGATCGTCGCCTGTAAATAATAAGCTTCCGGATTCTTGCTATTGACCTCTAACCCACGGGATAACCACAGCATGGCTTGCTCCATTTCATCAGCTTGCAGGTGTAACATGGCCAGTTCATTCATCGCATTGATATTCAGCGCGTCTTTTTCAATAATTTGTAACAAGAGTTGATTGGCTTTGTCGCTCTCTTTACGTTCCAGTAAGATATGGGCATGAATCAACTGCTCTTCAACCCGCAGTTGATTCTGTTTTTCGAGCAGCATAATCTGTTCAACCGCGTCAGTCCACTGATGTTGTACGAATAAAACCCGGATCAGTTCCCGTCGGGCCTGAGGTCGTTCCGGAGCCGCGTTGATGAGATCCTGCGCAAGTGTTTTTGCGTGAAAATAACTTCCCTGCTCGGTATAAATACGAATTTGCAGCAACGCCGCTTCTTGATTATCAGGTTCTAATACCAAAACACGATTAATGGACTGCAAGGCATTTTCAAAGGCCCTCCGGTTAAGACTGATCCGGGCCAAGTGATAGAGCGCTTCAACATACCGGGGTTCTTTTTGAAGAACTTCATCCAGGGAGGCGATGGCCGACTCAGCTTCTCCAATTTTTTCATAAGTCAAGGCCAGTTTCAGGTAGACGGACAGCAATTCCGGACTAATCCGGATGGCCGAGCTAAAGGCGTTTAAGGCATCACCATAACGTTGCTGCTGAAAAGAAATATCTCCCAGTAACTCAAAATACGCGGGTCTGAGCGGAGATAATTGATTGGCGATTCGAATGTGTGTTTCCGCTTTGGCGTAAGATTTTTCCTTATAATAGGCCGCGGCCAGTTGAAAATGAACCACAGGATCGTTGGGGTTGGATCTTAAATTTTTTTCTTGTGCCAAAATATATTCGCTGAGGTTGGTGTTCTCCAAGATCAGTCCCGCTTGTTCCGTGGAGCCTCCTGAGCACCCAAACCCCGTAAAAATTATGGTGATTACCAAGAATCTGCTCACCCGCTGCCGGCTGCTTGCCCGTGTCCATACTTTCATGACTAACTCATTGATCTAAGAAATGTTGTTCATTGGTGTGACGCCTTACAAAGGGGTGGAAGGCACCGAGGGTTCCAGAGAAACAGGGATGATAATGGCTTTCGACGGAGAACTTTCGTTACCTTGAGCGTCAACAAGCCTTAAGTGGTAAAGATGGTTATTATTTTGCTGTTGATAATACTCAATAAAAGATCTTCTGAAAGGAAGTCTCTTTTTAGGACCGTCTATTGGCCGTGGAGACACGTCCTGAGGCAAAATAAAAAAACCGTCCTTAATTTTTGCTTTGAAGGGCTGTTCAGGCCAAGGATAGCCTTGTCTTGTTTTATATAAATTCACAGCATAATACAACGAATTTTTTAGCATTTCCTCGCCCGTATTAAATCGCAACACCGCTTTTTCAACGACAGGAACCCATGAAATCATAAACATCGGTACCTGATGGAGATCCGAAGACAAACCTGGCAAAAACACAGTTTGCAACCGTTTCAAATGCTTTGAATCCACCAGCCTGATCTGGGGTGCGGGCGCTTTGGGAAATTCAACAAACCCCTTGAATTGAACCTCTTGTTCCAGGCCTAACGTTTTACCTTCCTTCGTTTGATGCGCGATAGTAAAGTAATGGACGGAGGTATCTTTATGAATCTGTGGAGGATAATTAAAAACGTGAAGACCTGAGATCTCAAAATGCTGTGAAGGAAAAGGCAGTGTATAAAAACGAAGGGGTTCCGGAGTGCACTCCAAACACGTTTTACGCACAACCCGCTCTTGGATGAAAAACCTTTCAACCCCCAGCGTTTCAGGAATAGGTTTGATCATTTCCCAAGATAATCGGACTTTCCCCCCTCGTTGCTGAACTTGCAGGTTATGAAAAGTCTTCTCCACTTCAATAATAGGGCTGGGACTGGTCCGATATCCACATGAGGCAAAACTGAGCATCAGCAGTAATGACAAGAAAATCCCAAGTTGTTTCATCATGAAAACCTTTCTCGAGGGTACAGCGAATTTTTCTATGCTTTTAAACCTATCCATAAAAATCTTCAATCCGTTTTTTAGCGCATGATGATTTTCATTCATCCCCTTTTGCAGGCGCTGGCGGATGAAGGTGAATGAAGACGCCTAAATGCGCTTTGACTCTCTAAAAACAAAATTTTACTAAAAAATTTTAAAATTAAGGAGAACATCTCTTGCGAACCTTCGTCTGAATGTGTAATAATCATAGAAAGATACCAAATAAAAAGGGAATTCATTTTCCCAGACAGTCCCGCGTCTTGATTTAAGAACGTAAGCGAAATCTCTAAACCGTTGTTTTGAGCGTTCCAAGGGGATGATTAAAGAATTCTTATAGCAAAAGAGGGATAATGGAAAATAAGCGTACAGCATATGGGATGATCGCATGGATGGGCTTGATCTTCTTGCTGTTGAGTTGCGGACTTGATGAGACGCAAAAAAAAGATTGTAGAGATAACCTTTATGAAGTAGGTAAAGCCTTTTGTTCTGAACGAAAGGCAAAAACCGTTCAAAACGAAGCCGTGCATGAAATTGTGGGCTCATGGAACCAAATTTCAGGATTTGCTATTGACTCAGGTTGCGGGTTGGTCCGTGAATTTGAAAAAAATGGCGCTTTTTATTTACGAACCTGGCTCAGTAAGGATCAAAACAAGGTAACCATTGATTCCACATCAGGAACGTATCTCACAAAAAAGGCTTTTGTCACCACCATGAAAGATGGAAAAGAAGTAATCACCTCAAGACGCTATCTTCTGGTATCCGAATACAGTGGCTGGGATGAGAAAACAGGGTGTTCCAAAGGTGAAGGCAATGGCTTGGTCGGTACTCAGTCCCAAGCTTATATTGAATTTTCTCAAGATCTCAATGCGGATGGCTCGGTCACAGATTCAATGAATGTTTACGAAAACGCAACTGGAGGCAAACCCCGGTCGGTTTTTCATAGAGGTGAAGAAGCCACGACAGAATAAGAAAGCTTCTTCTATCCCGACGTGCTGCGTTCATCCAGTTGTGCCTGTAGCCGTGTTGAATCTATCGTGTTTCGGAAAAGTATTTTGAGCTGAGAGCGCAGGCGTCCCGCCTGCTTTTGCGGGCAGGATGCCCGCATTCCCAGGAAAGACTTATCTATTATTTGTAACTGTTGTTTGAAATGAGAATGTCCATGATCGATTTCAGGAAACTAGTTTACCTCCTTTTTGCGGTGTTGCTCCTTTGCCTCACCAGTGGTTGTCAGTCCAAGGAAAAAGCCGCGGAAAAAATCCCGGCAACAACACCTGAAGTTACCCTCAGTAACGGCTTTGAGCTGGATGACGGAAGTGTTTTTTATGCGCCGGAAGAAGTAGAGTATGAGTTATCCGCTTCAAAAATGGCGGTCGTTACAGGGGCTTTTAAAGGAGTGACCCTGCATGATAAGACACAGCAAATGTCAGGGTTTGTCTCAAGAATCAAAGACCTTTCCGAAGATCCCTTGAATACAGGTGCCCTGGTTGATGCGTCGGGAGACGAACTGAACTTTGACAATATTCGTGAACGAATGACTAAAAAACTCGAAGAGCAAGAATCGATTAAAGAAGTGAGAGGGGTCGCTGTCTCATCAGGCGCGGAAGAAGAAACCATCTTGGACAGTGTTGGCGGTAATTTTTCTGTCACCACCACGGTTCCGCTAAGTCCAAGCGCGTTATCCGCATTGATTCTGAAAACCATTGGTGTTCATGAACCCGGGGGTAAAGCGGATAATATCCCGGAGCTGGACAGTAATTTGCTAACAACAGATTTCCGCATGGATTTGGCCATTCTCTATAAAAACAATGAAAACGTCTTTTTGATTGTTGCCCTAACCACCGATGAACTTTACGAATCCCTGCAAGGCACCATGAACGCGACGGCAAATGTCTTTAATATCGTTGCTCCCGGTTCCTACTTAAAAGCCGGTGCGGATGAATATACGGCACGTGAACCTGTGACGAATGCTGATTTTTTGGTTGTCATTGATCATTCAGGGAGTATGTTTGAAGAACAGGAATCCATTGCGAAAAACGCGGCGGCCTTTTTTGATAAGCTGGAAAGCGCGGGCTTTACCTTTAACCTTGGTGTGATTACGACAGGCCCCCAACAAGACAAAGACGGAAACATTATCCAGGGCACTCAACTTCGAGGGGAAGGGTTCACTAATTCAAAAGCTTCTTTTCAAAACGCGATTAAAGCGGGAACAACGGGTTCTCCTTCTGAATCTGGAATTTTCCACGCGGAGCAGGCTCTAAAAGAAACAGGTTTGGATGAGAAGGGGAAACTTGATCCTAATATTGACAAAGGCAGCGTTGTGACTGCGGGCTATCCTCGAGCTGGCGCACAGTTGTCGGTCTTGCTGATCAGCGATGAACCCGACCAATACACGTCTTATAGCGATGAGTCGAGACCCTTCAACTTTTCGAATAATGTTTTTACCGAAAAAGGTTATATTGTCCATGCCATTGTTGCGGACCCAGATTCGGGCTGTTCAGGTGACGGCGGTTCAGCAGGCGGAACCCCTGACTATAAAACTCTGACACGAAACACAGGGGGAACCTTTGGAAATATTTGTCAGTCCGACTATAGCGCAACGTTAGATATGATTGTCCAACAAGCGGGAGGCAACTCTTATTCTATCAGCATAGGACGCGCGATCTACTCCCAAATCAAAGTGTCGGTTAACGGCAAAAACGTTTTGAGGAGTTCCACCAATGGATTTCTCTACAATTCCAATACCCGGAATATTTCTTTTTTAGGTAACGCTGTTCCCACCAAAGGGAGTAAAATTGCAGTTTCTTACACGTATCCCGCCTTGAATCTTGCCGCACCTTAAACATTGCCACCCAGAACAGCTTTTTTGTCGGAATGAAAAATGGACGCTGTCGAAAATAAGACGTTCGCTGCTTAGGTCGGAGTAAGCGAAGCGTCCAAACCGGAGTTCCCACGCGAGGCTTGGGAACCCTATAAAATTCCAATCATGACCCATTCCGCGTAGCGGTGACTTGTGGAATGGGTTTTCACTCTTGAAAACACTTTGCGATAGTACCCCAATGACATCCATGCCTGAATTCCGCAACTTTTCCCTGTTTGTTACCACTCCCAAAGGCCTCGAAGCGATCCTCCAGGAAGAATTAAAATTGCTGGGGATCACCCGCTCTCGAAGACTGACAGCGGGCGTTCAGTTTAAAGGAACGCTGGAAGACGCCTACAAGGTTTGTTTATGGTCTCGTACCGCCAACCGGGTTCTGCTCAATATCGCCTCCTTTCAAGCGCCCACCCCCGAAACGCTTTACGAAGGAATTATGGCAGTGAACTGGAGTGAACATCTGGCACCAGACGGTTCTCTTGCGGTCAGTGTGAATACTCTCGATTCCGCCGTCAAACACACTCAGTATGCGGCTCAAAAGGTCAAGGATGCTATTGTCGATCAATTTCGACAGAAATTGGGGCAACGTCCCAATGTGGATCTGGAGCATCCGCATCTCCGTGTTAATGTTTATCTGTTGCATGACCGGGCCCAGGTCAGTCTGGATTTGTCTGGGGAAAGCTTACATCGAAGGCATTATCGTGTGGAAGAGGTGGCCGCACCCCTCAAGGAAAATCTGGCGGCCGCGCTTTTGATTGAATCCGGTTGGCTCCAAAAGTGCCAGGCCGGAATCGGCTTAATGGATCCCATGTGTGGTTCCGGAACTTTTTTGATTGAAGCCGCTCACATGGCAGGAGATCGGGCGCCAGGGTTGGGACGTCCGTATTTCGCTTTTCTACACTGGCAACAACATGATGCCGCGCTCTGGGGCCGATTGGTTCAGGAAGCTCAAGAACGTGCTGAAGCGGGGAAGCGGCAAATGCCTCCCATCGTTGGTTATGACGCTGACACTCATGCCATTCGTGCTTGCTGGGCGAATCTGGAACGTGCCCAGCTCCACAAAATCATTCATGTGGAAAAAAAGGCTATTTCTGAGATCACCACCCATCCCGCTTTTAAACAGCAGCCAGGTCTGCTCATCGTAAATCCTCCTTATGGCGAACGATTGGGAGAGATCCGTCAACTGGAAAAACTGTATGCTCAACTGGGAAAGAGTCTATCCAACCAGTTTCCTCAATGGACAGCCGCAATCTTGAGTGGAAATCCCAGACTGTTGTCCAAAGTGGGCTTGCGTTATGATTTCAAAACCGATTTTTTCAACGGTGCCCTGCCCTGTGAATTAAGAGTATATGAGGTTCCCGCATTAAAAGCGGTACTTCCCGCAACGCAAACAGACGCCCCTGATCCGGAAGTTGAGGAACGTCCTCTTTCCCATTTTTCAGCATCTGTCCCAACTTCTGGAACGATACAGGAACAGGAGTTTGACAAAGCTGAAATGTTTGGCAATCGTCTGCAAAAAAATCTGAAAAAAGTCCGAAAATGGGCAAAGCGAGAAGGAATTCAGTGCTATCGTGTGTATGATTCGGATTTGCCTGAATATGCGGTGGCGATTGATCTTTATGGAGACTGGGCCCATGTTCAGGAATATGCGCCCCCAGTCACCATTGATCAGGAAAAAGCCGTTGCTCGTTTGAAGGCGATCATGCACACTCTGCCTGCAATCCTCCAATTGCCCCAAAAACATATCGTTCTCAAACAGCGCCAACGACAAAAAGGAAATGCGCAATACGAGAAACGGCAGGATTCTGGGCAGTTTCTGGAAATCCAGGAAAACGGACTTAATTTTCTGGTGAATCTCCAGGATTATCTGGATACAGGCCTTTTTCTGGACCACCGCATCACCCGCAAAATGCTGAAAGACGAAGCCAAAGACAAGCGCTTCCTGAATCTTTTTGGCTATACCGGCACTGCGACTGTTTACGCGGCAAAAGGTGGCGCATACTCCACAACAACCGTAGATCTGTCTAACACTTATTTGGATTGGGCACAAAAAAACATGAAACTGAACTACCTGACAGGCAAACAACATCGGTTTATTCAGGCGGATTGTTTGAAATGGATTAAGGCAGAAAAAGAAAAATATGACCTGATTTTTCTGGATCCTCCCACGTTTTCCAATTCAGCCAAAATGCAGGATATTCTGGATATTCAACGCGATCATGTGGTGTTGATTCACGATACGCTTCAACTCCTGGACCCCGGAGGCATCCTGGTATTTTCAACCAATCGGCATCATTTCCATTTGCAGCAGGAATCCTTTCAACAATGGAATGTGGAAAATATTACGTCTCAAACCGTTTCCTTTGATTTTGAACGAACCCCCCGGATTCATCACTGCTGGAAATTTCAATGAGGGCACTCCCGTCTTTTCTCATTTTAAAAAACTTTTCTGGACATCTATACGTTAACCAAATCAGAAATCAGGCTTGTATCGTATTGAGCAGCCAAACCAGAAAACGTGTGCAGACAATCATGCCAATCAGAGCCACGGGATAAACCGTAGCGTAGGCAGACGCGGCATAGGCGGTATCGGACAATGAGGTGGTTGAGGCCAAGCCCGGGGTACTGGTCATCCCGCCAGTCAAGACTCCCAAGGATCTTAAAAACCTGATTTTCAAAAAATAAAAACAAAATGGAAAACCAAAACACATCGGGAGCAGGGTCACCATAATACCAGAAACGAACAACCCGATCCCCTGTTCCTGAATCGTTTGGATGATTGAAGAACCCGCGTTCGTTCCAACGGAAGCTAAAAACAAGACCAATCCTAGTTCCCGAATAAAATTGTTGCCTGTGACTGGCATTTCCCAAACCAAGGGACCTGTGCTGTATAAATAGCCAAGAATGAGTCCCGCAAAGAGAACACCGCCGGTGATTCCGAGCGTAATGTCACCCACACCCGGAAAATAGACGGGAACAATACTGACCACAAACCCGATCATCATTCCCAAAAGAACCGTAAATACATCAATCCCGTAAACCGCTTTAACGTCATTTCCCAGCAGTCTGGCGATATTATCAATCGATTGGGAGTTGCCCACCAGATGCAAAATATCTCCTATTCTCAACCGCATATTGCCGCTGGCAGGAAGGTCAAAGCCGCTGCGTGTCAGTCGGGATACCCTCACATTGAAGGTGTTGCCAAAATTCAGCGCGCTGATCGTGTCGCCCACCACTCTTCGTTTGGAAACCAGAATTTGCCGGACCACCATATCTCCCTCAAAACGTATATCTTCGTCGGTTGGTCGCCCGATCATCATTTCAACCTTCTGGAGATCCTCTTCCGTACCCACAATTCGCAAACGGTCGCCTTCATACAAGAGGGTATCTCCAGATACCAGTTGGGCGACATTTTCTTCCCGCCTCTGTAACCGGGTAATGGACACAGGCGCAATATTGTCCAGCTTGATCTCTTTGACCTTCTTATCAAAAATATTAGGGTTATTCACAATCACATGGTGATAGACGACCGGCGGATACTGATTGGACATTTCTTCCTGAATTTGTCTTTCTTCGAGGGGAATATCAATACGCAAAATCTGAGGCAATAATTTGACAAACAGGATCACACCAATCACACCAAAACTGTACGTTACGCCATAGGCCGCCGCTGCGTTTTTTCCAGTTGTCAGATCTACAGCGACTGCCAAACCGGGGGTACTGGTCATGGCACCAGCAAAGATTCCCGCGCCAATCCCACTATTATATCCAAATACCAGACAGAGCGCAATCGTGGTAAACATTCCAATCACCACCAGAAAGATGGCACCCAAGGTCAGACGCAGGCCCTCGCTCCGAAACGAACTGATGAATCCGGGACCGGCCTGGATCCCGATGGAATAGATGAAAAAAACAAGCCCCAACGTCTGAAAAACTTTAGGAATGGTGTAGCCAAAATATCCAAACAACAACGCTACAAAGATTACCGCTGATGAACCGAGTTCAAAACTTTTGTACTTCAACTTTCCAAGTGCCAAACCCAATACCACAATAATCAGCAAGACAAAGACAGGTTCTTTCAGTAAAATCATATAAATCCATAAGAAAAAACGTTACCCGAAAGCTTCGATCATCGAAAGCCTTGCGGTCTTGATTACAATAAATGACCAACACGGATCCCTACCGAAGGGACGCCTTAAAGAATTCCAGGAATATACTGCACAATAGGTTGAGACACCCCAGATCCGCGTACCACATCGCCATCAAAGATGCTAGAGCAGAAATTAAAGAATTTTTATTCAGGTAGCTACTTTGAGGCAATATCAAGGTGTGACCGGTTTCCGTTTGGAAAAACTAATTGGCGATAGTGACTGGCGCGTTTACGATTGGAATTTCAACGATAAAAGTCGCCCCCTTTCCTTCCTCACTACGGACATTAATTTGCCCTCCTATGTTGCGGATGAGTCCATGACAAACAGAAAGCCCTGTTCCTGTACCCGTCCCCACTTCTTTGGTGGTAAAAAACGGGTCAAACAGTCTTTCCATAAAAGCCTCGGGAATTCCGGAACCTGAGTCTTCGACTTCGATAAAAACGCGGTCTTCCTTTGAGTAAGTCCGAATGCAAATTTTTTTGACAGCTCGATTTTTCAGCGCGTCTTTGGAGTTATTTAATAATTGAATCAAGGTATGTTCAATACTGATGGGAATCGTGGTGAGTAGCGGGAGCGAATCCATCAAATCCAATTCTAATTCAATGTCTTCCGTTTGTAATTGATTATGAAGCAGTAACATCGTCTTTTGAACAAGTTCATTGACATCCAGATCTTTTACCAAGGCCTCTCTTTTTCCTCTTCCAAACTCTAATAAGTGACGAGTGACAACACCGCACCGTTTTGACATGGAAATGATCCTGTCCAAATAAGAAACGTCCACTTC
This sequence comes from Deltaproteobacteria bacterium TL4, assembly GCA_051382335.1. Taxonomy (GTDB): domain Bacteria; phylum SAR324; class SAR324; order SAR324; family NAC60-12; genus JBBCAX01. Next base: position 21,682 of record JBBCAX010000154.1, read on the forward strand.
CTCCCGTCCTAAAATTTGTTCTTTTAAAAGAGCTGCCGCCAATTCGATGACTTGAATGGGATTGTTGATCTCATGCGCAACCCCTGCCGCCAGTTGCCCTAACGAAGCCAGTTTCGCAGAATGGATCATTTGTGCTTGTGTTGTTTGAAGTTCCTGATTGAGCTGTTTTAATTGCATTCGACTGGAATAAAGCTCAAGGTGGGTTTTCACTCTGGCGAGTAACTCCGTATGGTTAAAAGGCTTGGAGACATAATCAACAGCACCCAGTTCAAAACCTTTGACGAGATCCCCAGTTTCCGTTTTTGCGGTCAGGAAAATGATGGGGATGTCCTTGTTCTTAGTGGATTCTTTAAGCCGTCTGCACGCCTCGTAACCATCCATCTCAGGCATCATGACATCCATCAAAATCAGGTCAGGGGCAATGGTTTGAACAAACCTCAGTGCTTGTTCTCCATTGGCAGCGATACCAAGTTCATAGCCCTCTCTAGAAAGAATTTCACCCAAAACCTTGATGTTTTTTGAGTTGTCATCCACAATCAAAATACGAGCAACCTTCACTGTATTCACTGTACCTTGCATAGGGCACTCCCTCCAAAATCACGTTTTAAATTAAAAAATCTTATCCCAAACTCATATCACCCTATATACTACAGAAGTAAACTTTAAGTCAAATTTTCTATATTTTAAAAATATCCTGCCCAAAAATCAGGGATAGACCCATCACCCTGAATGAAATTAGGACGTTAGCCCGTTTAATGCTCTGAAAGGGCGACGTAAAGACGCTGCACACCCTGTTTTAGTGCGCACTTTCCAATGAGTCTCAGGACAGCCCATGAATTATCTTGCAAAAGAGTTTACGATTTCTTACGTTGTGCGAGAAATAAAATTAGAAATTTTGGCATGGTTCAAAAATGTCCATTCTCAAGTAACAGAACGGATTGTCCTCGTTTCCCTGCTTTGAAGGGGAACGAAGTAGAAAAGATGTCATCCTGATTTGAACCATGCCGCAAAAACATAATATCCAGGCCTTTCGGTTTGCCAGGGTGGAACCCTGCGCTACTTTTTCTTATGTCAAATCATCGTGATAGACAAATAAGGTAGGTGTAAGGGCTAAGACCTCCCATTTTGATTCTTCTGAAATATGTCCCCATTTAAAGTACCCTTAGCTTATCAGCGTCGTCTCTCCCGTGTGGTCTCTGTGGGAAATGTCAAAATTGGTGGAACGGAACCGATATGTGTTCAATCCATGTTGACGTCAGATACCTCCGATGCGCCAGCCTGCCTTAAAGAAATTGAAACGTTGGCAGCGGCTCAATGTGGATTGATTCGGTTGACGGTTCCCAATCAAAAATCGTTAGAAGCCATTCCGGTTATCAGGAAAGGCATGCAAGACCTTGGGATTGAGATCCCTTTAGTTGCAGATATCCATTTCAGTCCACAATTGGCTCTCGATTCCTGTGAGTTCTTTGAAAAAATCCGCATCAATCCTGGAAATTACGTGGATAGAAAGCGTTTTGAAATTCGGGAATATTCCGATCAGCAATATCAAGAAGAGCTCAACCGTTTGAAAGAGGCTCTGGCGCCTCTCATAAAGCGGTTAGTCCAATATAAACGAGCAATCCGTATCGGTACCAATCATGGCTCACTGGCGGACCGGATCATTAATCGTTATGGAGATACGCCTGAAGGAATGGTTGAATCCGCACTCGAATTTCTTCGTATATTTAAAATAAATCAGTTCCATGACCTCATCATTTCGATGAAAGCCTCCAATCCTTTAGTGATGAGGCAAGCTTATCATTTATTAGTCCAACGAATGGATGAAGAAGCGATGGATTATCCTCTGCATTTGGGGGTTACCGAAGCCGGGGATGAATTGGAAGGCAGAACCAAAAGTGCCATCGGAATTGGCGGACTTTTATGTGACGGCATCGGTGATACCCTACGCGTCTCATTAACAGAGCCTGCGGAAAATGAAATTCCTGAAGGGCAAAAACTAATCCAGGGGATTGAAGCCTTAATCAGCCATAGTTTTCAATATCCCCATGAGTCCCTTGATATTGCCCCGCGTACAGCCAACTATCCTGCCAGTCCTGTCTCTGTGGGACAAATAATGGTTGGAGGTGACGCCACCTTTAAGTTTTTTGAAACAGGAAATTCTGGAACAGCGTCGAACATACCGAATTCAGATGCTGTTATTTCAACGGCTCAACTATCCTCCCTGACCGATTTTTCTGTTCACAATACCGACTCTGCTTTCATTGTTATTAACGATGAGATTTTTCAAAAGCAAAATTTTAACCAGGAACTTCAACGACTCCATAACCTGAGTTCGGCCTGTATTCTTTTAGTTGAAAGCGAACACCCTCTTTTTGTTGTACGAAACCTCGTCAAACTCCTCAAAAATCAGGGAACTCCTTGGCCTCTAGGAATCCAGTTTCCAGCTTCGTTTAATGCGGTAAACTGGAGATCCTTCGCCATGGAAACAGGCGCTCTGATCGCTGACGGTCTTTTAGCCTGTGTTGTCGCGCCTGAAAAGGCCCCTGAATTTATTCAGCGGTTTATTCCTGTCTTGCTCCAGGCAACCCGTGTCCGACTTTATAAAGCGGATTTCATTTCCTGTCCCTCTTGTGGAAGGACCCATTTTGATTTGAAAGCCACAACCCAGCGGATCAAAGAACGTACCCGGCATTTAACCGGAGTGAAAATAGGAATCATGGGTTGTATTGTCAATGGACCGGGGGAAATGGCGGACGCTGATTTCGGTTATGTCGGTGTGGGAAAAGGCAAGATCAGCCTGTATCATGGTCAAAACTGTGTCAATCGCGGTATCTCCGCGGAAGAGGCGGTGGACCATTTAATTGCTTTAATCAAAGAAAAAGGACGCTGGCTGGATCCCTGACACGGCCCTTTCAATTCGTTCCCCAGGTAAACGCTCGAAATGCATCTAGACGTTCATTTAAATAAATTCATCTGAGTCTTAACCTGGGTGGCTGTCCGAGAATGTGATGTAGGGTGTGCTTTAGCGAAGCGAGCGCACCAGAAAGCTTGCTGTCTTTTGAAGCAAAAACTAAAATATAAATTGAAATTTGTCATTAATATGCTTAAACCACATTCCTTGTGGTGATAGTCATTTTTAAAATCTTCTTTCAAGGAACAACTATGGATCGCAGAAGTTTTATTAAAAAGGCGGGTGCGAGTGCATTGGCCGCAGGAACATTGATTTCTCAGACTCCCGCGGTGTTGGGACAACAGCAATACAAATGGAGCATGGTTACGGCGTGGCCCAAAAATTTCCCAGGTTTGGGAACCGGTGCCAGCAGGCTGGCAAAAGCGATTGAAACACTTTCTGGCGGACGAATTTCCATAAAAGTTTACGGAGCCGGAGAACTCGTTCCTCCCTTTGAAGTATTTGATGCGGTATCCAAAGGAACGGCCCAGATGGGACATTCGGCATCTTACTACTGGCGTGGAAAAATTGCGGCGGCCCAGTTCTTCACTACCGTCCCGTTCGGGTTGACCACGACCGAAAGCGCAGCCTGGCTTAATTATGGCGGAGGCCAGGAATTATGGGATGAAATCTATGCTCCCTTTAATGTGAAACCTTTTCCTGCAGGGAATACCGGGACTCAAATGGGTGGCTGGTTCAACAAGGAAATCCATACGATGGAAGACTGGAAAGGACTTAAAATGCGGATGCCTTCTCTGGGAGGAAATGTTCTGACCAAAGCGGGGGCGACGATCGTCAATGTCCCTGGCGGTGAGATCTTTCAGTCCTTGCAATCCGGAGCAATTGACGCCGCAGAGTGGGTAGGCCCCTTCAATGATCTGTCTTTTGGACTCTTCAAAGCAGCCAAATTCTATTACTGGCCTGGATGGCATGAGCCCGGTTCTGTTCTCGAGTTACTGGTTAATAAACAGGAATTCGAAAAACTGCCCCAAGATTTGCGGGAAGTCATTAGTCAGGCAGCCAAAGCGGCTTACACCGATATGCTTTCCGAATTCACAGCGCAGAACAATATGGCGCTTGGAGAGCTGTTACATAAACATAAGATACAGCTTAAACGGTTTCCAGATCCGGTGCTCGAAAAGCTGGCAGAACTCACTCAGCAGGTGATGGAGGAAACAGCGGCCAAAGATGAGGCCTTCAAGAAAGTTTATGCGTCCTTTAACAGTTTCCGTAACCGTGCCCTGGCATGGAACACCATTGGCGAAGAAAGCTCCAGCATTGCACGCTCGCTGTTTTACAAAACAGGGCTTTAAATGGTGAAACCGTTTCTCCTCTGGATGACGAGTTCCCTTGATCAGTTCAATGATTGGGTCGGACGCACTTGCGCCTGGCTCACCCTGAGCATGGGAATCGTTACATGTGCTACCGCCATTTTAAGGTATGCCTTCAATCTGGGCTGGGTCTGGATGCAGGAATCCAGCACCTACATGCATGCCGCGCTGTTCATGCTAACCGGAGGCTATGCACTGCTTCATGGATCGCACGTGCGGATTGATATCTGGTATACTAACCGCTCACTCAAAACTAAAGCCGTGGTTGATCTGCTGGGTGCCCTGTTTTTTCTGCTGCCCATGTGTTGTGTCATTTTTTATTACAGTCTGCCTTATGTCCTCTCATCCTGGAGCGTCCTTGAAAAATCACCCTCCGATGGTCTGCCCTTTGTGTATTTATTGAAAACGCTCTTACTGATGGCGCCCCTACTTCTTGGGTTACAGGGCTTATCCGGAATGGGTCGATCCTTGCTGTGGTTACTTGGCCAAGAGGAAGCGCCAGACTTCAAGACTGAGGAAAAATATGCTCTCTGAGTCGATCTCCCTATGGATGTTTGGTGTTGCCATGGTGGTGCTGATGCTGGGGTATCCTGTGGCCTTCAGCCTGGCAGGAACTGCTCTGGGCTTTGCGGTCCTGGGGCATTTTACCGGGGACTTCAATCTTCAACTGCTCGGTGCTTTTCCCCAGCGCATTTATGGAACCATGGCCAACGACACCTTGATTGCGGTACCGCTGTTTGTGTTTATGGGCGTCATGTTGGAACGTGCCAAAATCGCGGAGGATTTGCTGGAAACCATGGGGCTTTGGTTTGGTCGTCTTCCGGGCGGCATCGGAATCTCTGTCTGTATCGTTGGCGCGCTGCTGGCAACCTCCACAGGCATTGCGGGTGCCGATGTGGTGGCCATGGGATTGATTTCCCTGCCGACCATGCTGAAATATGGTTATAATGTTCCACTCGCCAGCGGCTTGATTACCGCGTCGGGGACACTGGGACAAATTATTCCTCCCAGCATCATCCTGATCATGTTGGGGGATGTGATCAACTCGGCCAGTCAGCAAGCCCAATTGGAGATGGGAAGTTTTTCCATCATGACGGTTTCTGTTGGAGATTTATTTCTGGGCGCTTTTATTCCAGGTTGGTGTCTGGCTCTGCTTTATATGTTGTTTATCGCAGTCATTGCGATCGTACGCCCTTCGATGGTTCCCCCAATGCCTGTGGAAGATCGTGCAGCCCTGAATCGAAAGGAACTTTTGGTTCGAACCATCAAGGTCTTGTTGCCGCCTTTTCTTCTGATCCCTGCCGTATTGGGGACCATTCTGCTTGGCATTGCAACGCCCACTGAAGGCGCCTCTTTTGGTTGTATTGGAAGTATCCTGTTGGCTGCCATGAAGCGCGAACTGAATCTGACAGTGCTGCGCGGGGTGATGCAAACCACAACCCGTATTACCTGTATGGTTTTCATGATTCTGATCGGTACCAGTTTGTTTTCTTTGGTCTTTCGGGGCTATGGCGGCGATGAACTGGTTGGCAGATTCCTTCAGAATCTCCATGGAGGCAAAGAGGCCTCATTTATCCTGGTCATGGCCGTGATGTTTGTTATGGGGTTTTTTCTTGATTTCTTTGAAATCATTTTCATCGTGGTTCCGATTGTGGGACCCTCCTTGATCATGATGGGCTTTGATCCTCTCTGGCTTGGAGTTGCGATGGGTATCAATCTGCAAACCTCATTTCTGACACCCCCCTTTGGTTTCTCTCTTTTTTATTTTAGAGGCGTTGCTCCAGCTTCGGTGACTTCCACTCAAATTTACAAAGGAGTCATTCCTTTCATTTTTATTCAGTTCAGTATGCTGGTGCTTCTTTGGTTCTTCCCCCAAATAGTGACTTGGCTTCCTCAACACATTTCAGGTAGCACCGTTCCCTGACCATTCCTCTAATCTGGTCAAAGAAAATACTTGGTGCCATTGAGCGATAACATTGGATAAAATGAGGGAGAATAGTAAACATCCGATGGAATCAGGAACCCTCAACTTTTGGTGTTGTTGAGTCGGGCTCAGACGTTGATTCCGTTTTCATGGGTTTAGAACTCGGTGTGTCTGAGGAGGCGTCGCTTTTTGCAAAAGGATCTTGGGTTAAATCCAACTGTTTTTGGCAAACTTGCTGAAAAGGGACAAAACAAGTCCACGCTCCAGAAGGTGGAAGTTGAGCACAGCGGCAGGAGTCAAGGCTCTGATCAATAAGGATTTCATTTCCAGCTTTACAGCGACTTAATTTTGCTTCCCACTTGATATAATCACAAGTTTCTTCCTGCGTTTGATAAGGCGAATGATTCAAGGTCACAATCTCACTGACTACATAATAATCACTTTTTTCCTTGTGTTCACAGTAGTCAATATACCGTACCGTACAGGACCAGCTTTTGGCTGAATTTTGCCCACAATAGCATTCGCTGAGGGTCTTTTTTATTAAATTTTCGTTGACAGGATTACAATGGGATTGCTGGGCTTGTTTGACGACAGGGGCACACGCTTCATATTCGGTAAAGACAATGAGTTCCTGAGTGACCGCAAGATCCCGGATTCTTCGCAGGGGGGCACTGGCCTCTGAAGCAGAGACAACTAAAGTGGAGGACGGTTGCAACAAGGGATCAACTTTTTTGATCACCTTTTCAGGCATTGGGTAAAAACCTTCTCCAACTCCATTTTGATCTTTAGACGTCATGTACCCGTAATAGAATTGATACTGATAGGGTTTTTCCGCGTTAAGGGGAACCACGAGATAACTCATGGATTGTTGCGGTTCCAGATCATATCCGCCTTTCCTCAAGCCCACATATCGTGAATCAACATTTTGGTTTTCAATAATACTGAACGCGACGATTTTGATCCGTTGGTCCGAATGATTAGTCAGAATCACTTCGGATTTTTGATTTTGAAATTCTTTGGATTCGGAGACAATTTCCCATTGAATGATCGAATCTCCTCCGGTCTGTAATGTTTCCAGGGCCCAAGAGGGTAACGGTTTGAAAAATAATAAAATTCCCAAAAAAAGAGAGAATCCTTTGATCGTTATTTGAACTTCACACTTAGGCTTCCACATTTGACAACCCCTCATCAGAATATATTTATGGTGTACACTACTTCTAACCGTTTGGGGACGCTGCTTTCCAGGACTTAATTAAAACAATTTTCTGTAGTCCGCGATGATTTAAATTAGCGCACTTCGTGCGGACTTTTCACCTTTTTCGCTATCAGAACATCCCGTTTTCGAAGGCCTTGGACCGTTACGGAAGGATAACGCAAAACATTGGGGCTGTGCGGGGCTTTTCTTACACCTTCTGGAATCTAACTTTAAAACGACCCGCACAGTTGGAAACAAGGCCACCGTAACTGTTCTGACTTACTGAGCTTTGACCATCGTCCAGGTTTGATCAATGATCTTGTTTTGATCGCCAAGATCCTTCACAAAACGCAAAACTTTCATAGTTTCCGGAGTCGGCCAAACACCTGGATTATTCAGATCTTCCTTGGCTAAATGGGGTTTTGAGGCCTCATTCGGTGAGGCGTAGTGATTATAGTTTGAAAGGGCCGCGCCCACTTCGGGTTCGAGGATCCAGTTGATCCATTTGTGAGCGGCGTCGGGATTCGGAGCCTGAGCGGGAATACTCATGACGTCAATCCAGATCGGTCCACCTTCCTTTGGCACAATAAAGGCCAGGTCCGTGTTCTCAGCAATAGCTCTCACGGCGTCTCCATTGTAAACAATGGCGGCATTGGCAACACCGGCAACGACGTCGTTTTTCCCTCCAACACCGCCTTTAAAGCCCATGCTGGAAGATCGCTTCTTTGTTTTGATGAGTAGTTCTGCCGCGGCTTTCAACTCTTTGGGATTGGTACTGTTGAAATCATAGCCCAGGTACGCAAGGGTAATCCCCAGCATTTCCCTTACGGAATCAATCATGCAGAAAGGGCCTGGATTTTTTGCGGGATCAAAGAGGATGTTCCAGGAAAGCGTATCCTGTGCTTTGATCTTTTTCTTGTTGTACATCAGGCCGACTGTTCCCCACTGCCAGCCTACCGTGTAAGCATTTCCCGGATCGAAGGTGGTCTCTCTGAAGGTCTGCCCCAGATTCTTCAAATTGGGTAATTGGGAACGATCCAGTTTTTGAATGAGTTTCAGGTTGATCAGACTTGGAACGATGAAGTCTGAAGGGACAATGAGGTCATATTGGCTGGTTCCTCCTGCCTGAAGTTTCGCCATCATGTCCTCATTGGATTCGTAAAGATCCAGTTTGACCTTGATTCCTGTTTTTTTCTCAAAAGCTTGTGTCATCTGAGCTTCATCCATATATTCAGACCAGATGAAGATTCTCAACTCATTCTGAGCCGCCGTGACCGTGGAACCGAGTAGCAGAGTGAAGGCTGTGAACAGTAGAAAATGCTTAAACATGATAGTACTCCTTATGAAGTGAATTTTTGATAACGGTCCAGAGACATTCCCGTCTAAATCCCGGAAAAGAACTCCCTGGAAGTCTTTTTTACATGATTTCAGTCAACCTTGGATAAAGAATATTTTTTCTGTCGATTCAACTCCTTCTCGTTCCAGTGTTCTGCCTGGAGACGTCTGAACAGAGGCCGTGCCTCAAGATCACACAGCTCTTCCGCTTCAGAACAGCGGAACAAGCACATGGTGGATGAACAAAAAGCAAACCCGAAAAAAGGTCATGTAGTCTCCTCAGAACTACGCTCAGCGACAAAGACTAATTCTTCTGCGTCCTGCGTGTGAGGCGCTCTGCTCCGACGACAAGTCCAATCGTGATCAGAAGGACGATCGTGGAAAGCGCGTGTATCTCGGGAGTAACCACCCGTCTCACCGCAGCGTAGATGTAAATGGGAAGCGTTATCGAATCGGTCCCGGCCGTAAAAAAGCTGATCACAAAATCATCCAGTGAAAGCGTAAACGCGAGTAACGCTCCAGCCAGAATGCCAGGAAAAATAAGCGGAAGCGTGATATGCCACAGCAAATAGGGGGTGCTTGCGAATAAATCTCTCGCGGCTTCCTCAATTTCCGGATTCAAGGCAACCAGCCTACTGCGTACAACCAATGCGACAAAGGCAACCTGAAACGTGACGTGCCCAATGCACATGGTCAAAAGACCCGGTTCAAACCACGACGAAAGCCTTCGCAAAAGGCTGAAAATAACCACGAGCGCAGCCGCCAGAATAATATCAGGGATGACCACAGGCAGGTGCATCAACATGTCAAGAGACGTCTTTATCCGATCAGGCCAAGGAAAGCGCTCAATGCCAATGGCAAGAAAGGTTCCCAGAAAAGTGGAGGTCATTGTTGAGATTACGGCCAGGAGCAAAGTATTCCATGCTGCGTTCAAAATCATGGGATTGTTGAACAACCGGAAGTACCAGTCCAGCGTGAATCCCTGCCACACCAGACCATACTTCGTGGCGTTGATTGAAAAAAAAGCAACAGCCGCCAGAGGCAGGTATAGAAACGCCAGAGTGGACAGCGCCATAAAAGTTACAATGCGACCGGATCCTCTCATAGAATGATGGCCTCCTTATTTTTACGTCGATAAACATACAGACTTCCCATCGTCAACACCATGAGTCCCATGCTGATTGCGGAACCGAAGGCCCAGTCACGGCTTGAACCGAACTGCTGCTGAATCAGATTTCCCATCAGCATATACTTTGCGCCTCCAAGAAGATCAGGCACAATGAACATTCCCATTGCGGGGACAAAGGTAAGGATGATTCCCACAGAAAGTCCAGGCATTGTCTGCGGAAGAATTGCGTGCAGGAACATTCTGACGGGCGAAGCAAACAGATCCTGGGCGGCTTCCACCAGAGACCAGTCCATCCGCTCAATGCTGGCAAATAAAGGTAACGCCACAAACGGAAGATAGATAGAGACCATTCCAAGATAAATGGCAAAAACACTAGGATAGAGGGGCGAGCCTTCCGCCGTAAGCCCCAGAAATGCCGAAAACTTCGCCAACGGAAGTTCTGGCGCAAGGATCAGAAACCACGCATAAGTGCGGATAACCATATTGGTCCAAAAGGGAATAATGAGCAGGGCCAACCACAGATACCGGGTCCTGTCAGACCTGCCCGCAATGAAAAAACAAAGGGGATAGGACAGACAAACGGACAGGAAGGTTGTGACAAACGCCACAAACAGCGATCTCAGAAAAATGATGATATAATCTGGTGTCCAGCCGAACAAGCCATAACCGGCAAGGCGACTGAAGTTCTCCAGGCTGAATTCCCAAACAAGCTGTCCATAAGCACCCCGTCCGGCAAAACTTACGATGACAAGCACTACCCCCGGCAAAAGCAGGAAAATGAAAAGCCACAGCAGGCCCGGAGAGATGAAAAAAAAACCGCGTTTTATGAGTTTGCGGACAGAGGTGAGTTCCCCGTACCAAATGATCAGTCTATTCATTCAGCGCCACCAGATCTGAGGGAGCCAGATTAAGCCAGGCTCTGTCTCCAATTTTAAAATGCTTATAAGAACTGCTCCTGACTCTCAAGGGCCCGGGAGCGAACCAGATATCAAAATCGCTACCGCGATAGATGATTTTTGAAACCTCCGCCCAGACCCCATTCTTTGCGGGTTGTTGTTCGTGAACGCTGATCCATTCAGGCCGGATGGCAACTTTCCCTTGTTTCCAGAGCGGAGGGTTTTCCAGTTCAAACCGCCCCATCTCCGTTTCGAAGTAGTGATTATCAAATACGCCTTCGAGCAGATTGGCCGCACCCAGGAATTCAGCGACAAACTGGGAATTCGGTTTATCATACACCTCCTCAGGCGCTCCGTACTGCACAATTCCCCCGTCACGCATGACTGCGATTGTGTCTGAAACGATCAGCGCCTCTTCTTGATCATGAGTCACCAGAATGAACGTTTGCTTCAGACGCTGCTGAAGTTGCCGCAGTTCCACCTGAAGCTGTGCCCGCAATTTGGCATCCAGTGCTGACATGGGTTCATCCAGGAGCAAAACTTCTGGCTCATTCACTAGTGCTCTCGCCAGTGCGACGCGTTGCTTCTGTCCGCCGGAGATCTGATCTGGTTTCCTGGTAATCAGCTTTCCGATATCCAGCATTTCAATGTGCGGAGTAATCCTTTTTTTGATATCCTCTTCCGCGAATTTCCGTGAGCGAAGACCAAAGGCGATATTGTCATAGATGGAAAGATGAGGAAAAAGGGCATAACTCTGAAATACAGTATTGACCTGTCTTTTTGTTGCGGGAAGGGAGGTAATGTCCTTTCCGCCAAGGATGACTCTTCCGGAATCCGGCAGGGCCAGTCCCGCAATAATCCTCAGCAACGTCGTCTTCCCGCAGCCTGAGGGACCCAAAAGCGTAAAAAAGGTCCCGGCTTCCACATCGATCGACACATTCCTGACAGCAACTACCTCATCGAAACTCTTACTGACATCCTGGAGATGCAGTCCCTTCTTATCTTGAAAACTCATCGTCCTCGCCTAAAAAAAGAATCAAAACCACATTCTATTCTCGGACAGCCATCCAGGCTGATTCAATAACTATCGCAATCCTGCTGATTCCACCGTCTGGGGAATGAAAGAAATTCCAGGGGAGTGTTAGGCTTCGGCAGGTCTATAGCACACTGAATTCCTATACATGTGTGTGGAAAGTATGACAGGATGATGAATGGCGCAAGTTGGAAATGCAGAAAATTTAACTTCATCGGATCAAACGTTCAAAATAGGTCCATGGCCGATACGCTTACGGAAGGCCCAGGAATCAATGCTGCTACGAGGGTTTTCAGCGTGAGTAAGAATAGTCTCTATAGATGGCAGGGGCGCTTGAGTGAATTGACGCCTCGCCTATGACGAATATGAATAAACTTTGCGACAGAACCATAAAAATTACACGGTTCGCTACCGCCTATAGCATACCTCTTGCATTTTCGGGATGAGGTGGCCTTGTCTCTATAAAAATCACATCTTTTAGACCACGTTGGAATCATTTTGCCTTTCCTGATGTTGGTTAGCTTTTCCTATAGATGTTCATTTAAATAAATTCAGAATGTATATTTCGGACGATCCATTTAATCGACTCATTATTAGGAGTGTCAAAGCTTGCTTTGACCAGAAA
>JBBCAX010000155.1:0-1192 GCA_051382335.1 Deltaproteobacteria bacterium TL4
AAAAAGTGTTATTTGAGCAAAGAACAAACAAAAGAACTCAAGCAGTGGGTCAAAGAGAACTTGCCAGGGAATCGAGAAACGATTGTGGCCCACATCCTCAAAACTTACGAAGTCGACTATGATGAAAACTCCGTAGGGTGCAATTAAAAGTGTGAGGCAACATTATTTTCCCACCGATTTTCCCAATAGTTTTCCCATTTTCCGTTTACCTGTAAAAGTTTCAAGGCCAACATTTTTTCAGCGATTCAGGGAGCAAAAAGCAGAATGTCTAAGTAGATGAAAAGAAAAAGGAATTAATAAACCGGGAAAAATATTTTTCTTGTTGCAAAAAGCCCTCGTTGAACGGGAATAGGGCAAGTATACCCTATAGAATAGTAATAAAACTATGATTCACCCCCATCCAAGGAGGGCCCATGCAACCTAATAGAACAGCTAACAAGAAAAAGGTTCAGAAGAAAAGTACTAGAGTTTCCGAGATGTTGGCGCGCGTGAAAGAGAAGAAGGCCAAAGACAAAGCGAAGCGCCTAACGGAAGCCTATCACCAAACGCTCGTTCATTTTTTTCCAGATCTCTATGATCGTTTAGATGGCCTAACGGATCCTCGGAAAGAATCGGACTACAGTATGTCTGAATTAGTAATGAGCGCCGTGACGATGTTCTTGTTTCGTCGAACCTCGCGCAATGGAATGAACCTTTGCCGTGACGACGGCAATTTTGAGTCGAATTATTATCGTGTTTTCTCCGATCACCGGTTGGCTCATATGGATACCGTTGATGAGGTGTTTCGTGTGTTGAGTCCGGGAGAACTCGAGCGTCTTCAAGTAGAGTTAGTGAAATTGTTGATTGAACACAAGGTGCTTTGCTCCTTTCGTTTACTAGATGAGTATTATTTAATTGCCGTGGATGCTACCGGAGTTTTGAGTTTTGATCACCCTCACTGTGCGGATTGTATCGAAAAGCATTATGGCGGCTATTGGGAGCTTCCTAAAAAAGCGATCCGTCCTTTAAGAAATATGGGGTTTCCTCAATGGGTTTTGATCGCCTTAAAAGGACTTCATGGTCGTCATTTTGAATCGAAAATCCTTTTCATCGAAGCGGTAGAACAACTGGATTTGGGCTTGAGGGCCCCCGAAATGATTGCCCTCATGGGACAACTTTGCGAGCATCCTCAACGCATTCTCTATTCTCATCA
>JBBCAX010000156.1:0-2354 GCA_051382335.1 Deltaproteobacteria bacterium TL4
GTTTCTTTGAGTTGTTGGTCGGTTTCTTTTTGGGCGATTGCCAAGCTGGCAACCAGTTCTTTGAGTTCTTGATCGGTCATAAACCCTTTTCAGACAAGCGTTTTTTTAAGCAGGCATTTTATTCCATTTTGACAAGAAACTGGACGAAGAGCAAGCGGAATTTCAAAGCAGCGGCGGCTGGAGCAGCGGAGGAAAGGTTACGAAACAAAGAGCAAAGCGTTCCCAAGCTGGAGTTTTGGAACGAGGAGAAACTTAAGGTAGGGTGCCGCTTAAGCGAAGCGAGCGCACCAGAAAGCAGCAGTCCCCTTATTTGTGGTGCGCTCGCTTCGCTTAAGCGACACCCTACTTATGCTTATCACCTATTCTCGGAGAGCCACTTGGACGAGTTAATTGAAAACTTCTTCGATTTTTGTCGCGGTGATAATACGTTCCAACAAGAGTTCAATTTCTTCTAAACGACACTGATTGAGTTGACTTTGATATAAATTATACGCTTGATCTCCAAACTTTTTCCGTAATAGCCGACCCAATAAAATAATTTCTCCTTCTTCTCGGCCTTTTTCAATGCCTTTTTCAATGCCTTCTTCTCGGCCTTTTTCGATGCCTTCTTCTCGGCCTTCTTCTCGGCCTTCTTCTCGGCCTTCTTCTCGGCCTTTTTCAATGCCTTTTTCAATGCCTTCTTCTCGGCCTTTTTCAATGCCTTTTGCCAGGGCCTCATAATAGATTTTGGGGAAAAGTAAGGCGGATACCGATTGCACATCGGGATTATCCCTTAAAAAATCTGCTTTGGTATACATATTCGACTCCATGATTCCATAATACTCGATTAAACGGTAAAGGTACCTGCTGATCTCTTCAAACAGTCCACGCTCCTGATAAAACTCTGGAAACTGGGTTAACACCTTTTCACGATCATTGGAAAACAAGGTTAACAGAGGATGCTGACTTTGTTGGGTTATTATAAACCGGACCGGACTCATTGTCGATAGCTTAAGCTCATAAATCTCATTTTTTCGGATTTCTACCAGGGAATCCGTTCCTCTAAACGATTTCAACAGTTGAACCGGTTCATGATGGACCAGCGCGTACAGATTCACTTGCTGTTGAGCCAGTTGATGCTTTTTACGATAATTGGACGCGTGACCATATAATTCTTCTAAAGACACCCCGATAAACGACTCCCGGCTTCAGGTCTAAAAATGGGACAAGCGTAGGGTGTGTTAGCGAAGAATGAGCGTAACGCACCAAACTGATGTCATGTTTTCTGGTGCGTTACGCCTTGCGGCTAACGACACCCTACAATATGACTGTCCCGGCTTAGACCGGAAGCCAGACTCCCTGTGCGATTTGAAAGAAATCAGATTATGGTCATTCAACGGTTCAAAGGGGTGAAGGTATTCAGGAGGAAGTGTGCCCTGAGGGGAAGAGGAAGTTTTACGAACCACAGTCAAATCGATCAACTGCTTTTTGAACGATAAGTCCACCTCAACTTCGGTTTCATAGCCAAACCGCTCAAACATCGGTTGAAGGATCAAGCCCATCAAACGATGCCAATCTATTTTCTTACTCATTTGAAACTCCTTAGGTTCTGGCGCGTTACGTTCGCAAGCTCACTAACACACCCTACGTTTGTCCCTCCTTAAGCGAGTAGATGAGTGCCCGGATTGGTTTAAATGAGAAAGCAAGGGATCACCACGATCTTCCCTTGCGGTACCAGTCGTGGAGATCCGAGGCTGTTTGTCCGCGATTGCGGCCAGGCTGACAAGACGGCGGTTCGGGGCATGGGTACCGGGCAGGAATCCGTGAACGCCTGCCATCACACGTTTGCCCTGAGCTGGAACACAGGCGGAAACCGAGGTTGTTGTTGCGATTGCCCGGCGAATTGTTGTTGCGATTGGCTGACCGCAAGTTGTCGCCGTTGTTGTTGAAGCCGCCGCCACGATTCACACGGTTGGAGCCTGAGCCGTCCTGCAGCCTGTGTTTTCTTTATACCAGTTCCTCTGGAAAGGCAACACGGTTTTGCAGGAAGTTTTGCCGCAAACGCAGCGTATTGCCCCAGCGGATTTGCTCCATCAGGCCGTTGACGGAATCCAGAAAACGTTTTTCCGGCAATTGTCCCCGCGCAAACGCCTGTTCTCTCTGCCGGAATTTGCGCTGGAACCGGATCCAGCGTTCCCGTTGCAGGCGGAGGGTTCCCGGAAACACACGAACGCCCAGCCAGGAAATACCCTCGGTCACAGGGGCCAGCCGGCTGGCTTGAGCTTTGAGGGACAGCCGCAGTCGATCCCGCAGAAAGGACTCGATCTGTTCCTGCCGTTCGTCCAGTTCCGGTTTACTCTCTCCAAAACAAAGCA
>JBBCAX010000157.1:0-35562 GCA_051382335.1 Deltaproteobacteria bacterium TL4
ACGAGGGATGAGGCTCGACTATCTGAAAACGGAGGTTATCACCATATGTTTATTATATGCAACTGAATTCATTTAGGTTAAATCCCGAACACCTATGAGCACATCTTATAAGGATGGCCTTCTGGAACGTTTGAAAGATACCGAGTACGCAGCCGGTTATCTAACAGCAGTCCATAGGTGTTCTGAATTTTTTATCTTTTTAATCATGTACTTAGAGAGACGCCTCATAATTGTCTCTAAAACCGGTAATTCACGGATATTTTTTATCCTTGTTTAACGGGCATTTATGGGCACCCCAAAAATCTGGATTTTAACCAACTGATTATAAATAATAAAAATCCCGAACACCTATGAAGATGTGCTAGGTTTAGTCATTCTTTCTCCTTTGATAATCATCCCAAAAATGCTGAGCTTTCTTTATATCTTTGCTTTGAGTTCTTTTATTACCACCAGATAACAAAAGAACATATGTTTGCAAAGGAATACTTTTCAAGCAGTGAAATCTCTCACTCAAAAAGGTGTCAAGTCTTAACTTGAGTCCTTTTCAACCCACCTCCCTCCATCACTCAAAATGGTTGAGCTCAATCTCAGGAAGCAAAGGAAAACATCGACAATGAGTATCACCTCCAGGATGATTCCGTTCTCTATTTTCGTTAGTTATAGGCGGCTTAGACCAGCTTTGTAAAGACCCATGTAGTTTTGTATGGAAAAAAAAGGGGGGACAGGTCGGTTAAGTTTTATTTTGAGGATCCCCAATTAAAGGAATATTTGCCTTGTTTGGTATTGGGTGTTTAGGTACGTTGCCGATGTACCCCTTAAATCGAAACGACACGAGACCTTCCCATGAAAAAAGCCACTCAAGACAAAATCCATACCCCTCATGATAACTCATCAAAACGGTATTTTCTGACACCAGGGAAGCCGCGAGTTTTTTTCAGAGTTATCTGCCCTCGGATTTGGTGGAAAAACTGAATTGGAATTCGTTAGGATTGATAGACAAAGCGTTTATTGATGAGGAATTCCAAGCCAGTGAATCAGATTTGCTGTTTCAGGTGGAAACTCAAAACACCCAACGTGAAGTGTTCGTTTATTTGCTGTTTGAGCATCAGTCCTCTCCCGACAAATGGCTGCGGTTCCGTTTGCTCAAGTACCTGTGCCGGATTTGGGATAACTCTTTCAAAGAAACACCTGACCAACAAAGGCTTAAAGGGATTATCCCCGTGGTTTTTTATCAAGGAAAGTCAACGTGGAATCATTCCACAGAGTTCTTGGACTTGGTAGAATATGAGGGCTTGAATGACGTTTTTATTCCTCGCTTTACTCACTTTTTGATGGATCAGTCAGGATATGGATTCGAAGATTTTAAAGGGGAGACCAAAGCAAAAATAGCGCAACTGTTGCTACGAACCGCGTTTCACGGTCAAATAACCCAAGCCATCCAGCGCTTTGTGAACTTACTGACTCAAATGGAAGTAAACGAAGGCATTGATTATGAAGTATTTTTCATGATATACTTGATGGGTATTGAAGGGGTCTCGGTTCAAGAGGTTCAACAGGCAATCGCTCAAGAAGCAAACTCAAAAGAATTAGGAGATAAAATTATGAATGCCGCGGAACAATTACGAATGGAAGGGGAACAGCGAGGACTGCAAAAAGGACTGCAAAAAGGACTGCAAAAAGGACGAGAAGAAGGACTGCAAAAAGGTGACTTGATTGGACAGGTTAGAGCCTTTCAATTAATGCTTAAGCAAACTCAGAACTCAAAAGAAGAGTTGATGGCGAAAACAATGGAAGAATTAGAGTTGATGCTTAAGCAACTGAAACAGCAACTATTGTAGTCGTTGAGCTTTTCTGTATTTTATTACGAGAACACTCCAGAAAGTTGAATTAGCCTCTTCTCCTTCAATGTTCCTATTTAAGGAATATTTGCCTTGTTTGGTATGGGGTGTTTAGGTACGTTGCTGAGGTATCCTGATCTCTAAACCAGACGAGACTTTCTCATGAAAAAAGCGACTCAAGACACAATTCATAATCCGCACGATAAGCTCTTCAAAACGGTATTTTCTGACACCAAAGAAGCCGCAAGTTTTCTTCAGAGTTATCTGCCCTCGGAGTTGGTGGAAAAACTCGACTGGAGTTCCTTGCGATTGATTGAAAAGGCCTTCATTGATGAGGAATACCAAGCCAGTGAATCGGATTTATTGTTTCAGGTTGAGCTTCAAAATACCCAACGGGAAGTGCTTGTTTATTTGCTGTTTGAGCACCAATCCTCTTCCGACAAATGGGTAAGATTTCGTTTACTCAAATGAATGTCGCGGAATAACTACGAATAGAAGGGGAACAGCAAGGACTGCGGTAGGTTATCCCCTTGTGACCCAGCAATTCTAAAATTGTGTGTACGGGTATTGAGACTGCGCCTTGGAACGGGTTAGGTGTGCGAAGTTTGACGCAACCCACTCGTTCAACCCCAGAAATCATGGCAATCCCATAAGCGCCCATCATCTCCTCTCGAAATCAGATGGTTTTAGAAATGGACATGAGTAAAGAGAAAATAAGATGACCGATTCAAATCAAAGATATTTAGAACTGTGGGTTGAAGTTCCTGTGGCTTCAGAAGAATTGTGGAGTGTTTTTTGTTTTGAACATGGATGTTTAGGGATTGAAACGGTTCAGGAAAATAATCGTTGTCAGATACAGCGTGTTTTTTTTGAGCACCTATCGCCAGATGCGCTTCAAGAACTTTCAGTACAATTTCAAAAGCTCTATCCAACCCTGGCTTTGATTACTTTGATCAAAGTTTTGGATCTTCCCTGCGAAAATTGGAAAGAAGCCTGGCATCAATTTTTCAAACCTGTGTGTGTGGGAGAAAAACTGATGATTTGTCCGCCCTGGCACCAATCCGATGTTCCCAGTTCGAGAATCCCTGTGGTGATCAATCCAGGACAAGGCTTTGGCACAGGAAACCATCCTTCAACCGTGCTGGCTTTGGAGCTTTTGGAACATCATCTGCTGTCAACGTCACCTCTCCCTGAAAATCTTGTTGATATTGGGATGGGTTCAGGAATACTGGCTATTGCGGCATGTCAACTTGGCGTTCAATCGGCGCTAGGGGTCGATATTGATGAAGATGCGGTGCCTGAAGTTCAAGAAAACAGTGCCTTAAATGGTCACGGCGCTAAAATTAAGGCTGTTGTCGGAACACCCTCCGTGATTCACGGTCAGTATTCGATTGTGATCAGTAACATGCTCCTGCACGAATTACTCAGTGTGAAGAATGATTTTGTCCGCTTGCTTGCAAAGAATGGAGTTTTGATTTGCAGTGGCTTTCTGGATACTCAAGAGACGTCATTTTATGAGGAATTAAGCGCCTTAGGTTTTTTTCCGCAATATATCGCGAAAAATGATGAATGGCGAGGCGCTATTTTTCACATTCCGTAAGCTACCTCCATTAAGGCCGCGGCTAGTTGTGTTTGAAGTTCAACATCCTTATCTTTGTTGGAATGCCGCAGATTCATGTTTTCGTAGGCAACTGAAAGAATATTGGCTATCATTCCTCTGGGGATTTTTAAGGCAGTCCTGAGTTTATAGGCAGATATCGCCAGGATCGCGTAATCTCTCAGTAAGACTTTTGCTTAACGCCTTGACATGCTCACCACATAGGTGTTCGGGATTTTTATTATTTATAATCAGTTGGTTAAAATCCAGATTTCTGGGGTGTCCGTAAATGCCCGTTAAACAAGGATAAAAAATATCCGTGAATTACCGGTTTTAGAGACAATTATGAGGCGTCTCTCTAAGTACATGATTAAAAATATAAAAAATCCAGAACACCTATGATGCTCACCATTTGAATTACTAAGATCGGGTGGATTCAACAAACTCCCGAGGATCCTTTGATTCGGTTGAGACTGGGGTGAGTCAGGAAATAAGGTTCGAAAGAAAAGGATGTTTCGGCATAACTTGCTGAAAGAGGATCGATTTTTGCTTAAAACTGCTTATTGGCGTTATATCAGAGGTCGTAACTGGTTTATTTCAATAGACAAATGACTCACAGAAATTACTTATGAAAAGATCCGATCCAATACTCATCATTGTCACCATCATTTTGTTATTATGGGGTACTGTTATGGTATACAGTACTAGTGCCATTTATGCAACTCAACGCTATGGCAATAGCAATTATTTTATATTGAAACATATGATGCACATTGCCATCGCCCTTGGCGGTTTTTGCCTCGCATGGTTTGTGGATTATCGCAAATGGAAAAAACTCATTCCCATTTTGATGTTAGGGAGTCTTCTCCTTTTGATCCTGGTTTATATTCCTGGCATTGGCCATGAAGTCAAGGGGGGACGTCGATGGATACGTTTTATCGGACTTGGGTTTCAACCTGCCGAGTTACTAAAAGTAATCCTGATTCTTTACGTCGCGTCCTATTTGGAACGGAAACAGGAATTGCTCAGCTCATTTTTTCGTGGAATCAGTCCCAACTTCATTGTAACGGGAATTTATCTGGCACTGGTTTTATTACAACCTGATTTTGGAACGGTAGTTTTACTGTCACTCACCATTTTGCTCATGATCTATGCGGGCGGTGCAAAAACATCTCATATTTTAGGAAGTTTAACCGGGGTTTCTCTCATTGCGGCCATCATGATTGCCTCTTATGACTATCGGGTAAAACGGCTGTCCTCCTTTTTAAATCCTTGGGATGATCCTTTGGATTCAGGATATCAAATCATTCAGTCGATTATTGCTCTGGGCTCAGGGGGTGTTTGGGGAAGAGGGCTCGGAGAAAGCCGACAAAAACTTTTCTTTCTACCGGATGCCCATACCGATTTTATCTTTGCTATTTTAGGTGAAGAATTCGGGTTTATCGGCATCTTTTTATTGATGCTGCTGTTTGCCATCTACCTGTGGAGAGGCTATGTTATTTCCTGGAATTCTGGGGATAATTTCGGGAAATACCTTGCCTTTGGAACAACGACTTTGATAGGACTGCAAGTGATTTTTAACTTGGGTGTT
This sequence comes from Deltaproteobacteria bacterium TL4, assembly GCA_051382335.1. Taxonomy (GTDB): domain Bacteria; phylum SAR324; class SAR324; order SAR324; family NAC60-12; genus JBBCAX01. The sequence goes on from JBBCAX010000157.1 coordinate 5,027, forward strand.
GTGACGGCCTTATTACCGACCAAAGGACTTCCTTTGCCTTTTATTAGTTTTGGTGGTTCCTCTATTCTAACGACACTGTTCATCACAGGCTTATTATTGAATATTCAACGAGGGCAATTCGCTGAAGCTCAGCATCCAAAGGGGATGAGGATGGGACACAAATTGCCTGGATTTCTCTAAGGCTTGGATCCGTCACTTTGAAATAAAATTGGTAATTCGCATTGATTTGTCTCTTATGATCCTACGAAGATTGTTCCTGGTTTTGCTGTCCGTCGCCTACCTGACGCTGGGGGCAAGCTATGCCGCGCCTCAAGATCAATATTTCTTGGATAATTTTTTCAAGGCGGTTCAGGGAAAAGATGATTGGACCATCCTCACACTTGCCATCAGAACGAGCCCTTCTGCTGTGAAACTTGCGCTGGAACAAGAGCTCAATATCAACGTTCCGGGAAAAAACGAATTTGAAGGAATCACGCCTTTAATGATTGCCGCCTCTATGGGGCAAGGCGAATCGGCAAAAATACTTGTCGAAAACGGTGCGGACGTTCGTGCGAGCGATCCAACAGGAAAAACTGCTTTGATGATTGCTTCGGAGGAAGGGTATCCCGAAATCGTTCAATTTTTGTTGACGTCTCATGCGGATATCCATGCAAAATCCAAGGATGGCTGGACTCCTTTAATCTGGGCCTCAAGAGCCGGGCATACAAAAACAGTGACAACCTTGTTAGCGCATGGCGCTGATATTCAGGTCAAAGATAGTTTAGGAATGAACGCTCTGATGTGGGCCTCTCAATTTGGTCACGTTCAAACCTTGAAATTATTATTGGCAAAAGGCGCCGATCCTAAAGTCCAAACACTCCAGGGTACCTCCGCCCTCATGTTAGCCGCCAGGTTTGGACATAGCAAAATCATTCCTTTGCTGTTAGACCATACTTCCAACAATATTGACGTTCAGGAATCAGAGTTTCACCGTTCCGCGCTCATCCTTGCGGCACTCAATGGACAGTTGGAGGCCGCGAAGCTTTTAGTGGTTCGCGGCGCGAATATTAATATTCAGGATTATCAAGGGGCAACCGCATTATTAGTCGCAATCCAGGAAGATCACGTTGAAACCGCCCAGATGTTGATTCAACGTAAAGCAGATGTCAATTTGGGTGACAAAAATACCTTCCCCTTAGTTGCGGCCGCAGAACGGGGTTATGCTGAGCTCATAGGACCGATGCTCAATCGGGAGGCCAAGATCTCTGTTACTGATCAAGAGGGAAAAACCGTACTCATGGCAGCGGCAGGGAATGGTCATTTACCGACGGTCAAATTATTGATGAAGTATGGAGCGGATCTCAATGCTACTGATAAATATAATCGAACCGCACTCATGTGGGCGGCCGATTACCATCATTTGGAGGTTGCAAAACAACTAATTCAAGGAGAGATTGAATTAAAAAAAAATATCATGTATGCGGCCTCTCAAGGATATACTCCCATCCTTCGCTTGCTGTTTGAAAAAACCACAGATTTGAACCAAAAAAATGACCAGGAATGGACCCCCTTGATGTTGGCCAGCAATAATGGGCATACAGAAACCGTTCGGATGCTGCTCATCAAAGGTGTTGATGTCAATGCTGCCGGTCAAAATGGATGGACACCTCTGATGCTTGCCGCAGGCTCGGGTTATACCGAAACCGTCAGCTTACTCCTCAAAAAAGGTGCGGATGTCCAATTACTTGACCAAGATAACTGGACCGCCTTAACGTGGGCCGCCTCCAGAGGTTATACCGAAACCGCTCAAATATTGATTGAAAATGGTGCCAATGTCAATCACACAGGAGTCAATACGCCTCCTCCCTTGATTTGGGCTGCGTCTAAAGGACACACTCAAATGATGAAGCTCTTGCTCGAACACGGAGCCAATGTTAACGGAACAGGGGAGCATGGAAAATCCTCCTTGATGGAAGCCGCCTTGAAAGGACACATTGAAACTACACAATTTCTGATTGAACAAGGTGCTAATCTTCACGAAAACCTGCTATTCGCATCAGCTCGGGGACATACAGAGTTTGTAGAGTTACTCCTTCAATACAAAGCGAAAATCAATACGTTAAATGAAAAAGCCGAATCTCCATTGATCCTTGCGGTTAAGGGCGGGCATTCCTCAACGGTCCGGTTGTTGTTGACGAAGGGTGCGGATTTAAATATTAAGAACAAACAAGGTGATACAGCGTTAATGATCGCGGTTGTGAATGGACACTTGGGAATCATCCGTCTCCTCATCACCTATGGTGCGGATGTCAACAACTGTGACGCTCAAAAAAATACACCACTGATGATAGCAACACTACGTGGCCAGACGGATATTGTTGATTATTTATTAAAACGTGGTGCTCAAATTAATGCGCAAAATCAATATAATCAAACGGCTCTGATGATGGCTAGCCTTAAAGGGTTTACGGGAATTATAGAGCTGTTATTGAAACACGGAAGCAAACTTGATTTAAAAAATCATAACGATCAAACCGCTTTAGTGATCGCTGCGGAGCATGGACATACCAGGGTGGTAGAGACCCTTTTGTCAGGAGGCGTGGATATTCAGGCAAATGCCTTTAATCGTCATGGAAAAGGCGGAACGGCACTGATTGTTGCCGCAAGAAATGGACATGTGGAGACCGTAAAAGCACTGTTGAATGCAGGTGCGGATGTTGACGCCAGAGAACTGATGTATCGCCAAACCGCATTAATGGAAGCGGCTTATAATGGACACGAAGAGACACTCTCTTTATTATTGCAATTTAAGGCCGATATTCATCAACAAAGTGATTTCGGCGAAACCGCACTGATGTTGGCCTCCTTTAGCGGTCATACGGCAATTGTGAAACAACTTGCTGAAGGGGGTGCTGACCTGAATTACCTCAACCAGTATGGTAAAAACGCCATCATGCTTGCAGGTATCAACGGGCATCTGGAAACACTTCAGCTTCTTATAGAACAGGGTGCTGATTTACAGCAAGTCACCTCTGAAAAACAAAATGTACTGATCTTAGCCGCAATGAATGGCCATCTGGATATTGTCAAAATGTTGATTTCTCATGGAATTGATAGTCAACTGGAAGATAAATCGGGAGAAACCGCGCTCACCTATGCGAAAAAAAAGGGGTTTTCAGAAATCGCCGATTACCTCAGTTCCCTTCATTAGCAGGATTAACAAAAAATTCTCGTTCTTTTTCAGAAAATAACTTCAAGGTTTCCATGGCCTGCCTCATTTCTTCAGTGTTTCATTTTCCCAGCGATAAATCGCTGGTTTAATTGGTTTGACTGGGATCAATACCAGCTTGCTTCAATAAGCGCAATAATCGTTCTTTTTCTCGCATGGCGGCTTCTTTTTCTCGCATGGCGGCTTCTTTTTCTCGCATGGCGGCTTCTTTTTCTCGCATGGCGGCTTCTTTTTCTCGCATGGCTGTGTTCACTTCCTCTTTTAGATGAGCCAAGTCTTTTTCAATCGTTCTTTGCTGGCGAATGTAATTCACTCTGCTTTGATACAAATGATATTCTCGTTCTTTTTCAGAAAATAACTTCAAGGTTTCCATGGCCTGCCTCATTTCTTCAGTGTTCATAAATGCTGGAAGCTGTTGATCATCCAAGTCTTGCCCCTCAAGGAATAAATAGGTCCACCGATCCAATTCATTGGCAGCTTCCGGTTTTTTCCATTTGTCCAGTTCCAATACATGAATCGACGCGTGTTCACTCAGTGTTACTCCGAGTTCCTTGTCACTCATTTGAAAATGATGATGAAATGCTCGTGACTCTCGAAATAGATTTCCTGAAATCACCCAAATGGAGACACCGGGTTTTAATTCGTTATAATCTTCACCACTCTTCAACTGCGACGCGTACAAATCACTCCAGGTGTAAAGGATTCTTGCTGGTAAACTTGGAAACACAGCCAATTGCACTTCAACCTGATAGATTTGTCCTGAGTCATCTTTGGCTTTGACATCCACAATAGAGAGTTTGTCAGAAACGAACTCTTTTTCATTGTACGGATTCAAAATCTCAACCCCGTTTATTCGCTTGGAAAGCTCAGGACTCAGAACCGCATTCAAAAAATGAATCAGTAGGTTTTTGTTTTTTTCTGAGCCCAACAGGGCCTTAAATACACAGTCGACGAGTGGAATAACGTGATATTTCATAAAAGTCGTTTCTCTAATTATTGGTAATTTTTGCTCCTGTCTCACCATAAGTATAAAACATTTTGTGGAAGGAGACAATCAGGAAATCATGAGATTTATTTTCAGCAGTTCAAAAGAAATGAAACTGAAACTTTCTTTGGTGGACAACTACCGTCTTTGTCATAAAGATTCTGATTCCCTGTTCTGAACTTGCAATTTCCTAAAAACTCCACATAATTCATCAAAAAGTATCCTCGCAACTTCATAAATAAACCACCTCCATTGATAGAAGTGGGACGAACGCAATCTTCTGATAGATTTAAACTGAAAATGAATCCTCTTAACTCGTTGAAGAAAACGCTCAATCATTTCATAGATGTTGCGGAGTCACTAAAATCCGATAACGAAAATACTACAAATTCAGGAAACTCAATGAATGCTCATGGAAAACTTCTTTCAGCGTATAAGCAACTTTCTGCGTTGGAACAGAGTGTGTTGCAACTCCTTTCTATCACTTATGGTGCAATAAATCAGACACAGTTGCTTGACTGTTTAAAGGCGTTAAAGCTCAAGGCTGAAAATGGGAATGACTTTGGACAAGGTTCCAGTAAGGACGGTTTTAAAGCGATACGTCCGACTCTGGATCATTTAATCGAGCTGGGATGGCTCGATAGTCGTACACGTATCATCCTGAATCGTGACGTTGTGGAAATCATCACACGTCAGAGCGTTGAGGAAAATAAGTTTATGACATACCTTCAAGCAGCGCAATCCATACCCAAATTGTCGGAAGCTTCATTATCTAAGATGGGGTCTCCGGATGGAGATTATTTCATTGCTGTCATCCGGATGTTGTTTTATCAAAAAAAGAGTTATGCCATCGATTCTTTGTATTCTCAATATGCCGATAAAGTCAATTATCTCCCGTTGTTATCAACGCTATTGGAAAAGATAAGCTGTTCTCCTTTTGATCCGAAATGGTTTGAATTATTACCCCTTGAGAAACGAACTCAAATATTGGAAGGTCCATTGGATCAGGATCTTTTTCGTTGGCAGCATCAGGCTAAATATTTTGATTATTTAGAGCAATTAGTCCTGTTTGATTCACCAAAATGTGAAGCGAGGTTGAAAGGCAAAGTCTTAGAAAAATGGGTTCTCTGTGGAGAAAAGCAACGCGTTCAGCAATGGCTTAAAAAATACGCCACACAAGAAAATGAAAATGGCTTGTGTCTTCAGGGGTGGTTGGCCTTTTTAGAAGGAAACAACGAACAAGCCATTCATTACTACGAGACTGGACTCAAACGATTAGCGGTTCTGACAACCAAGAGTAGGGGGTATTTCAATAATTTTTCCGGAATTTTTTTCATTTTGGCCTTATTGAAGGACAATACACCTCAACGTTTAGAAGAAGCTCGAGGCTATCTGAATATTGCGAGCAACCATGATTATTTATTTCATGAGGTTTATGAATGTTTGCGTTCCCCCTTATCTTTGTTGACGGGAAAATCAAAGCAAGCTCAAGCGGTTTTTAGTCACTTCTTCTATGTTGGTAGTGATCGCTATGGTTTAGACTATATTAAATCATTTTTTGAGTGTTTTACCTTCTATTGGGTTGATCAGGATCAAGCAAAATCAAAGCTGGATCAAATCAAAACACTATCCGATCGAGCAAAAAACAGCGAATATTGGTGGTTCTATGAGGAATTAGAATTGCTGATTAAAAGTCTATCTTCTCAGAAAAAAGAGACCTCAAAAGAGGTCGAAGTCTCCTCTCTGCTTGGGGTGGTTCAACGATCCAACATTTGGGAACAAACCTTAAACTCGTTATTAGCGCTCAAACAACCTGCTAAAAAGAGTGACAAAACGGTGTCCGAAAAAGAAAGCGCCTCGGATTTGCGTATGGTTTGGTTTTTGACTTGTAATAACAGCGGAGGTTGCAGTGCTGCTCCGAGGGAACAAAAACGGAATGCTAAAGGGCAATGGAGCAAAGGACGTCCGATTGCGTTGCAAAAATTGCATGAAAATTTAACCCAATATCCCTACGTCACTCAACAGGATAAAGAGATTCTGCATCACATTTATCCCCATCAGTATCAAGATGGTTGGTATACGAATACAGAATATATATTTCGTGAGGACTATTTGTTTTCTGTGATTGGCCATCCCCTGATCTTTTGGGAAGATGGGGAAACCAAAGTCGAATTAACCAAAGGCAAGCCTGAGTTGTTGGTGTCCCAGCAAAAGAATGGTTCCTTCCTGTTATACCTTTCTCCTGCTCCCTCAAAATATAGAGACGACTATCATGCCATTAAAGAAACTCCAACTCGTATCAAACTGGTCAAGATTAATGATGATTACCACCGGGTCGCGGATATCTTGGGCGAAGGCATCACAGTTCCCGCATCAGCTAAGGCAAAAGTTCAACAGATCATTGACAAATTGGCGTCAGATATCCTCATTCATTCTGATATTGAAGGAGAAAGTAGTCAATTAAAGGAAGTGGAGGCGGATTCGAAAATTCATATTCATTTGCTGCCTGCGGCTCGGGGTTTAAAATTAGCAATGTTTGTACGTCCTGTTCAAGGAGGAGCCTATTACCATCCTGGGAGTGGTGGCAAGATGGTGATTTCTGAAGTCAAAGGCGTTCAATTACAAACGGTGCGAAATTTGGAGCAAGAAAAAAAAGAAGCGGCTGCCCTGATTCGGAATTGTCCGACTCTGCAACAAATTGAAGGGGCTTTGGGGGAATGGGTATTGGAGGACCCCAGCGATTGTTTAGAAGTCTTACTGGAATTGGGAGCTTTGAACGAAAACATTGTGTTGGAATGGCCTGAGGGCGAGAAGTTTAAGTTGTTGGGTCAACCCTCATTAAAACAATTTCATTTGAATATTAACCGACAACAAGATTGGTTCATGGCAACAGGCAGTGTTCAACTGGATGAGCAGTTAGTGGTTGATATGCAACGACTGTTAGAACTTGTTGCCACAGCACCAAGTCGTTTCCTGGAAATCAAAGAAGGAGAATTCATTGCCTTAACTCAAGAATTTTATAAACGTTTGCAGGAACTTAATCGTTATTCAGAAAAACATGGCAACGGGGTCCGTTTTCATCCTTTGGCAGCCATAGCCCTGGAAGGTCTGACTCACGATGTAGGCCAACTCCAGACGGATAAATCCTGGAAAACCCATATTCAAAAGCTGCAAATTATCGACGAAGACCGGTTCCCGGTGCCTTCCACGCTACAAGCCGAATTACGTGGTTATCAATTACAAGGAGTTCACTGGTTATCCCGGTTATCTCATTGGGAAGTTGGTGCGTGTTTAGCCGATGATATGGGGTTGGGTAAAACGATCCAGGCGATCGCAATGTTATTGAAGTATGCGCCTGAGGGACCCAGCTTGGTCATTGCGCCAACCTCGGTTTGCATGAACTGGTTAGCCGAAACAAAACGGTTTGCTCCAACCCTGAATATAATTCAATTCGGGAGTACTCATCGCAAAAAGGTCTTGGACGCACTGAGTCCCTTTGATGTTTTTGTTTGCAGTTATGGCCTGTTACAACAAAAAGAAGTCGCCGAGATGTTAGGCCAAATTTCATGGCAAATGGTCGTCCTTGATGAAGCTCAAGCCATTAAAAATATTGTTACCAAACGATCCCAGGCCGCCATGACATTACAAGCCAAATTTAAATTGATCATGACCGGGACTCCCATAGAAAATCACCTGGGCGAATTATGGAATCTGTTTCATTTTATTAATCCTGGTTTGTTAGGCAGCTTTGAGCAATTTAATCTCAAATTTGTCTTACCCATTGAAAGAGACAACGATTCTCATGCACGGCAACATTTAAAAAAACTGATTCAACCCTTTATTTTAAGGCGTATTAAAAGCAAAGTCCTGGAAGAATTGCCCGCACGGACAGAAATTCGATTACATGTCGAACTGAGCAAAGAGGAAATGGCTTTTTATGAAGCACTACGCCAGCAAGCACTCAAAACCCTTTCTGAGGAGGACGCAAAAGGTGGAGAAAAGCATCTCAAGATTTTAGCGGAAATTATGAAACTTCGTCGTGCTTGTTGTAATCCGCAACTGGTCTATCCGGATATTGCTCTGCCCAGTAGCAAATTAGCGGTATTTGGAGAAGTGTTACAGGAATTATTGGAAAATCAGCATAAAGCTCTGGTTTTTAGTCAATTTGTGGGGCATCTCAGTTTGATTCGTAATTATCTGGATGAACAAAAAATCCATTACCAATACTTGGACGGCAGTACCTCCGTTAAAGATCGTAAACTCGCTGTTGACGCCTTTCAGGCAGGAGAGGGGGATGTTTTCTTAATTAGTCTGAAAGCGGGAGGCTTTGGGCTGAATTTAACAGCTGCGGATTATGTCATTCATATGGACCCTTGGTGGAATCCCGCTGTAGAAGATCAAGCCTCCGATCGTGCTCATCGCATCGGACAACAACGGCCTGTCACCATCTATCGTTTGATTACGAAGGATACCATTGAAGAAAAAATTGTTGAAATGCACAACAAAAAGCGGGATCTGGCAGATAGTTTATTAGATGGCAGTGATATGAGTGGAAAACTATCCACAAAAGATTTACTGGACTTGCTCAGTGAATAAGAAGCTATACGGATTCGAGGCGAGGCTCTCCTTGAGCAAAATAACACATGATCTCAAGGGGGGGCGAAAATGTAATTCGCCCTCCGTCCTTTAGCTATGCGTCAAATTCATTAAGTGCCCAAGCGAATCCTCTATTGGGATTCGTTCCTGGATCCCGCCTCTCAGTTTATGCCTAATTCATAAAGCCGCAAATCCAGAGTGTCTACATCTTTTGCCAAGTTGCTGATGGTTGTGCCTTCACAAATGGTTTTAAGCTGTTCTCGCACGCCTGCGATCTTTTCATGCACAGGACAGGGTTTATTACAGCCGCAGCCTGGAAGTCCCAAGGCACACTCGGTGAACATACTTTCACCATCGATGATCGAGATGATATTGAGCAACGATATATCTTGTGGAGCGCGAGCTAAGGTCACTCCTCCTTTGGCGCCCCTGTTTGAATTGAGAACACCGGCTTTGGTTAATTTCTGGAATATTTTGGTTAGGTAGGTGAATGAAATATCCAGTCTTTGCGAAATTTGATGGATTGGAATATACTCTTCTCCTCGATTTAATGAAGAAATATACACTACTGAGCGAATTGCATAACGACACGTTTTTGAAAATATCATATTTTCACCTGAATCAAGTTGGGTAGTTAGAATGGGTAGTTTTCTTAATGCGATGATAAAGTACGATTCTTACGGATGAGCAACCGAGTGCTACTTCAACTTATGAGAAGGAATCCTTGAACTTCTCCCCCGCATAAGTAACGCTGTTTAATAAGCGATAACATCCAGTCCATTGGGTAGCAATATTTCGCAGTACATTCAAGTAATAATAAAAATTCTGTGGCGTCCTATTATTTTTTAAACTGTTTCTTTTGGGAGCCGGTTTTACTTCGCTCAATCAGTGCAAACAAACACTGGAGTGGGATGGTAGGTCCCCTAATTTTGTGGGAGTGTTCTCTCGTGCTATTCCCAATTACCCACACCTTACATCAAATGGCCGAATGGGGACGCCATTTCTGCTTTTTAAACAGGTCATGATCCTTTTTTGGGGGTAGAATTGTCGTTTTATGTGAAAACAACACGGATTATGCGCAAGTTTTCTTAATAAGGCGACTTTTTCAGGCTTGAGTGTTATCTTCGTTAGTGTAAAGATTTCCACTTCATCTTGACCAATAAGGAGTGATTACGACACTATGGAACTCCCCTATTCTCGAATAGAATGTGTTGATTTTATCCTCATCCTCTTTCTTTCTAGAGCGGCAGGGGGAGGTGGCAGGAATTGAGATTGAGTTGGATTCGTTTTTTGTGGAGGACATTCAGGTTTTCCGTCATCACTCAACAGTCATTGGCGCGAGGTAAGACTAATTCATGAGGTCATTGAGGGGAATATAAAAATAATCGAAAGTAGATCAACTGAAAGGAGTGTACGAATGAACACATTGGCAGGGCAGGCCTCCAGCGAATCGAAAAAGGAAAGGTTGTCTTCACATCTCAAGGGGATTGATTTGACTCAAATTGATCCTATTAGAACCGCAGTGCGAGACGGAAGGATAAAACAAGTGCGACGGATCACCCTGAATGGAAATGATGCATTTGCTAAGGGTGCACTTGAAGTGGGAGCTCTTTTTTTTGCGGGATATCCCATTACCCCCTCTACCGAGGTGTTGGAATATGTTGCAAAATACATTTTCGCACGGGGAGGTTCGTACTTACAGATGGAAGATGAAATTTCAGGAATTGCCGCGGCAATCGGAGGTTCCCTTGGTGGCAAAAAATCATTTACCGCAACATCGGGGCCTGGATTTTCACTCAAACAAGAAAATTTGGGATTTGCCTGCATCACTGAAATTCCGTTGGTCATCATCAATGTACAACGTGGCGGTCCCTCAACGGGAGGTCCTACCGATGTAGCGCAATCGGATGTCATGCAAGCTCGCTGGGGAACTCATGGGGACCATCCGATTGTGGTCATCAGTCCTTACTCTGTGCAGGAATGTTATGAGGAAAGCATTCGTGCGTTCAACCTTTCCGAAAAATACAGAACCCCTGTCATCCTTCTAAGTGACGCAAAAGTCAGTCAAATGAAAGAAGCCTTAATTCTTCCTCCTGAAGATCAAGTTCCTGTTGTCAACCGAACCAAACCCACGGGGGCCCCTGAAGATTACGAGCCTTTCGGCCTTACTCCTGGCGGAGTTCCTCCCCTCGCAGGCTTTGGAGAGGGCTACCGTGCCCATTTCACAGGGCTTTACCATGACAAAAATGGACTTCCTACCAAAGACAAGAAGGTGATTGATGAGCAACTGAGAAGAATTCATGCGAAGTTGGAAACTCCTCAAGCGCGTGCTGATATTCTAAAAACTGAGAAATTTTTGATGGAAGATGCCGAACTTGTGGTGATCAGTTACGGAATCACGGGTCGAGCGGCAAAAGATGCTGTTATTGAAGCACGAAGAGCTGGTGTCAAGGCGGGCTTGCTTCGTCCTTTAACCTTGTGGCCTTCTGATGAAGAATCCATCACCAGTGCGTTAAGTCAGGCAAAAAAAGTGGTTGTCGCCGAATTGAATTTAGGGCAGTATGTTCTGGAAGTGGAACGTTTGGCCTATGTTACGTCGCAACGAACCCAAAAGGTACCTCCCCCTATTATTCGAGTGAACCGGGTAGACATGGGACTCATCACGCCCAATGAAATTATAAAGGAGCTGCACTTATGAAACCAGGAAGAATGTACCGCTCATTGATGCGGAAAAGTATATGGTGTGAGGGATGTGGTTTGGGAAATCTTCAACAAATCCTGATTCAATCCGTTGTGGACCATGTTTCCGAGCGCCTGGGCGTTGATTCCTCAACCAACGCAGGAATCGAAAAAATAAAAAATAACATCGCCATGGTCAGCGGAATCGGCTGTACCTCCCGCATGCCGGGGCATATGGATGTTAACTCACTGCATACCACTCACGGCAGGTCGTTAGGGTTTGCGACAGGCTTAAAAATGGCGAATCCTGAGTTGACCGTTGTCGTCGCCGCGGGAGATGGTGACATTTTCGCGATTGGAGGCAATCATTTCATTCATGCCGCACGTCGAAATCCAAACATGACTTTAATTGTTTATGATAATCAGTCCTATGGTATGACAGGCTCACAACACTCTCCAACCTCACCCTTGGGACAAATGGGGACGTCTGTTCCTTTTGGTGTGTTTGAAGCTCCTTTTAATCTGGTGAACCTGGCGTTGGGCGCGGGTACGTCTTTTGTGGCTCAAGGGGCGATAACAACGAATCAGGAGCATCAGGATCAACTGGAAGAAATGATTAGGGCCGCCTTAAACTACAAAGGTTTTTCCTTTGTTAATGTCCGTGGAACCTGTCACACGGGCTGGGGAAAATATAATGGACTTGCAGAAGCCTATCGTTACCGTCAAGATATTGAAAGCAAAGTGGTCCCTGTAGAACGTTGGCGTGAATTGTCCCCTGCGGAACAACAAGGGAAGATTCCTGTCGGGATTATCCATCAAGATGATCGACCTGATATTCAGAGCTCCTCTTCGTATTTGCAAGCCGTGAAAAAATCCCAAAGTTTTCAGGCGAGTAAAAAAGAAGCGCTGGAAACCATCACCTTGCAGGACAATGATCCTCTAGCGAACTTGAAACGAACCAGCATTCGTTTTGCCGGAACAGGAGGACAAGGCGTGATAACGGCCGGTGAAATTGCGCTTCAAGTCGCGTTGCAGTCCAACTTCAATGGCGTGTATACCAAAAACTATGGTCCTGAGGCTCGTGGCGGAGAAGCTTTTTCTGATGTCATTATTTCTCAAGGCGAGGTTTACTTTCCGCAAACCGACAAATTGGATATCCTGTTGGCATTGAATCAAGAAACCTTTGATAAGTTCAGGGACGTTGTCGCTGAAAATGGAAAAATCATCGTCAACTCTACACAAGTCACCGAAACTTACAGTGATCCTCGTGTGATTCTTTCGCCCATCGGTGAACTGCTTTCAAGTCAAGTCCGTCCTCCCAAGCGGGATTTGGGGATCAACGTTCTTGCGCTTGCGGTAACTCTTGCGTACTTGGACTTACTGCCTCAAAAAGTCATAGAAACTGTAGTGATGCAAGGCGTAGGACGAAAAAATCCGGTGTTGAATCAAAAAGCGTTAGATGTCGGGTTTCAAGAAGCCGCACGACTAAAAAGATGAAAAATATAAACAAAGGAGAGGTTATGATAAGTCAGGCCCAAGCCATGCCTGTTGCTGCAGGAGCGAGCTTGAAAAAAGTCGCGGCTCCTTCACCGGAGCTATTAAAAGAGCTGGATCAATTGATTGAACTCGCGCAGCGGCAAGGATTTCGTATTGACAGTATTCACGTTGCTCAAGCGATGCTCAATCAGAAAATGTTGAAAACTCTGGAACAAGCAATTTTCAATCCTGATCGTCTTGCCGAGATAAAAGGCAAATCGTCCCGGATTGAGTTCATCGTGGAAGGTTCGATTCCTTCATATTTACTCACTGAGCCTGCACTGAAAAGTGAGCCTATTTATAAGCAGGTCATTGGCTATAATCTCTGTAAATCATGTGGACTTTGCATTGATGTCTGTCCTAAAAAGGTTTACAAGGATGATGGGTACGGAAAACCCGACGTGGCGTTACGCCATACAGAGGAATGTACCGGGAATTTCCAGTGTCGCCAATGCGTTGATATTTGTCCTGAGAATACGATTCATCTCACCTTGGCGGATCCCATATTTAAATCGGTACTCTATGTGCTCTTGCCGAACCCTTATCAGGAAGCCATGCGACAAACGGTTGCTCGCCCGGATTTTTTTGTGCTGAACCCCTTGGTCCAAGGTTTGCTGTTGAGAATCCCTGAGAAAATGCCAGCTAAAGATCTTCGAGTCAGTCACAAGATTTTGGATCAGTGCAATTTCTTTCCGATTTTGAAGATTAATGGATATTCCAGGCATTTGGTGGATTCTAAAACACCAGAAGCGGATCTTAAAACTTGGGCTAAAGAGAATTTCCGTAATCCTGAATTGGTCTTGGACGCGGTCTATTTTATTTATTCCAAGCTTCCGAGTATTCCCTCTTTGAAGCAGGGGAAGTATTCTTTCGATCATCTCATCAACCGAGTGATTGATGAAATCATACTTCCGGAAATTGCCATTCAGCAAGAAGGGGGATTAGACTTTCTGAGACAAATTATTGAAAGTGGCTTTGTGGCGGAAGTTTTTTCAGGAGCGAAAAAACGACCTATTGGAGGCTTATTGCCTCCAGGAACGTCTGTTGCGTGGAAAACACCCTATGGCAATGACGTTCCCAAATACACTCACTTGGAGAAATGTCTCGGCCCTGAGTGTGGACTTTGTGTGACTCACTGTCCTGAAGGAGCTGGTGGCGAAAACGCGGCAATTCGAATGGTGCCCTTGGTTCCCCTAGGTGCCATTCCCAGTCTTGTTCGAGGCTTGAGTACTTACTTGCTCAATTTGGAAGAACCCTCCAATTCTCCGAAAATTGAGGATATCAGTAAAAAACAGCCTTTTGAATTTGAAGTCAACCTTGATTACTGTAAAGCCTGTGGCATTTGCATTAGTTGTTGTCCTCACGATGTTATTGAATCGGATGTACGCATATTTGATATTGGAGAAAGTACCTGATGAATGAAATAGAATTAAAAACACACCCTGGTGTTTTAGCAAATCGAAAAAAGGGATTAATTCCTCTCGCCCAATCAATCCAGGCCGCGAGTCAGGGCAAGATTGGCATTACATACAATGGAATGCGTGTCGGAGACTTAAAAGTTGAAAAGCTCACGGGGATTGACTCTGAAGAGGCACAAAAACTTTTATCTCAAATGATGAAATTTCCAATGCGTTCTGGCGTGTATCCTCTGGAAAAACTGATGAAACTCAAAAAGAAAGGTTTCGCGACAGAGAAGATACTCGAAGAACTCTATCGAAGTCATCTGCCCTTTGTGGCAGAAGATATTGTGCCTTCCATCGAGTCAAGACTTTTGAAAGTGTTCCTGCTAGGTAGTGCAGGAACCGGAGTCGTATCGGCGGTACAAGATATGGTTAACGCCTTTATTTCCGCGGGCTATTACGGTCGGGCTTTTCCTTTGTTCGATCCTTCCAAAAAGGGAGCACCGGTCAGTGGTTATGGAATGGTCAGCAGAGACCCCATTCTTTGTCATTCTCCTTTTGAGTCGCCTGATATTATTTTACTGTTTGACCAAAAGATGTTTCCTCAGTTGCGTCAAAACTTAAAAAAGTATAATAAGGACAGTTCCAAAGAAATAGCGATTCTGATCAACTCTCCAATGACTCCCAAGGATTTTAGACGGTCCGCTGATTTTAACGACCCTAATCCTCTTTATACCTTGGATGCCAGCTTACTTTTAGCGGGTAAGCGGATGCCTCCCAACTACGCTATGATTGGCGGTATGTTGGGGGTGTTGGGTGAAGATGCTGTTGATTCAGTAGCTTTTTCCAAAGTTGTGGCGCAATCATTACTGGCTAAATTTGGTCCAGGAAATAAAGTGGATGCCAATGTGGAGGCGTTTACCAAAGCCATTGAAAGTGTAAAAGGGCCAGAAATTCTATTGGAGTCACGGAAAGCTTTAGGAAAAATTAAAGCGGCAAAGGTTCCCAAGCATCAAACCGCCTACTGTGAAGATGGCAATCGTGCGATTGCGAGAGCGCTCGGGATGGTTCTCAATCAGTTTCCTTCTGTGGTCGCCGCTTATCCGATCACGCCTCAAACTCAAGTTGTTGAATACTTGGCACAGATGATTGCGGATGGAGAGCTTTCGTCAGAAGGTGTGACACCGGAGTCTGAACATGGAGCCGGCGGAGCCGTATTAGGGGCAGCCCGTGACAGAGTCCTTGCCTTTACAGCGACCTGTTCTCAAGGTTTTGCGTTGATGAGTGAGTTGATTCACACGATGGCCGGGATGCGCATGGGGAATGTTTTGATATCCAATGTGCTTCGGTCATTAAACGCTCCCCTGGATGTGGAAAATGATCATAGTGACCTTTACAAAGTAGGCTTGGATGCTGGATTCTTGGTCTTCATGACCAAAGATGTACAACAGGCGTTTGACTTTCATCTGATGGCCTATCTGGTGTCGCTTTACGCGGAATATCGGGAAATTTCGGTACCTGAAGGTCAGGATCGCCTGTTTGAAATGCTTGCTGATCGAACAGTGATGCTTCCAGCTCTTGTGGCGTCTGAAGGGTTTGAAGTCAGTCACGCACCGGAGTACTACCTTGCGATTGAGCCTAATCAAGTGGAAGCCCTGTATAATGATCCGTTTTTCAAATACATTAAACAGTTCGTCAATACTCCAAATCGAAGTATCATGGGAGCACTCCAACTGAGTAACGCAAGGTTGGATACTGATTTTCAACGTCATCAGGCGATGGAATTGGCGCATGATATTATCGAAATCGTCTTCGAAAAATTTGAAAAATACTCGGGACGGCGCTATGACTTCATCCACTGCTATAATGCAAAAGCTTCTGAAATTATTTTTGTTGTGGCTGGTGCGGCTAATGGAACTTTTGAGGAAGTTGCCCGTCAGTTTGCTGTGGTCGGAATCAATGTCGGTGTGGTCCATCCCAATGTTTTACGCCCTTTTCCTAAAAAAGAATGGGCGGCTCTGCTAAAAGGCAAGAAAGTGTTTATCTATGATCGGGATGATCCTTTTGGTGCGGTAGGAGGTCGTCTTTATACTGAAATCGCGGGAGTGGTCAATGAGTATAAACTTGCCGAGAGTGGAACGGCTCTCTATTCCCGGATTTATGGTCTTGGCGGTAAAACCCCCTCTCTTTCGCTAGCAAGAGATGAAATCTTAAAAGCCTTGAAAGATCAAGCCGGAGAGCTTCAGCTTTCTGCGGAAAAACAATATGTTGGAGTGAACCTCTAACAGACATCAAAGTTTAACCCGCTTCCGTTATGCTTAGGACAGGTTAACGTTGGGATTTTGTAGATCAAAACCTGCAGCTAAACTTTGGAAAAAGTAGAGTGCGCTGCAACAAAAAAAGCGCACTCGCAGTCAATCTTTTATCCGAAAAATGATTTAAAATATTCTGTCTAATTTTTGAAGGTACTAATGGCAAATACAGATTTTTTCTATAAACTAGCAACCAATCTCCAAGACGCAATTCCTATTGCGAATCAAGTTATTAAAAAGGCACAAACTCTTCCGGCAGAGGTTAATTTAATGATTTCTGACCGCCCTTTAGCCATTAAGGTGTCCAGTCTTTCTCCAGAGCACCTTCTAGGGCTGATTGCTTATGAAAAAATTCATCTGGTACAAGGCATTGTCGATTTGATGAGTCTGCTGGGAACAGAAATTCGTAAAGGAAGCTATTCCTTAAACTCCTTGTTGGAAGAAGTAAGTAAGCTCCCTTCTTTTACTTCTAATCCGGAACAGTCCTTAGCACTTCAAGAAATCCAACAGAAAGGAAGTCAGTTCTCCGATTTACCGCAAATCGAAAATGGGATTCAAACTCAACTCCTGGACTTGTCCAAGAAACTCAATATTTCACTGGAATACCTCTTGGGAAATTTGGGAAAAGTCAACCTGTTGATTAAGCATTTGGGCGTGCGACTCATCACCTTAAACGTGAGTAGTTTATTTCATAACTACCAAAGCGGGTTTTACGAAATTGATCTGCAAAATGCCTCAGCAATCAAGGCTCCAACTATTCTTAAACGGGCAAAAGCCTTAAAAGATCAGGGAACTACGGTAGAAATATTTCAAAAGGGTGAATTTAATCGAAAACTCACTGAGATTAGTGTTCAAGAACTTGAAGAATGCATTAGTGACACCGAGGACGGTTATCAGGTTTCTTCAGAGGACTTTTCCAAGTTCATTGATGCTTTGTTTAAATTCGAAGAAAAACGATTGAAAACGGCACCAACGCTTTCACTTCAAAATTTGTTGGCCTGCTTCCGATTTTCAACAAAGGATCGTGATGTTGTCGCGGTTCCCGCCGTGATCCAGCAGGATGATCCCCTACGATGGAAAGAAACACCTCTAGGTCAAGCCTTGCTTGTTATGAGGGAAAACTTGAACTGGCTTGCTGTCTCCATTGGCATAAAAAACGCTGGTGATTTTGAAACACTGAGTCGGGATCCTGAAATTGACAAGCAGGTTGAAACACTGATAAAGCTCTCTGAAGGGCTTTCGATTACGTTGTTGTCCTCACAGAAACGGAAGGTGGTGGAGAGTCCGATCAATGAATTAAAGAAAGTTGAAATTCTTTTTTCCTTATACTGTGTTGCTGTCTTGGAGAAAAGAAAATTCGTGGAAGTACTCGAAGCGGCCGTCAGTATTCTTCGGTTTATTCATAATTTGGAAAACCATGATCCGATTGTCAATTTAAACGATCTCATCATTCCCAGACTCGCAGGCGAAACGTATGTAACGCTGCTGGGAACACAGGGGCTGATTTTGCGAAATACCCCCATTGTTTATGCTTTGGGGAGTTTACGAAGTTTGCAACATAAGGTGCAGTTTACAGTTCAAGGCATCAATGACAAAGCCATTTCACTGAAAGACATCAGCATTGAAGACTTTCGACGTGCTGTCATCATGATGGGGAGACAACTCAAAGAACCTCATTCTCCAGAACGGGTTCTTGCGATTATTCGTGATAAAGTCGTCCCTGAGATTGCTCAACTTCCTCAACAAGTGATCGCGGAAGGTGAACATGATTTAGGTAGAGTTGTTGAACTTTGTCTTTTAGGGGTTCCCCCCAGATACCCGTTACGCCGCCCCTGGAAAAAAATTAACCTGGACCCGCTTACCTACATGGGAAGTGGTTTGGAACCCGGAATTCGGAACTGTCTCGGATGTCCTGTTAACTCGCTTTACGGGCTTGTCATCAAGTCAGCAATTGCGGATGGTTTTGACGAAATCATCACCTACGAAGCCACAGGCTGTTTTGAGGTTTATTCTGGGATCTGGCCTTACACCGGGAAGAAATTACCCTCCATTCACGGAGTTTTTGGGGGGGCTCCTTCCGAATTACTGGGAGGACTTGCCGCTAAACGAGCACGATATAAATTTGCGCGAAAGACAGATGCGATGGAAGCGTATATGAAAGCCAATGGAGAAAGGATTCTGCATCTTGGATGGGGTGGGGATGGTGCCACCTTTGACATCGGGTTTGGAAATCTTTCGGGGCTATTCTCTCGGTTACAAAAACTTTCAAAAGATGAATTGGCACCAGGTCTTTTTCAGCGTGGAATGTATGTCTGCTATGACAATGAAGGCTATCAAAACACTGGGAATCAATTTTCTGCGGCAAGTGCTCCGGGAGGGTATACAACGACTAACCCGATGGGGAAGGCGCAACCTCTTGGAAATGATTTACGTAAAAAACCAATAGTTGAGATCATCGCGGATCATGGGGTACCTCTTTCCGCACGGATGAATATTCATCGTCAAGAACATATCACTCGTGTTATTTCTCGTGCGCTGGAAGATGGAGCCCAGGGAAGTTTTATCCATTTTCTACAGCCTTGTACCACAGGTTGGAAGTTTGCGGCTGATAACTTAACCTACGATTTGGCAGGCCTTTCAGAAGAAGGCGGTCTCTTTCCTCCTGTTACGATTGAATATGGTGTCGCTTATCTTGAAATGTATCCGACTCCACGGAATTTGGAACATTCCTTCTTGAAACTTCAATCTCGCTTTCGACATCTCATGGGAAGCTCAGCGATTGCGAAAGAAAATATGCAGCTTGTCATGAACTACTATCATGAAGAGTGGCATCGCAATTTAAAACTGACAGGTTATGAAGGTGAATTGCCTCGTGCGGATCGACTGGGATACTTGGAAGAAGAGCATCGCAAACCAAGAATAACCTCTTAATTAGGGTTTCCACAGGTGGGACACTCATAAATTCAATTACGGTAGGATGGGGTAGTCGCCTTGCGGCTACCTCCTCAAAGGGGTTGGGAATGCGCCCTTTGGAGACTCCCCCGATTGATAAATACGACTGTGCATTCGGAGGATTAGGGACGGACTTCTATGAATTGCGGTTGGACTTGATACATCACGAAGCCTGCTCCTGCAATATCACCTTTGTCGTCAAACTTGATACTCCCTAAAGGCGTTTCAATCTTTTCACTTTGTAACGCTTTTACGACCTTCTCAAAATCGGTAGACCCTGCCTTTTCAAAAGCCTTTGCCAAAACTAATAAGGCCACATAGCCTTGCAGGCTAAACGTTCCCGGATCACTTTCAAAACGAGCTTTGTAAGCCTGGGTAATCGGAGCCGCCATTGCGAATTGAGAGACCTCCCTAGGTGCGGAAACATAACACGCCAGCGCATATTTACCTGCAATTTCAAGAAAAGAAGGATCTTTCACCCCCTCACTTGCAATAAAATTTGCGTTGATTCGTTTTTTGCGAGCTTCACTTATAATTTTTGCTGCTTCAGGATGGTATCCTGCAAAGAAAACCGCATCTTTTTTATCAATACCCGTTTTTTTGATTTTATTGACCAAGGCTGAATAACTTACGGCTCCCGGAATCACGCCTTCAAACAAAACGACTTCAGTTCCAGATTGCTTTAAACGCTCTTGTATCCATTCCGCTAGTCCCTTTCCATAAACACCTTTGTCATGAATCACTACCGCTTTTTTAATTTGAAGCTGTTTGATGGCAAACCCAACCTGGAATGAAGCCTGTGCCGCATCATGGGCAATGGTTCGAAAAAAGTTTGGATTCTTGCCGCTTAGGGTCAAGGCCGGATTGGTTGAAGCGGGAGAGATCACAATCACATTTGCGTTTCGATAGATTCCTAACGCAGCTTCTGTGGCCTCGTTGCACAAATGACCAATTACGGCATTCACACGCTGAGAAACTAATTTTTTTGCCACATTTTCTGCAGTGTTCGGCTCACAAAGATCATCCTCCATCAATAACTCAATTTTACGGCCTAGCACTCCACCTTGTTGATTCATCGCCTCAGCCGCAAGCACAACCGCATTTTTTATGGGGACACCATAACCGGCCAAATCTCCACTATAGGGAGAAACAACCCCAATTTTAAGGGATTCTCCAGCAAAACAGGTGCCAGTAAAAAACAAGGGACTCACTATCATTAAAAGAAACCACGTCAAGCCTTCAAAACGTCCATACATATTTTTCCTTAAGAAATCAGAATGATTACAGGGATAAGACGTAAATCTTTCTCTGTGTTTGAGTTTTCTCTATAAAACCTCGCCAGTGATGAGTTACAGCCATGCAACGCAAACAAGAACAACTCTCCCTCGTGAAAGGCCACTCAACGTATAGTGTGGGGCAAACAGCAAAGCAAGTTTTTTGTACAGCGCCTGGCTTGCGATTTCGACTTGATTTATTTCCTAAGCAAATTGATCTTGGCACCAGTAAAGATAACCCCCAAGCCATCGATTATTCCTCCCCCCTTTGATGAGGCCCCATGTGGGAAAGATATAAAGCATTGCTCCAAGATAACGCCGTTCGAGTTTCATGGAAGATCTATGATCAGGTTAGTCATCAAGAACCTTTGCAAAAATGGATTGAAACCGCAGAAAAACAAGTGCTTGCCAAAGAACGCCATGAGCATGAAAAAACAAAAAAAACGTTGGAAGCGGCTCGTCAACGGATGTCGGAACTGGAATCTGATAATCAAAATCTTCAAAAAGAAATTCTGAAAAAAGATGAAATTTTGAAACAGATCCAATCCCTCAAAGTCTTGATTCAGGAACAAAACGCAAGAAAAACTAAGAAAGGGACTGGCAGTGAAATTCTCTCATAACTACAATCGCCTGGTTCACGAACAAAGCCCCTATCTGTTGCAGCATCAAAACAATCCGATTTGGTGGTATCCCTGGGGAGATGACGCTTTTAAAGCGGCACGAGAAGAACAAAAACCTGTTTTCATTTCGATAGGTTATTCTACGTGTCATTGGTGCCATGTCATGGAAGGTGATTCTTTCGAAAAAGAAGACATTGCGGCAATTCTGAATCAACACTATATTGCAATCAAAGTGGACAGGGAAGAGCGGCCTGACGTGGATCGGATCTACATGGATATTCTCGTCGCCATGAATGGCCATGGCGGCTGGCCCATCTCCGCGATTTTGACTCCAGAAGCTATTCCTTTTTTTTCCGGAACCTTTATTCCCCAAGCGCAATTGCTAACACTGTTGCGGCAAATTCATCATACTTGGGAAACCGACCGTACTCAAATTGAGAAAGTGGGACAACAAGTTCGTCAGTGGTTATCCCAACAGTCTGGTTTCAAACATCCCCATGAAGATTTCCCCACTCACGCCATGTTCCAACGGTTTTATCAACAGTCAGAACTTAATTTTGATGTCACTTATGGAGGATTTGGACAGCCGCCCAAGTTTCCTCAAAGTATGCAATTAGCTATGCTTTTACGAATCTATCGAAGAACCGGCTCAGAAAGGGCACTTCAAATGGTCACAATTTCCCTGGATTCGATGGCTCGGGGAGGGATCTATGATCATTTGAGTGGCGGTTTTCACCGATACTCCACAGATCGATATTGGCAAATTCCTCATTTTGAAAAAATGCTTTATGACAATGCGCAACTGGCGGTGCTTTATCTGGAAGCCCTTCAAGTCACAAAAAATCCTGAATATGAAATGGTTGCGAGAGGTATTTTTGAGTATGTGTTAAGAGATATGACTCATCCTCAGGGAGGTTTCTATTCCGCGGAAGATGCGGACAGTGAGAAAACGGAAGGAAAATTTTATTTATGGAGCTATCAAGAGTTGAAACAACACTTAACTGCGGAAGAGTTTCAGCACCTCATTCAGATTTACAATGTTACCGCGCAGGGAAATTACAATCCCAGTCAGCAGATCACGAGGCTTGAAGAAAAAGCGGGATTGAAATCGGTTCATCACACCAATGCTTTTTATATACAGCCTGAGGTCAACCTTCCTGATCTCAAGGATGTCCTGCTCCAGCAAACAAAATCCAGGTTATTGCAGCTTCGCGCCAAACGCATTCCGCCACTCAAGGATAACAAAATCCTCACTGCGTGGAACGCGTTGATGATTACGGCGATGACCAAAGGGTATCAGGTGTTGCAAGACCAGCGGTATTTAAAAGCGGCACAGGCTGCTGCTCACTTTCTACTCCAGAACTTAAGAACACCTCAAGGGGCTTTGTTAAGACGCTGGCGGGAAAATCAGTCCAAATATGCGGCGTATTTAGAAGATTATGCGTTCTTCATTCAAGCGTTATTGCAGCTTTATCAAAGTGACTTCAATCCCCTTTGGTTTGAAAAAGCCATAGAGCTTCAACAACTTCAGGATGACTTGTTATGGGACGAAGCACAAGGCGCTTACTGTTTCAATGATCCCTCTGACGCCTCAATCTTGCAACGGCATTATCCTGTCGTGGATAGTAGCCTTCCTGCGGGAAATGCCGTTTCCGCATTGAATCTGCTGTATTTGTCAGCTTTTACCTATGAGGATACTTATAAAAGTCGAGCGTATCAAATTCTCGGAAGTCAAGGAAAGGCCATACAGAGTGCTCCCACAAGCTATGCTCAAATGCTCATGGCTCTCGACTATGCTCTGGATCAATCCAAAGAAATTGCAATCATTGGATCCCTAAACTCAGAGTCCACACAAGCCATGCTTCAACACCTTCAGCAAAATTTTCTTCCCAACAAGGTGATGGCGGTCAGCGATTCTGAGGTCTCTGTTGAGACGGTCTCGATTCCTCTGCTTTTCAACAAACACAGAATCCAGCAGGAAACCACCGCTTATGTTTGTGAAAACAACACGTGTCAGCAACCAACTCAGGATTTGGATCAATTCCAGGAGCTGGTGAATGCTTATACGAAATATGAACTTTAGTGCGTTCCCTTCGCAATCTTTAATTCACGTAATTCGTGCTCTTCGTTATACTGGGGAGGCGTTCGAGGCAGGAAAACCTGGAAAATCGAAGAATTATTAGGGGAGGTTGTGTATTGTAAAACGCCTCCATGCTGTAGCACAATGCGATAAGAAATCGACAACCCCAAACCTTTGCCTTTTGATTTAGTGGTAAACAAAGGTTTAAATAAGCGTTCCCGGTGCTCCATGGAAACTCCCGGACCTTCATCTTCAACTTCAATCAAGTAATACTCAGGTCCGGGTTCCAGACCACACACCGCAATTTGCCATTTAGGGCAATAACGTGTCCGTATTGTGATCTCTCCGCCTGGAGGGGACACTTCTACAGCGTTTTTAATAAGATTGAGAAAGACTTGGTGCAGTTTATCATGATCGGCAACCAAGTTTGGTAAGGAAGGATCAAATTCCCGTTTGAAATGGATCTGCTGAGGAGAAGCATTGGATTCAAACCACAAGACGACTTCCAGCAGTTCATGGAGATTAAAGGCACGAAATTCAAGCGATAACGGTTCGGCATAGAGACACAATTTCTGCAACAGACGTTCAATCCTGTCTAATTCATTTAAAATCATGTGGGTCGGATCTGTCGACATCTTGGCTTTTTCCAAATCCCGCTGCAGTAATTGAGTCACTCCTTTGACCCCACTTAGCGGATTTTTGATTTCGTGCGCAATAGAGGACATAAACAATCCCATTGAATCCAAAATCGCTTGTTCTTGTTCTTTTGCTTTGAATTCAGCATTCTGCGTTTGATCCGAAATGGTAATTAAAGCTTGCTTCACGTCACGATTATCTCCAAAAATAGGGCGCATCGTGATCTCAACAACTTTGGCTTGTCTCACTACAAAGTGAAAGGGAAAATCAACCAGATACACATCTTTCTGACGCTTAAAAACCTGCTCAATATTTCGGGCAATTACCGGCTCGTTTCGAAATAATTCAAGCATATGGTGTCCCAACAATTTATTTTGAGGGCGGGTCCATAATTGAGATGCTGCTTCATTACATCGTGTGACCTGGTATTTTCGGTTGACCACCAATAACGCCTGTTTTAAATGATCAATAATCGACTGATCTGAATCGATTGGAACTGTTTCTTCTTTCATATTCCGTCTTCCCGTCTGCTCATGTTTCTGTATTACGCATTACTTCAATAACTGTAACTTATAGCAGGTTTGAGCATGTGAAAAGTTTTTTCTGGCAGTAGCTCAAAGGGAGGAGTGTGTTACAGGAATTTTTTTAAGGCGTTTCGCTAATCCCTCCTGAATTGATTTTCACTTGAAGTATTTGAAACGGTCTCATAAAATGTACTTCAATTCAGAATTTAACTCGCTGATTTTTGATTCTCCTCCGAAAGAATCCACGCAGACTTGCTGAGGTGCTCCCTCCAACTTAACGTTGCAAACCTCAAAGTTGAGTTTTTTGAATGACTCTGCTATCTCTACCAATAGAACAAAAATAGGACAGAAGTTTATCTTGTAACGACTCAGCCACGAAGGAGCACAAAGAAAAAACTTGGTCAAACAACAGAGCCTTTGCGAATCTTCGTGTTCTTGGTAGCTGAATCGTTACCTTGTCTTTTACTAATCACTCCGTAAAGAAGAGGTTTTATGGAAAAAACAGTTTTAATTACAGGGACATCTAGTGGTATTGGCAGAACAGCGGTAAAGCATTTTCAAAAGAAGGGATGGCAAGTTGTCGCCACAATGAGAACTCCTGAAAAAGAACACGAATTGTCAAAACTTGAGAAGGTCGCCTGTATTCGGCTTGATGTGACAGATACGCAATCGATTCAAGAAGCACTTCGAGAAGCACTCGATCGATTCCAGACGATTGATGCCGTTGTTAATAATGCCGGCTATGGCTTGCTGGGGCCGTTTGAATTGACAACCCAAGAGCAAATTCAGAAACAGTTTGATACGAATGTCTTCGGTGTCATGAAAGTGACTCGTGAAATATTACCTCATTTCAGGGAAAGAGGACAGGGACTTGTGATCAATGTCGCCTCCATGGCTGGACGCATTGCGTTTCCCTTGTTCAGCCTTTATCACGCCAGTAAATGGGCGATAGAGGGGTTTACGGAATCCCTTCAGTATGAGCTGCGCCCTTTCAATATTAAAGTAAAACTCATCGAACCTGGTTTGGTAAAAACGGATTTTGACGGACGTTCCAAAGAAGAAGCGGCTATTCAGTATATTTCGGATTATGATTCCTACGTAGAACGGACGATGAAAAAAATCATGGCTTCTTATAAATTTGGAACAACCCCAGAGAAAGTCGCTCAAGTGATTTATAAAGCGACAACCGACAACAACCATCGCTTACGTTATCCCATAGGACTCGATGCGGACGCCCTTTTATTCATACGTCGTTTGCTTCCTGACCATTTTTTTGATGGCATGATCCGACAAACGATGGGTCGGTAAATGAGGGATGCGTGGTGAGTGTTTGAGGATTTGGTAGAGAATCAATGACACTGCGGAGAGGGTCAACGCAAAGCGGATGTTCCTGAATATTTCTCAAGAACATCCTGGGGGTTAAAGGACTTAATCTTCGTCTTCTTTCAACTTTTCTTGACGTTCCTTGATCACTTTTTCTTGAACAAAGGCAGGGCACGGTACATATTTTTCAAATTCCATGGAGTAGGTCGCTTTTCCAGCCGTCATAGATCGAAGCTGTGTAGCATAACCGAACATTTCCGCCAAGGGAACACCCGCTAAAACAACAGTATCTTCCCCTTTGACTTCTGAACCATAGATAACTCCGCGTCGTGAGCTGAGGTCACCGATTACAGGACCTTGATACTCTCCAGGTGTTTCAACTTCAACCTTCATCACAGGTTCAAGCAGCATCGGTTTCGCTCTTGAGATTGCCTGTTTCATCGCTTTTTGAGAAGCCAGTCGATAAGCTAAATCACTTGAATCCACATCATGATATTTTCCATCTTTTAAGAAAACGCGGATTCCCACCATCGGAAACGCGGCAAGAGGCCCTTTATCCATGACATCTCTAAACCCATGTTCACACGCTTGGATGTGTTCTGAGGGAATTGATCCTCCAAAAATCTGATTAACAAACTCGAAGTTAATAGGACTGTCTCCTTCTTGTGAAATCGGCTCAATACTGCCCGAAACTCCAGCGAATTGTCCTGAACCTCCGGTTTGCTTTTTATGGAGATAATCATAATCAGCGGGAGCGGAAATAGCTTCACGGTAATTGACTTGAGGCGCGCCCACAATCACGTCAACACCATACTCGCGACGCATCCTCTCAATGTAGATTTCAAGGTGTAATTCACCCATTCCTGAAATGTGAGTTTCACCGGACTCTTCATCTGTTTTGACACGGAAGGTTGGATCTTCCCGCATAAAACGTCCCAAGGCCTTGCCCATTTTCATGTGTCCCTCATTGTCCTTGCCTTTAACCGCAAGAGAAATCACAGGAATAGGAACATGAATCGATTCACAAGCAACATTAACACCGTCACCGCAAAAAGTATCTCCAGACGCACATTCAACACCAATCATCGCAACAATATCACCCGCTTCCGCAGATTCGATGTTTTGTCGATCATTCGCATGCATTCGAACCATCCGTCCCACTCTGATGTTTTTTCCTGTACGCGTATTGGTGATCTTGTCTCCTTTAGCCAAGGTTCCCTGATAGACGCGCATGTAGGTCAATTGTCCAAATTGTTCTTCCGTAAGTTTGAACGCCATCAAAACACTGGGTAAATCAGGATCAGACTGAAGGATGACAGGCTCTCCCGTTTTTACGTTGGTGGCTTTAGACGGTATCGCTTCCAAAGGAGAGGGTAAGTACTCGTTGACTGCATCCAACAATAGCTGAACCCCTTTGTTCTTGAACGCACTTCCCATACACACGGGACAGAGTTCTAAAGATTGGACCCCCTTTTTGATCGCAGCATGAATGGCGGCTTCCTCAATTTCTTTTTCTTCAAGCAAATCTTCCATCATTTGATCATCAAACATGGAAATGGCTTCCAACATCTCTGCCCGTCTGATTTCCGCCTCTTCCCGCAGCTCTGCTGGAATCGCTTCGTAACGGACTTTTTCCCCTTTTTCACCGTCAAAATAAGCGGCTTTCATGGTGACCAGGTCGACAATTCCCTGGTGATTTTCTTCTAATCCAATCGGAATTTGCAGGGGAACCGCATTAAGTTTAAGGATCTCCCTTAAGCCTTTGATCCCACGATTGGGATTGGCACCCATACGGTCCAATTTGTTGACAAAGGCAATTCTGGGGACCCGATAACGTTTCATTTGACGATCCACCGTAATGGATTGGGATTGTATGCCGGCTACCCCACAAAGTACCAAAATGGCACCATCAAGAACACGGAGAGATCGTTCAACCTCAACAGTAAAATCAACATGTCCCGGGGTGTCAATGATATTAATTTTGTTATCATTCCAATAAACGGTTGTTGCTGCGGAGGTAATGGTAATTCCTTTTTCTTTTTCCAATTCCATATGATCCATCGTCGCTCCAGCTCCACCGCCACGAACTTCTTCAATCTTATGAATCTTGCCTGCGTAATATAAAATACGCTCAGTCAGGGTTGTTTTTCCACTGTCAATATGAGCGGATATCCCAATATTTCGGGTATGTTCAAGCAGCTTTCTTGCTTCGTCTTTCATGTCGTCAATCCAATTTTTGCTAAGGAACGGAAACTAAATAACAGGATATTCTGGCTTGTCTTTCTGTGAGCTTGTTCGCCGTTTGACCGCAAGATGTTTGATCGGTATTCAAACTGTGCCGACAGCGCTCCTTCTTCTTCGCAGGCGAAAGACGCAACGCCTTGAGCCTCCCAAAAAGCTCACGGCATCGTACTTGTTATTTAATTTCCGCTCCTGAGGAGTCCAAAAAATTATGAGGTTAAAAAAATAATCCGCCAAGATAGAGTTGGATTAAGGAAATCGCAAGTTTTTTGGAACAAAGCTTTAAGTTTTCGTCAGAAAAAGTTTATAACCACCTGGTTGCTGTCACGGCTTTCTCATAAAAAATAAATCGCTTCCGGGCAAAGTGCCCGTATTTCTTGAGTACCTTTATTCTGTTATAGGTGTGACAACCATGAGGGGGAAAATTTAAATGGACGATTAAGAAAGGGGCACACTGGCTGGAAAGAACGTGCAATTGTCTGAGTGTTAATCAATGGCGATTCCTGGCAGGAATGTGGAATCGATGTCCTCTGCCATTTTTTGGAGTTAAGTCAAAGTTCGTCCTTTGTGGGTTCCTCTCACGGGAGTCAAAGCTCGTTTGGGCAGGAAGTGGCGGAGTTGATTCGTCATTATCAGAAGGAAGAAGGGTCTGGTCTTTGTCTGGTCTTTGTCTGGTTTATGATCGGGGAAATGATGCGGGGGTGGGAGCTTTCCAAACGGCAGGAAGATCAAAGGCTCCACTTTCTGCTTCCGGCTCTTTATTTTCAGGAATGTGCCCGCAAATCTTCAAACCCTGAAGAGAAACATCGCTTGAGGAAAAAGTCTGAACCATTGTTACAGACTTTGGCGTGGAGGGATGTGGACTGGCGGGAGTTGAGTCCTGAGCGGCAAGAAGATTTCAATGGCTCTTGCGACGGATGCCTCCCTTATTCAGACCGGCGGCTTCCAGAAAAAAGGAGCAAAGGAGCAATACCCTGAAAGTCGCTTGATTGCTGGATTGGCGAAACGATGACCATAGCCAATCCAGGGGTTGGTCACATTTTCGGCCACAAATTGTAGGGGCGAACCTGTGCGTTCGCCCTGATCTTGGGCAGACACACAGGTCTGCCCCTACGGGATAAAACACAAATCAGGTGGAACATCAAAAATCAAATTTTTGACACATGGCCAAAAATGATCAATTTGGAATGAGCAACACGTTGGGTGACTATGTTTGTTTAATAATAAGCGAACCCCCTGTGAATAACGGTAGTTTTGGATGGCCGCCACGTAGGGCTGCGCTACGTGCGCCTGTGAGCGTACATAATAATAGAGAGGTGAAAGTTCTCTTCAGGTATACACTCTCCGGCCTGTAACCGACTGTAACTGCGTCGCCGCAAGGTCAATGTCAGTAACTTAAGAATTTGACAATAATAACAATTAGATTCGTCATTTTTTTTCTAATGAGGTATGTTGGCATTTTAATTTTAATGAGAGAGTAGACATTATGAAAAAAAGGTGATGAGATATTATCTAAAATACGAAATCAAATCTTCTCAAAATCATTTTTGGATCAATCGAGAGTGTCCGAAAAACACTTTACCCGTCAACGAATTTTGAGTTTTCCTGTGATGATAGGTTTCCTGCTGAACTTAATTCGAAAAAGTCTTCAGATAGAACTAGATGATTACTTGGATTACATTCGTGAACCTCAAGTCACCAAACAAGCTTTCATCAAAGCAAGAAACAAATTGAAGCCTGAGGCTTTTTTATTCCTCAATCAAACCCTGGTTAAAGAATTTTACACGGATAATGAGATCAGAACCTATAAAGGTTACGTTCTTTTGAGTTGTGACGGTTCTACTCTTCAAGTCCCGAATACCCCGGAGTGCATCGAAACTTTTGGTCAACCTGTGAATCAACAAGGAAAATGTTCTCCTTTAGCAGCGTTCTCGGTGCTCTATGATCAACTCAATGGAATCACGCTCGACGGCATAATGTCTTCTTATCCGGCCAATGAACGATCTTTAGCCAATGAGCACCTGGACAATGTCGCTTCGGTTCTCAAAGACATTGAGAAAAAACTGATCCTCTTTGATATGGGATATCCTGCTTTTGGATTCATGTATTCCTTGATCGATCAGGGCTATGACTTTCTCATCAGGTGCCCTCAGAATTTTGTTGAAGAGTT
>JBBCAX010000158.1:0-28222 GCA_051382335.1 Deltaproteobacteria bacterium TL4
TTTTTCAGGCCAAACCTATCATTAATTCTAATACGACTTTATAAGTCTCTGATTTTATTCAGGAGTAATATTGAGCAAATTGTTCAAAGTCGAGTAACTTAGAAATGAATTAATTATTTCCTATAAACGTTAATTTTATTACATTAAGGGAATTTCCGTTCCAAAAAGAAGGGCACCTTTCAAAAATACAGAAAAGTAGTAGTTTACATTTAATCATCGTCACTTCTTTCTTTATTTTAACGCAAGGACGCCAGGACGCCAGGAACGCAAAGGGTTTTAAAATATTTCTTTGCGCTCTTTGCGTCTTTGCGACTTTGCGTTAAAGATCAACTGTCCACTGAAAAATGAAAGGTGCCAAAAGAAGATTCAGATTTTTTTAAAACAGTGTAATCTGTGCCGTGAGCCATTATAAACGAAAACACAACCTGAAGCCGTTACCCAAACGTGTGATCGAAATCATTTTGATTGTGAGGAGTACCATGAAATTTAAACGGAACACAAGGATGTTTGTTCAACTTGTCGGATTTGTGTTCGTCTTTTTGGGGGCCTGTTATCGGGATTCGACAACCCAAGTGCCCCTTGCCAGTGATGAAAAACTCTACAGGATTGGCGGTTTTGTCCGAAGTATTTCAGGGACTGTGAACCTGCAGAATAATGAGTCGGATTTTCTGGAAATCAGGTCTGAAGGTTCCTTTACGTTTGAACAACCCTTGGCGAATGGGTCAACATACCAGGTCACAATCAAACAGAAATCTGAAAATCTGGGATGCGAGCTGACGCATGAAACGGGAGTGGTTGAGAACAAAGATGTCGATGATATTGAGGTCTCCTGCGGCGAAAAGACAAGGGTCACGTTCAAAGGCGTGGTTGTCGGACTTGACGGCAGTTTGACGCTACAAACGTCAACGAATGAGATGGTTTTCCTGGAACAAAATGGAAATTTTGAAGCAACGCTTTCGTTAGTGGAAGGCTTCTCATATATTTGGGGAATTTTTTCTCAGCCGGAATCACAGGTTTGCCGTATAGAAAACGGAAGTGGTATTGTTTCCATAAACAACAACACCGAAGTTCTGATTTTTTGTGATCCTACTTCAATACAGAATTCTTGGAAAAAAGCCTATGCACACATGGTTTATCTCTCTAAAACATTGGGAAAACGTGTTGCGGGAAGTGCGAATGATGTACTGGCGAAAGATTATATTACTCATGAGTTGGAAAAGATAGGCTATGAAGTAAGGCTGCAAACTTTTCGTTTAGAGTCCATTTCTCAACGGCAACGAGGCGTGGAACTAACCCCTTCCTCTTCAAAATCATTCAATATCATTGCTAAAAAGGCAGGCACTGCTTCAGAGACGTTGATCGTAGGGGGACATTATGATTCCGTTCAAGAATGCGGAGGCACAGGTGCTTCAGACAATGCGTCAGGGATGGGGATTCTCTTAGAGATTGCAAGGCAACTTTATCGTAAAACACTCCCCATCAGTGTGGAATTTATTGCCTTTGGTGCCGAGGAAAAAGGCCTTCAGGGTTCTGAATATTTTGTCAACAACAGGACAGCTCAAGAGCTTGAAAACACGGTTGCGATGATCAATTTAGATACGCTGGCAGGGGGGGATAAACTTTATGTTCATGGTGGTACCGCACCATCAGACTGGGTTAAGGATCAAGCCTTAAAATCAGCGGAAGAAACAGGAAACGTGCTCCATGTTAATCCTGGCTTCAACAAATCCTATCCTAAAGGCACCACAGGCTTATGGAGTGATCATGCCGCTTTTGCGGCAAAAGGCATCCCTTTTGCGGTCTTTGAAGCCACCAATTGGGACATTGGAGACCAAGATGGTTTTGAACAAACTGAAACTCAGGGAGCGATTTGGCATACGGATAAAGATGCTTTGGAGTTCATAGAAGCCGCTTTTCCTGGGCGGATAGAAAAACAATTAAAAATTACGCTTGAAATTTTGAACCATTGGATCCCTACTTTTCAGGTCCAGAAAGTAGCCAGAACTGAAAAAATCCGGGTTCAAGCCGATTTTCTCCAACGAAGTTCCAGGTATCCGGCTTATCGCCTCAAGTGCGATTAGTGGGTCGTTATGAGATAAGTGGAATCCTCTTCTAAAAATTTAATATCAACAGGTAGGAATGACTGTCGAAGTTGAGAAACGTCTGAAAGGCACCCAAAAAGGGGCTATTGTTCAAGAGTTATTCATGAATAGTATCCATTTTCCTTTAGCCAATATTTTTCTGGAACTGCTGATTGAGGGGCCAGAAAAATATTTAAGGGAATCCGACCTTTCAGCCATGCTGATAGCTTGTTTAGTTCAATCGTATTTTTTGGGGACATGGCAGTATCATGGGAAATCGCATCGTTTTATAGGAAATGTGATTGCCCCCGCGATTTATACTCTGTTTGGATGCTTCCTCGATGGAATGGACTTTTTTTCCAGTCCACACCATTTCGCTTACTGGGGGTTTTCTCTCAGTATTGGGTTACTTCAGGAAATGGGTCATCACCAATCAGGTTTTTTTTCGGATATCCTAACGATTTTAGAACATGTGGTTCGTACCTGTATTTTATTAGTCATGTATGGTCTTTTTGAAGCCATGACAGAAACGGACTATAATTCAATTGCTGGATTCTTGTCAAATGCGAGTCATCTCTATGTCGCCATAGTGATCCCCCTCCTGGGACTCGTCATTGGTTTTACGAATGTAATTTCGAAACGATATTTGACACTTCTTCAACAGACCGCCGAACAGCTCCGCAAGTATTCTGAATGGTTACTGGGAAGAGAACTTCTTTCGAATTCAATTAAGGATATCAACACGTTGGCACTTCAACGAAGAGAACGAACTGTATTTTTTATGGATATACGAGGGTTTACAAGTTGGAGTGAAAATAAACCGCCAGAGGTGGTTGTCGAAATGCTGAACTCGTATTTTGAAAAGACGGAACAAGTCTGGAATGCGTCCGAAGTGATCAAAACAAAACATACGGCGGATGAAATCATGGCCGTATTTCCAACCGAGCAAAATGCTCTTGAAAGCGCGATTAAAATCAACAAGGAAATTAGCGCGTTTTTAAAACCCTATGAGTTATCGGCAGGGATAGGGATTCATCAAGGGGAATTAGTCGAGGGCTTGATTGGTAGCAAAGATGTTAAGATGTATGATGTTATCGGTGATACCGTTAACACCGCAAAAAGGATCTGTGATCAAGCATTAGGTGGTGAAATCCTGATTTCTCAGGAGGTTTATGCCAAATTGGAAACGCTTGTGCGGGTTCATGATCCAAGATTTCTAAAAGCCAAAGGAAAAAGTGATCTTCTCAAAGTGTTCCCCGTTCAAGGCTTAAAACAGGAGAAACTCGCTGAAAGCTAATAAACGTTGCCCCAAAGCGTCCGCAAGTTCAAGTGAGTTTCCTGACTTTCTAAAATGGTCTGATTTTTGTATTTCTTTTTTATAGGTTTCGAAAGCTCATGTTGATGAGCAAATTTTATCTACGGATGACGTTTTTGTGGAAGGAGAGTTATGCAAGTTCAAAATAATGCGGTACCAAATACGGAACAAAAGTCGATTTCGGCCAATAAGAACGTCAAACCGGATAAAACGGATCTACCCTCGAATCAAAATGTGAATCAGGGGCAGAATGCTGAGGTTCCGAAAGAAAAAACGGCGGAAGAGCGTGTTTCTGTATACCTCAAGGTTGTCTCCCGTTTAGAAGGTTTTATGGAACAAGGAGAATTGCCCACTAAAGCGATTGAAGGCTTTACCAAGGCGATTAGAAAAAGGCTGGAAGATCTGGGGGAGCAAGATAAAAAAACAATAGCCAATCTGCCTGAATTCAAACAATCAGGTGCTGAAAGCCTCGATAAATTACCGGATTTTCTTGAAAAGAAGCTAAACCATAGAGAATTGGACGAGGCCGTTCTTGCGCTACTCAAACAGCCTAAATTCGCAGAACTGATGGGAGCCAAACCGACATCACAGACTAGCACTTACAGTCCCAAAGATATGGTGGCAAAAAAAGCCGAGGGGGACGCAAAGCCTGCACCTCAACCGAATTTACAGGAAATTTCCAAGCGAGCCAATCAAATGGTTCAGCAGGGAGCCGCAAACATCAAGAGTATGCCCATGAGCACTGAGTCTTCTTCAAAGGTTGCGCAGGAAAATGTGACTGTTGTGGATTCAACAAACGCGTCCCCTATAAAATCAGCGCCTCAAACCATGAATGTGTCTGCTGAGGCTGCCTAACCGCGGTGGGATGGATCAATTTTTATGATTTCCAGGTAAGTGGCCTTTAGGAACACCGATATAGAACGACCCTTCAATGTTTCCACCTTTTTTAATATTCAATCCCCCGGGTGGCGTATAAAAATCTCCTTTTACATCGCCATCCGCAAGGAGTGTGATTTTTTTCACCGCAGCGACATTACCCATGATTTTTCCGTTCACGACAATAGACTGAGCGTTCACCTTTCCATGAATTTTAGCAAAAGTTCCAATGGTGATTTCATGATTTCCTTGAATGAGACCATGGCACTCACCATCAATACGAGCAGGTCCTTCGCAAGTAATTTCACCTTCAATGTGCACATCCGGTGCGATGTAACTAGAGATGACTTTCATAATCGTCCTGGTAATATGGTTCTATAGAGGTTCCTTTAATAAAGGAAAAAGAAGATCTGAGAGCCTCGAGTTCCGTCCCGAGAAGTCAAAATATCCTTAAAGAAGATTTTTTATCCTCTCCAATTGGAGAGTCTTGCGTACTTATTAAAAAAAATCAATTCAATTAAGGCCTGAGTTCAATTTGATGTTCCTTTTGAGAACAGTGTCTGGAATTTGAAAAACCTCCATTCCTGATCGTAGTAAAATTTGATTATTGTTTAGTTACTGCCGTTTTTCATGGGAAATTTCATTACCTCATTGCAACCAGCCCTGAAAAACGATAGGGAAAGGAGAAATGGCTCAATTTTTGATAGGATGTTATTAAGTGCACGACTATCGACAGGAGCCGGTTGATAAGGCTTCATTTGATTTTTTTATGAGGGTTTACATGAACGAATACAGACGAGGGGTTCGCCTGACTTTAGACGATTTTTCCAAAGTACACATTTCAAATGCTCCTGAACAGGTGACCCCTCTGGAACTCTCTTTGGAAGGAATCCGCATTCAAACACCTATAGCCTTGAAACCCAATACGGACATTGATCTCTTTCTCTTTAACAAAACACTCCGCACCAAAGCCAGAGTCCGTTGGGTAAAAACCGCTGTAGAGGATGATAACCTTTATGAAGTTGGACTTCAAATGGAATATCTCGATTTTTCCATTTTGGAATATGTTGTGAGACAAAACGCGAAGAACTCAAAGGATACCCAGGTCTTAGTTCTGACGCCTGTTGAATTTTCGGCAGAATCCCTTGATGTTTATTTGCAGCTCACAAACTTGGGAATCCAGTCCACCATTTCTCCGGAAGAGGTCTCGAACTATTTAAATCAGCAAGAGTGGGACTTGTTGCTGCTGGATGTGGATTTGATAGATAATACGCAGTTGCTGGAAGATCTTCGTTCACGTCAAGAATTCTCCTTCATGCCCATCGTTTTACTGACACAGACGATCACTAAAGAGATTATCAAATTGCGTTCGTCTCATATGTTTCTTGAAATATTAACCAAACCCGTTGAGGCTCATGACCTTTTGAGACGGATTGTTACGCTGATGGAACAAACGGCCCGTTATCTGGCGATGGAAAGTAACAGAAAACAGGTAGAAAAGGAGCTCGCAAATGTTCAGCAATCCATGCAGAGTCAAAATCAGGAAATGATGAACATGCTTTCTCAGGTAATGCAACAGTCTGAGTCTATGGGACAAATTATCCAACTTCAGGAAGCGTTATCGGATCTCAAC
Source organism: Deltaproteobacteria bacterium TL4 (assembly GCA_051382335.1). Taxonomy (GTDB): domain Bacteria; phylum SAR324; class SAR324; order SAR324; family NAC60-12; genus JBBCAX01. The sequence goes on from JBBCAX010000158.1 coordinate 5,906, forward strand.
TCGGTTTCTGAAGTGATTCATTTTGCGCAACAATGGGCGTTTCAGAATTTTGATGTGAAAACCAATATTTGGGATTGTTCCCACGAACCCTTTCTCCCCCTGGGAGATCAGCCTGAACCGCATTTTAAGCTCAGTCCCCATCAAAGAGTTGCTCTCATTCAAAGGTTGTTTAATCGACGGACCAATATTTTACTGGATGACCTGGTATTGATTCGGAAGAATAATTTTGTCCTGGAAGTTGTGTCTGAAACCACCCAAAAGGATATTATTGATTCCCTGACTTTTTTTATGAAAGTTGTAACGCCTGTAATCCAGGGAAAGAGTCAAAAGCAAGAATTACGAGAAGCGAATCAGAAGCTAAGAGAAAGTTTAAATGCCTCTAACCTTTAAGCTGTTAAGCGACAGCGATTAGCTATAGCTCGTCATTGATTTCGAATCCAACCAGGGTAATATCATCATTGAGTTTCATCTGTGGGTTTCCCATGTGGGTTAAAATGCGGAGGTAGAGCGTTTCGATCAGCTCAGCCATGGGAAGGTCGCTATGGGCTTTCAGGGCTTCTTTCAAACGCTTTTTCCCAAACATTTCACCATGGGGATTGGTGGTTTCCAGGATGCCATCAGTATACATGAGGACTTTATCCCCCGGAAACAGCGAAAGGCTAAGGTCCTCAAAGAGAGGCATGTCTTCAAAAGATCCAAGAATCGTTCCACCTGTTTTGAGTGGTAGGAGTTCCTGTGTTTTGTGTCGAAGGAGGTAGCCTTCAGGGTGTCCGGCTGAGGAAAATTTCAGAGTTTGGGTTTTTGCGTCGTAGATGCAATAGGCCGCGGTGACAAACTTGTTACCCTGTATTTTCTTCAGGAGCGCTTCATTGAGCTTTTTTAGCGCTATTGTGGGAGAGTGAACACCTGGGGCAAAGGTCTTGAATAATCCTGAGACCAGAAAAGTGAGGAGCGCCGCTTCGACACCGTGTCCTGTGACATCCGCGATAAAAATCCCCACTTTTTCTTCTCTAAAATCAAGAAAATCATAAAGATCTCCGCCAAGTTGATCCATGGGCATATATTTGGAGGCCAGTCGGACTGAGGCAAGTTTTGTTTTTAAATGGGGCAGAAGCGAGAGCTGAGTGATTCTGGCTTGTGCCAATTCCTGTTCGATTTGAGTTTGAGCTTGTGTCAGATTGGTTGTGGCCTGAATGAGGTGGTTATTCAGCTCCGTTTGCATCAAGAGGCTCTCTTTCAAATCTTCGTTAATGGCATCGAGCTCCTGATTTTTGGTATCCAATTCGATTTCTATCTTTTTTTGGCGGATGGCGTAGCGGATCGCGCGTTCCAGCAAAACAGTGTTGATTTCCCTTTTTACCAGATAATCTGTCGCACCGGTTTCCATCGCCTTAACATCCACATCCATATCCTCGTTAGCTGTTAACAGGATCATGGGAGCCTTGCATCCACGCGCTATCGATTCTCGAATGATTTCAATGCCCGTTACCCCATCGCCAAGATAATAATCGATCAGATACACATCATGCCGAAAATCCATAATGGCTTGGATTGCGGAATCATACGTTCCTTCCCAGTCCAGCTTAAATCGATTTCTGTTTTTGCCAAGCATCTTCCGAACAATGAGATAGAGGGATTCATCATCATCAACAAGAAGAACCTTGAGGAGAGGGGCCTTTTGATTTTCAATGGAAGTGGATTTCAACATTTTCAAGATAATCTATGAGTTCGTTAATCAAGTCTTGGAGTTTTGACACGTTTTTCAGGTCTACGGCTTTTTCAAGCTCGGCGCCCAATTCGTTAATGAATTTTAAGCCATGCGCTCCTTTTATACGGTACACCAAATTTCGAATTGTCGCAAAATCTTCTTGCTTCAGGGCTGCGTTAATTTTTTGTGCTTCCTTATATTTTATTTCAAGGACCTCATAAATGATCTCATCCAATTCCTGGTTGACGACCGCAATATACTTTAAGGCATCAGGCACAACGCTGTTTTTAGGCGTTGCTTTGCCACGAGGCTTGATGATCGGCGTTTGAGACAACGTCTTTTCAGAAATGTCTAAAATTTCATTAACGCTCTTCAGTAGCGTGTTCCCCGCATAAATAAGAGAGGAGACTTTAGCTTTCTGCTCTTGCTGAAGTGATGTACTTTCAAGATGTTTCAAGTCCTTGATGAGGGTATTCACGAGCGATTGAACTTCGCTTTTTTTTGTAAAAATACCTTCTACCCGAGAAAATTTATTCATGGTTCTGATCTGCTCTCCAAGTTCCTCAATTGTATTTTCAAGTACGACTTGAGTGTCCAGCAGGCGAGCATTCGTGGATTCATATAATTTGGCTTTATGGGTAGTAAGACTGAGCTTTTCTGTCAATATTTTGGCAAAAAGATGATATAAAAAATTTTGGAGGTCATCGGAATAGATATCTGAATATTCGCCCACTTCCTTTGAAGAAATACTGAAAACCTTGACAATACGAGTCGCAGCCATGATTGACGCAGAACAAGGCTTGTGGTTAATGATACTCATTTCACCAAAGATATCGCCAACTCGCCGCAGCGTTAAAATCAAGGCGTTCTGTGCATAAACAGAGACTTCTCCGCGAATCAGGAAATATAATCGTGTATTGATATCTCCTTCTTTCAAAATGACGGCGTTCTGCGGATATTCCGAAAATTTTGCCAGTGGAATCAGTTTATTCAAAAAACTATCAGAGAACCCTTCAAAAATGCGGGCCTTCTTCAGATACGTTATGATTTCCTGATTGCTGTCGAATAAGAGGTTGTTTTCCACACTCATGATATTTTTCAATTTATAATTCAGGTTGCGCAGTGACAGTTTCCGTAGCAGGCAGTGTGAAGGTGAAGACGGTGCCGCCGGAAACCGAGGTTTCATTTTTTTGCACTTGAATTTCTCCCCCATTTTTTACGACAAATTCTTTACAGAGGACTAACCCCAGGCTGGTACCTTGTTCTCCAGCAGTTCCTTTTTGACTGTACCGCTCCTCAATTTTGAACAATTTATCAAGGTGTTTTTCGGGAATGCCTACTCCATTATCAGAGACCGAGATCTCAACAAAATTCAGCGTTTGCGGTTCGTCGTTTTTCGTTTGCGAGGCGGCAATGCGCGGTTTTGCGCCAATAAGGACTTCACCGCCAGGATGGGTAAATTTGATGGCATTGGATACCAAATTTTGCAGGACGGTGCTCAACATATCATAATCCGTCAACACCACGGTTGCGGCTGGAACCGTATGCGCGAGTTTGATATTTTTACTTTTGGCGTTTTCAGAAAAAAGGCTGAGGGTCTTTTCAATCACTTCAGTCAAGTCAACTATTTCAGGCCGGCACTCCAGGTGTCCACGGGAAAGACGTGACCATTGGAGCAGATTTTCCAGGAGTTCCTGGAGTTTAATCGCCGATAAATTGATTCGTGTCGCGAAATCCAGGATTTCTTCTTGAGTAAAGCTGGTGAGGTCTTCGATCAAGAGATCTGTCATTTTTCGCATGCCGGTCAATGGACCTTTGAGATCATGGGAAATGATCAAGAAAAAGGTATCTTTACTCGAGTTAACTTCACTGAGTTTTTGCCCATAGTTTTCCAGTTGGACTTCATGCTGTTTGCGTTCTGTGATGTCGCGCAATGTAGCAAGGATGGCTTTTTTCCCTTGCCACTCCGTCTCAGAACTTTTCATTTCAGCGATTCCCTGCTCTCCATTTTTCCGGTGAATTGTAAGTTCAATGGGTTTTTCCCCAGTTGCGGAAATGGCAAAGGGACTCCCCAGGAGATTTTCCTTACTGGTGTTGAGGAGGATTTCTGTCATAGGATTGACAAATTGAATAATCCCCCGTATATCCAGAATCATGAGGCCATCATTGCTCTGATTAACAATAGAGAAGAAGTTGGCTTTGCTGAGTTCCAAGTCATTTTTTGCCTTTCGCAATTCAGAAGTGCGTTCTTTGACTTTCATCTCCAGGGTCAGATTCATTTGCTGAAGTTCCTGACGCAGTTTGCGTTGTTCCAGTGCTTTTCTGATTGAAAAAATTAACATTTCCAACGATTGCACGGGTTTCATCAGAAAGTCTGAAATGTGGAAATCGTTTAATAGCGCAAACGCTTCATTCAAACTTCCGTGTCCGGTAAGGACGATAACAGCCACATTCCAAGAGCGTTCTTTTAACTCTTTTAGAAGTGTGATTCCATCCATCACAGGCATTTTTAAATCCATAATCATCAGATCACAGGGATGAGACTGATATTTCTCCAGCGCATCCTCTCCATTGACAGCACTCTCCAGTTGATAGGCTGTTTTACGACCTAACGCGCTAAATAAAAGATCACGGAGTGCCGGATCATCATCGACAATCAGGATACGTTCCGGTATATTCATGGTTATTTCCAGTAAGTTTTTGTATGAAATTCAGAAGAGAGTTCTCAAAAAAATAACTTTGTTCTTGCGTTTAATGCATAAATGGCACTAAAAGTATTCAAACGCAATTTTTTTCATATATTTCGGCCCCCTTCAATAGCTTGAAAAATTAATTTACGGAGTTTTCAAAATGCGTCACTGGATTCTTATCCTCATGTTGATTCTCACTTTTCCCCTGACTTCGGTGTTTGGTGGTGAACCTGAAGAATTGGTTTTACTGACCTGGTCCGAATACATGGACGCGGAATTGGTCAAAAAATTTGAACAGCAGTTTCAGATCAAGCTCAAAGAGGTCTATTATGAAAGTGATGATGATCGAAACCAGAAGCTGTTGCTCACACAAGGAAAAGGTTATGATTTAGTCCTTGTTGATGGCACAACCGTGTTGTCCTATACTCAGCGTAACTGGATTGTCCCCATCGATTCCACGCAGGTTCCCAATCTTAAACATATCGATGAAAAATGGCTCAAACTCCTTCCTCAAATCAAAGCTTACGTTGTTCCCTACTTCTGGGGTACGCTGGGAATTGCTTATCGTCAAGATCTGGTCAAGCATCAAATCAGCAGTTGGAAAGATCTGTTCCAACCTGCTCCCGAACTGAAAGGGAAAATTTTGATGATCAATGACACACGGGATACGCTCAATGCCGGATTTAAAGCCTTGGGCTATTCCTTGAATAGCGAGAGTACCGATGAGTTAGCAAAAGTGGAGCAGTTGCTTTTGGCACAAAAACCCTTCGTTAAAGATTACACCTATCTTCAATTAGGAGAAAACTCGGAGCTGATTTCCGGGGAGATCTGGATGGCCTTGGCTTATAACGGAGATGCCCTGATGTTACAAGAACTGCACCCTCAGATCCAATTTGTCGTTCCCGAAGAAGGCACCATGTTATGGCAGGACTATCTGGTGGTGATGAGAGCCTCAAAGCATAAAAATAAGGCCTGGGCCTTCATTAATTTTCTCAATGAACCTCAAAATGCGGCACAACTTGCATCTACCCTTTACTATGCGAGTCCCAACAAATCGGCGTTAAAATATATTGACAGTGCCATGTTGAAAGATCCTCGCATTTATCCTGACGACAGTACGCTTTCCAAATCCGAGTTAGTGGCTGAATTGCCTGGTCGTGTGAATAAAAGATGGACTTCCGTATTTGCCAAATTACGTCAATAACCGCGAATGAAATTACGATTCAAAATTCTATTGCTCCTGATTCCTTTAATTGTGATGCCCCTCCTGTTATTAGGCAAGATTGCCTATGACCGTCTCAAGAAAACTTCGCAACAAACGGCTTTGGAAGATGTACAGTTGATGCTTCAGCAAATGGAATTACGAACGCAGTCGGACTTCAAAACCATTAAAGCCAACCTCAGTTTACTTTCAGAATCGAAATACCTCACCACCTATCTGCTCACCAACGATGAAAATACCCGCTACGGTTTGATGCAAAGGCCACTTTTGGAGATTTTCGCGAGTTATCACAGGGCTTACCCTGATTATTATGAAATACGGATTCTTCTTCCTGAGGGCTATGAGGATGCACGGTACACTGTTGATCAAATGAACAATAGGACTGAAGAAGAACAAAACTCCATTTATTTTCAGGAAATGGTTCAAGCTCAAGAAGATGAATTTAGCACGCCTTATCTGAATCCCGATAATCAGGAAGTGGCTTTATTTGCGGCCAAGAAATTAATGCTGAAAAATCCCGTTACGGATAGTGCGTTTGCCCCGCCAACGTTGAGGGGATATCTGGCTTTTACCGTTCGTCTTCAGTTTTTAAAACAACAAATTGAACAAAATCCTATTTTACATAAAAGCTCTTTATTCGCGTTGGATGACAAAGGGAAGGTCCTGTTTCATAAATCTGCCGAACTGGGACACGCGGCCTTTTCTGTGGAACTCTTTACGTCCCTGCGGGAAAACATTCGAAACCACACTGTTCTTAAAGCAGAATACGAAGGAGTTGTTTATTATTTTCAAGGGAAGCAACTCCATCCCAAAATTTTTCTAATTGCGCAACTTCCTGAAAGCGCTCTTTTAGAAGACGGGCACTTGTTAAAGAAAGTGGTTTTTGTCATTACGTTCTTAAGTATTCTTCTCACCGTCATTTTGAGTTATCTTTCCTTGGATCTAATGATTTTACGGCCTATTAAAAAGCTGGCCAAAGCCACGCGCGAACTCCGTTCTGGAAATTATCAGGTTCAACTGGAAATCAAGTCCAAGGATGAAATTGGCATGTTGTCACAAGATTTCATACAGATGGCAAATGATATTCACCAATCCAACAGGCAAATTGAAGGCTATAACCTGCACCTCGAAGAAAAAGTCAAGGAACGTACAGAAGATTTACACAGCGCCTATTTGGAAATTTCGCACCTGAATCAACTGGCTCAGACCGTCAATGCCACCCTGGATATTGACGCGGTTCTTAAATCGGTGACGGAAGCGCTCCGATCGGTTTTTCATTTTGATGCGATCAGTATTGTTCTGATCGATGAAAAAAATAAAAATTTGTTTTTCAGGCACATTTACAGTGATGAAATTGCCCCTGATATTATTAAGCAATATCTACACACACGCATCCCACTTGACGAAGACAGTAGTGCGTTTGCGGATAGTATTCTGAAAAACAATCGAATTTTCATTCCTAAAATCACAGAGGAACATCTCAAATTTATGAAACCCTACGATAAAGGAGCTTATGAAGTTATAAAAGCGATTGCCTTTTTGTTTTATCCTTTGAACGTCCAAAATAAAGTCATCGGCGCGTTATGCTTTGCCAATTTTTATACTCCGTTTACTCTACTGGAACCCGAGCTTGCGACCATAGAACGCTATGTAACACAAATTGCGACGGCGATTAACAATGCTCAGGTGTATGAAGATTTAAAACACACAAAGGTTCAATTAGCGGAAACTGAAAAGATTGCGGCCATGACGAAAACCTTTGAACGTTTTGTGCCTAAACAGTTTCTTGATCGGGTTGCGAAAGAAGGGTTGGGTAATATTCAACTCGGAAAAGCGGAAAGTGATTTTGTGACCATTTTATTTTCAGATATCCGAGCCTTCACCACGCTTTCTGAAACAATGAATCCCCAGGAATTACTTAATTTTCTGAACGCCTACCTGACACGCATGAACGAAGCCATCCATAACTATGGAGGCTTTGTCGATAAGTTTATTGGCGATGCCATCATGGCTTTATTTGACGATCCTGGAGGTTCTCACCATCAGTCCGCGCACAATGCGGTTTATGCGGCAATTGCCATGCAGAAAACACTCGATATCTACAACAAGCATCGTGCCCAAACAGGCTATCCGCCAATTACCATAGGCATTGGACTCCATAGTGGAATTTCTATCTTTGGAACCGTAGGGTCCCATGACCGGATGGATACCACCGTTTTAGGCGATACCGTCAACCTGGCCTCTCGTTTGGAATCGGTTACCAAGTATTATAAATGTCAAATCGTCGTTTCCTCTCAAACATTCCGTTTATTGGAACATGATGACCATATTTTATGGAGAGAATTGGATTATGTGAGTGTTAAAGGAAAAAAAGAACCTGTTTGTATTTTCGAAATTTTTAACACCAATACCGACGAGATCATAGCATTAAAAAAACAAATCCTCTCTCCATATCACGAGGGGTTAATGAATTTTCACAACCAGGATTGGAACCGGGCCATTCAACTATTCAGAAACTGCCTGGCCATCTTTCCCGATGATCCTGTGTGTCAAATTTATCACCAACGCGCCCTTGACTTTCAAACCACCCCACCTCCCACTGATTGGAAGGGAATCTACGCTTTTTCCCATAAAGAATTTTGATGAGGCATTCCCCTTTTCAGGGTCATACGTTTTCGCTTCGAGACAGAACCTCTCTGGAGTGATCCGTTCTTCAACATTCAATCAATGTAACACGACGTTTAGCGCGAGTTATGGATACGTACTGAAGACGTCGGGCATCGTCAACGCTGATCCATCCAGTGTTCCATCCCTTGGGAAGAACCAGAATAACCTCGTCAAACTCCAAGCCTTTTGCGCGATGCATGGTGGCAATACGAATTGTTTTGGAATTGGATTGATCTCGTTCATTTGGGGCAATCACTTTGCATGGGATTGCATTGTTTTTTAATGCAGTTTCAATCGCTCCCCCTGTTTTTTTTGTTGGTGTAATCACACAGAGGGTGGTAGGTGATTCTTGATCATTAGAAACCGTTTTTGCATGGCTTACCAACCAGGCAAGGGCTTCTTCCAAATGGGAGAATTGAAGCAATTCCGGGGAGACTCCGTGTGAAATGGATTTGTAGCGTTTGGACTCGTCGGTGCCATTATCCAAATCATCAATCTCGCAATCTTCCAAAACGGCTACGGCCTTGGTTCTGATTTCTTCAGTTGTGCGATAGTTCAAATATAGTTTTCGGGATCGCCCCCGAATATCAATACCACAGCTACTCATTGTAGAACGGTTTCGACTGTAGATTCGTTGATGTCCATCTCCCACAAAGAAAAGGTCATTGGCCCCTTTCGGAACCATTGCTCTCAACAATTTCAGTGCTTGTGTTCCAAAGTCCTGGGTTTCATCTACGATAATGGAAGAATAACGCGCAGGCAGTCCTTTCAAGAGGGTTATCGCGTCACGGTAAGCATCATCCACTTCCTTGAGCTTTCGACTGGCTAGTTGAGCCCGGTATTCTTCAAACACTGGCCAGATTGCGTCTCGTTTCGTTCGATTGAGAACCGTTTTGCGCCCAGCCCGCTTAGCCATCCGGTATTCATCGCCTGTTGTAATCCCTTGCGGAAGTATCACTTGCTCCAGTTCTTCTTGATAAAACTGCTCGGACAAAGTCAGGGAGGTGTCTTGGATAGCCAACGCGGTTTTCCAGGCGTCTTCTGCGGCTCCTTTCTTTCTGTTATACACGATGGTGTGTTCATAATTGTTGCCGCGTAAAAATGCCTTCACCCACGCATCGAGATTTTTGATCTCAATATTTTGCATGACTGACTCAGAACATAGGCTTTTCAGATTCTCCTCAATATCAATGGCCAAATTATGGGTAAAGGTAGTGAAGAAGACCTTCGAATCACCTGTGGTGAAATTTTGTGCTAACCACTTCGCACGATGCATCGCCAGCACGGTTTTACCCGTTCCAGCACCCCCTGAACTCTCACCGAACCGTTACGATTCCCTGAGGCAAGTTTGCGTTGAGTCGGGTGCAGGAAAATTCGCCACTGAGCAAGTGGGGCATTCAGAATGGCCATCATGGTTTCATTATCATCCACCACAACAAAACGGGCCTGGGATTCGGGAGTTTGAAATATATTGAACAACCAAAGCCAGCGACGCCATGCCAAATGATTTGCGGATTCATCATGAGCGTGGGTCTCATCATAGACAATAAAACCTGGGCTGTATTCTGGGAGTGATGTTTTATCAATGAGGGTTGCAGGCCACCAGTATCGAACCAAAGTTGCTTGGGTTGCTGTTGAGGTATTGCCGCAAGTCGTACTTTTTTTGGGTTTTATTTTTTGAAAATCCGGCCTTTCAGACCAAAATTGTTCCAAGGCTGTCCGGGCGGAAATCAGGGTAGGATCCGTGGGATGCGGCACCATCTGAAAAGCCAAAGCACCTGCTGAACGACATATTTTGAGGGCATGGGCATCGGTTGTAGAGCCTGGAGGTTTTCCCAGCCATTCAATCAACAGTGTTTACAGAGTTTAAAACCCGGGCGTTGTTTCTCTAGATCGGCGACTTTGTATGCCTCACCGAATTTGGCGGACTCTCCAAAATTGACATCCCGGAATTGGGCTTGCGCAATAAATTCAAAACCGAAGGGCAAATCATCTGCCTTCAGACGATACGCCTCAAGAATGCTCGACTGTTCAAAATCGACTAATAACTGACGCACATAAAACTTGGGTTCACGATCTTCCGCGCTATCATCAATGCGTGCGTCGACCTCGTTACTGTTGGCAATCGCCTGTTTGAAACGCAGTAACTGCCGCCGCTAGGAGATATTCGACCACATCGGGTCACCGCAACGAGGGCAGGAGGAATGGCTGTCAGCTTCAATGGTCAGGTTCTCCATGTAAGGGCAGGAGGGACACAACCGCCACGATTCCAGTTTTGACAAGTTCAAATTGATCTGATCGATCTCGACACGATGCTGATTGGCATAAAACACATTTTCCGGGGCAAATTCCGACAGTGCCGAATTGGCGGGTCGTTCATACCTCTCAGTCGGCAAGGAGACATAAGCCTTGCTGCCAGGATCATCATTGCCGCGTTTTCTCCAGAGAAGTGATTTAAGCTCAATTCCGGCTTCAGGGAAAGCGTAGTTTGGAATGAGTCCGGCATCAGTTAAGGTATTGAGCAACTCCCTCTGGTTAATTTCCTTGACCAGCTCCATTGCTTTTTGGCGTTCGCAATCAAGTTGATCGATCTCAGCGACAATGGCTTGGTCTTTGGGTTTAGCCTTCAGCCCTTTGATTTGAGTTTTAATGAGATCCGCTCGTTTTTTATGGACTTGCCGTTCGTTCACCAGTTCTTCGAGCATCTTGATCAAGCGCAGAGACAAGCTGTCGTCAGTTGTTGTCCCATGCATAAACGCGGTGAGCCGCGATTCCACTCGATCATCAAGATCACTTCCCAGGAGGATCAGAAAATCGGCCAGTAACTTGGCTCTTTTTTGATCGACATAGGAGAGGAACGTATAGGGAAATTTTGTTTGATCCAGGCAGTCACGAGCGTCGAGCGCTTCCTTTGTTTTTTCCGGAAGAGCGGTATCCGGGACGCCGGAACTCACCCAGTTATCGAGGCAGAACGCGAACAACTGGCGGCGCAGGACTTCGGCTGCTTTGAGGAATATTCCTGGCGGAGTCACCTCCCCTGAGATCATCTCCTGAGTGTCTTCAAAAAAGTAGAGATCATGCGGGCTGTTGCCATCGGCCAGTATGGTAGCCAAAGCGTTTCCGTCTCGTCTTCCCGCGCGGCCGATACGCTGCAAATAACTGGCTTGATTGGGGGGGACTGAGCAGAGCAGAACCGAAGACATTGCGCCAATGTCTACTCCCATTTCAACGCTCTACAGGCATCTTGAGTGGAGAGTCTTTCTCAAACCAACTCTGCTCGACACGTTCCAGAAATTCCGGCCAGGGACAAGAGGGCTTGGCCGTTAGATCAATGATCCGGGCTAATCCTGTTCTGACTGTATTGCCGTAAGTCCGTGCAGAAAAAAAACCGGCTCGATGGGCGGCATCCTGGACTGAATCTGAAAAAGCGATCAGTTTCTTGTCATCATTATAAAGACTGGACCAGGTATGTTCGATGGCGACCGCTCCCAGCGTCGCGTTGCGGGCACCTAATAAAATCTGCCGGTCGCGACTGCCACAAGCAGGGCAAATTCGATTGTGCCAGGTATGAGTCACCCCGGTTGTTGAGGTGCTGGTGCTCGTGGCCGTCACATAAAAAACCGCGACCAGTTCTTTATGTCCACAGCTCAAACACGGAACATTGTCGCTTTGCAAGCTCCCGCAACTTGGACACAGACTCCTGGGAATCCCCTCACAGAGAGGGTGGCTAGCCAGAGGCGCGTACAAGCGTGCGACCTCCGGTTGACTGGCAAACCAGGCGTTGTAAATCTCGTCAAGTTCGCTTCTCACCATATTCTGCCCCTCAAGAACACAGCCCAACCAACCGGTCGTGTGGCAGTCCGTACACTGAATCAACGGGAGAGACAGATGGTCTTGTCTTGCTTTCAAATCTCTACTGGCTCTCAATTCGATCTGGTTTGGATGAGCACTCACATTGGTGACCATGCGGCGCAATTCCCGCATCCACAACTGGATTTTCAAGGTGACCAAGGGTCGATTCGGGACGACCGGGTCCCGGGCCCAGGCAATCAGGGACAGCAGCGCGTCCAAGACCTCGCGAAGGTGCTGCCTTGCGGATTCCGGCAGTGGCCCTCGCAATTGCTGCTGCAAGTCCGCCATGGCTACTATTTTTCCTTGCATGATCTTCAGCAAATTATGGAACAACAGGTGCTGTTTCAAATGCCCGCCAAGTTCAGCCCGCCAGGTTAATGCCTCAACATTTTCTGGTGCCTTCAGACCAGGAAAAAATAACTCAAACCATGCGGCTAAAGCGTCATTCTGAGTGGCATAGCGTCCGATGTCTAATTTTTCAGCAAAGTCAGAACGTGGGTGCAAAACGTGCTCAATGGCGCTGCTGCCCAGGAATTCAAATTCGGATAGGCGTTTTTCCGTAATGACGGATTCCGGAGGAAAAGGGACACCAAACACTTGTCGGGCATATTCGCGTAATGGCTCAGAATTCGTGCCGCCGCCCAGTGTCGCGGAGGTCCCAGCGCAGATCAGATGATCTTTGGGGGTTTGCAGTCGTGCCCTTAACCGACGCAGTAACAGAGCCAAATCGGTCCCTTGAGCGCCATCGAACGTATGCAATTCATCCACAATCACATAGCGCAAGGTGGTGGGGGCGTTGTTGTCCCACAAGTGCCGGTCTTTGGGACGGATCAGCAGGTAATCCAGCATTTTGTAGTTGGTGAGCAAAACATCCGGCGGACTTTTGCGCAAGGTGTCACGGTCTGTGATGACGCTGTTTGCTGTCATCACCATGCCTCCTCCGGTCTTCCCTTTCTGCCCGCCGATGAACAACCCGACTCGCAAACCATTAAACGCCGGAGTTTTGGCAATCACCTGAGCAAATCGCAGGGCCTGATCATTGGCCAGCGCATTCATCGGGTAGATCACCAAGGCTTTGATGCCTGCTTGCCCCTCACCGAGTGCACGAGCGCAGTGCTCCAGTACCGGATAAAGGAAACACTCGGTTTTACCACTGCCGGTGCCGGTCGCTACCAGCGTATTGGCGGCTTCATGGTCACTGGAAAGCCGTTGCCACGCGGCTTCCTGATGGGTAAACCCAGGGTGTTCTGTCTCGAAATGAGCAAAGAATTTATTGCCGGCTTGCCCCTCACGAAAAGGCAAACCCACCTGCACATACGGCCCCTTCAACCAGCGGCTTTCATCCTCGGTAAAGCGCCGCATGATGCCTGAGAACAGCGGATCCGACGGTTCAAAACCCGTGATTAGAAACTGTTTCAAGCCTTGTTGAATTTCATGAGCCAACAGTGAAGGTAACATAAAATACACTTTTCATTATTCTTTTTTGGAACGCAAGAACCTGAACCACTCTGGTTTGTTTCAGGATTGAAGGGCGGTTTGAGAATATAAACTTTTTGCCAAATATTCTTTATAGTTCTCTGATAAATCTCCTGGACCCGGAGCACATCCAATGAAGCCATTCTTTTTCATGATCTCCAGCGGACTTTGTTGATTGATAGTCAATTGATCATAATCCAAATCCAGGGCTTTTTTGATAATATCTGTCAGGGAATCCTGAGTTGTTTCCTTCAGGAATTCAATCTTGTAAGCACTCTGATCATCTAATTGTGCATTGAGTATCATATGAATCTCCAAAAACATTGTATTGAGTATCACGCATTGTAAGACGTTTGTAATAGGGTCGCAAGAAAAAGAGAGGTGTTGCTCACTACCAAGTTAAAAACGCAATAACGCAAGCCAGACCCTTGTCTATGCAGTCAGATCGAAATATTTAAATGTTTTTTCAATGCCTCCATCAGGATTTTCACGAATTTCATCCATTTTTTTGATTGCATCAGGATTATAAAACGATTCACCACAGTTTTTGCACGAAATCAAAGGGACTTTATCGATAATCACTGTTGATCCTGACATCGTTTTGACAACTTGTGTGGTTAATATTTCCCTTGCTCTATCAGTTTGACAACTCGGACATATCATATTAAAACTCCTCAAAAATGGTGATGATGATCACATCAGAAACTTCTTTCACAACAACTCCGATTTTTCTATGATCCTTTGCTTTACCATGAATTACCCATTTCCACCCTCCTGTTTGATCACCCTTTTGCCGAGCAACAATTCTTCCACTTAAAATTCCATGGATCATATCACTTTCCTTGAACCCATCATTCATCATTTCTTCATAAGCATGTTGGGTGATTCGATAATGCTGATTCTTAATTTTTTCTTGAATCCTTGAAAGTGTTTTACTGTACATTAAAATCTCATTCATTCCATCTGGTCACCTTTTGCAGGATAAACCGCAACAGGGTATGTATACTCAACGGTGGCATAAGTTAAACTTTTATTATCTCTGTTTTTATTATAGCCTGAATTCACTGGAGTTGGCAAATCAAGATTTTTTTCTCTGCGGCTCCATTTTACCGCTGCTGGAGCAGTAAGACCAGGTGCGAATAAAAACGTTAAGTACAAGCAAAAATCAGCGTTGAACCTGGTTTCCATGCTCACGCTTCTGCTTCGCGAAAAAGTCCCAGGCGATGCGGTAATCGGTTTCACGGTTGGCCAATGCAAAAGGCGCGGTGTACGTGCGGGTGCGGATTTGCGGGCCGCCGGGTTGGGTGTCATCGTTCACGGTAGTGGTGACGGTACTGCCTACAGGTAAGGTGCCTGCCTCTTGCATTTGACGCAAATCCTCCCAACCAAATTTTTTAGTTTGGGTGCGGCCTTCAGGAAACATGATCGTCACATCCGCTGAATTCCGGCTGCCTTTGCGAGGCAAACCAACCCCGACCAAGCCTTTGCTGTTAGTGAAAACAATCCGTCCCTTCAGGTCATACCAAGTATCTCGTTCGTACCCTTGCATCACTGGAAACTGCACCCGGTAAATCAGCAGCAATTCCTCCAACGTCAAACCCAAAGCTTGCGCCACCAGTACATCAATTTCCACCAGCGCCATGCGGCGGGCATAGTCACTGCGCAAGGCACAATGTCGCTGCCATTCAGGAGTCAGCGCCCTGAAGAAGACTTGCGGCAACCGAGGGTTTTCCTGCTGGCTTCAGCGTTGTTGGGTGAAATCGAAAGTGAAGACTTCTTCCCAGAGTGGTGCGTAATGCTTGGTCAGGCAGTTGAGAGCGAGCGCACGAACTGCAATATCTGAAGTGAGTGTTTGTGGAATCGGAAGCTGGCTGACAAGGCTCTTATTTGCGTGCCCCATGCCAGTCGATTTCACACGGAAATCGACAGGAATTGACTGACTGAATGCGAGAAATCCTGACAATTCCTGAGTTGATTTAAAAACATGCCCAAAGCAAGTATGTACTTGTCCTACACCTGGCGGCACCAATGTGGTAATTAGGGTGCGTTCTGATGATGGCCCAATCATCTCCCGATTTACCAGTCTAAAATACTCCGTCACCCGTTTTTGACGCCAGCGTTGGACGGCTACGGCTTGGCCTTTTTGATTCTCGTGCCGAGCTTGTTCCTCCAGTGTGAGTTGATTCCACGGCAGTGTTACTGTTTCGGCTTCCTGCCAACTGACCCGTGGAGTACGGCGTTCGTATTCTTCCCGGTCTGCCATCGGACGGTAGTTGCTGCGCGGCAGATAGTCGTCCGGAAGAGTTTCGAGGTTGAGCGGATCGTAGGCCTGGTTATGATTGCAAATAGCACGAGGGGTTTTGTTGAAGGGGTTCGCCAGGAAAAAATGCGGACCGGACAACACCCACTCTTCCGGTGCAACGGCAAACGGCGCACTACGGTCGGTGTTACGGATGATCGTGCCGTCATGTTGCTGCATGGTTTCGTGCCACATCTCAGTGGAAAAATAATCATCTCCCAAATCGCCTAACCTGCGTGGATAATCAGCCAATTTTTTCAAGACACCAGAGAGTTTTCCCGTGTGCAAGGCCGGGAGACGGGCGCGGCGCGGCGGAGTGCCAGGTTCATCATAGAGTTGGGCAAAGACGGTCAACTCCTGATCCGAGACTCGAACAATGCGGTCAGCATGACCGACTGTATTCCATTTCCCTTGTTCGTTTTTGTAACCACCTACAATGCCTTCGCCATCATGTGCATAACAGGCATCCACGGTAGCTGGCGAAAATAAATTAGCAATCTGATCAAAACTGGTCTGTATCTGCTGAGAACCATACACGTTGATGCTGTATTTGGTATGGTGATCTACCTCGGCAAAGAGCTGAAACTCATTCACAAACTGAAAATGTGCTCGCAACCGGGCATACACCGCTTCACGCAGAAATCCCCCATCTGGATCATCGTAAGGGCTTTCCGGGTGAAGGTAGCCCACCACCCCCTGATTGTTGACCAGCATCCAACCTAACGGAATAAAGCATTTATAAAGGTTGGCTTTCATGCCTTTGAGCAAAGGATAATTCTGCATGGCATTGAGGAAATTCTGGGTGGCTTCCGCTTCTTCAAGTTCCGCTGTCCACTCATCTTGCAGTGTCGGAAATTCGGCAAAGGCCGCGCTGCGTTGTCGGGCCAGTTCGGTGGCACTGAGTTTGCGAATGGCGACCAGCGGATTGGCTTCTCCGAGCACACCGGCTTCGTTCCATTCCACCTTGATCCAGGGCGGGTTACCCAGGACTAAATCAAAACCTCCTCTTTGTTGGAAGACATCGGCAAAGGTCAATTCCCAGTGCAGGAAACGCCGAGTTTGGGCAATGGCTTCCACGGTAGCGATACGGGAAAAGTTTTGGCGGAGTTTGCTGATGCGGAGTTGACCGAATTTATCATGTAAACGGGGAGGAGTCCCCGTCAGAGAGAGTGTGGGCTGGACGGGTCCAAAAAAATCACCTTGCAATTCGGGCAGCAGTTCAAGGGTCACCTCTGGTTTTTCTTCCAGATCGAATTGGGTTTGGGGGTTAAGATCGACGATATTGCCTTCGAGAATCGCGCCTATTTCAAGCCACCACTGTTCACGGCTGGGCAAGTCGGCGCTTTGGGTGATCGGCCAAAACCACAAGGCGCACCAATAATCCATGACGAGTTTGAGACGGCGGTAGGAGGTCGCAAGGTCGCCGTCATCGTTCAGAAAACCTTGTTTCCGAACCGCTTCTTTCTGCGCTCGGGAGGTCGTTCTTCCCGTCGTGTCAGCAGGCCACAGGGGAACCAGGTCTTCGGTACGACTCCGGTCTTTGATCAAACGCTGAGTGTGTTCTTCCCAGAGATAGTCAATGACTTCTGAGAGCTGTTGCAGGCGTTTAAGCTCATGAGTTTCCAGTGGCTGAGTAAAAGTTTTGCGCCAGGTATTGATACGTTTAAATTCGTCAGGATAAAGGGCTTTGGCGACTTTATCACTGTAGTTGGCCATACCGGGATCAGGGAGCAGGAAGTGATAGATTTCGTCTTTTTCGCGTGGCGCGCGATCACCACCGATCAATGATTGAGGGGCCAGTCGACGCGGAGCCGTTTTGTACCAGGCAAGCTTGAAGCCTTTACGTAAGTGGCTGGCGGGATAGACCTCACGACGGGATCCAATGAGGCTGTTGCCCTCAAACAACTGGTAACCAAACCAGGGCACATGCGTTGGTTTGAGGGGTTGACCGGATTCAGACGGTTCCCCATAAATGGCATTGAGCCAAAGACTGACTTCGGCCAGTTCAGTCGCAATGGGGTTCAAATCGACACCATAAGCATTGAGGTCGGCAATGTACATGCGGGTTTTTTGCAGTTCCAGCGGGTATTGTTCGTGAGAAACGCGGCGTTTCAATTCGGTTTGTTTTCGTTCCAGGTAAGCTTCCGCTAATTGGTTAATGGCCTCATTCAAAAACGCGGCGCTGCCCATCGCAGGTTCAACCAGCGTAAGTGTCAGAATTTCATCAGCGCTTTTGTCCTTCAGCAATTCTTTGAGCGCGTATTTCACCAAACAACGGGTGAGCACTTGAGGGGTATAGTAACTGGCGCTTTTTTGCCGGTCGCGTCCCGCCAGACGATAGATGAAGGTATCACGCGGATATTTTCGCAGACTTTTACGACCGTGTTCATCTACATCATGCACTCGTTCGGCAGGTTCGTATTGATCAATGCGGCTGGCCGGGACAAACCAGGCAGAGTCCATGAGGTCGGTGCTGCCTCCTCCGCTGCTGTCTTCCTCCTTGTTCTCGTCAAGATCGTCCTCATCGTTACTTTGTGTTGTTTTTTTAGGCTTAGGCTGGACCTCGTAAAGGTCTTCCTTCGCAAAGAATCCCCGATAAGAGAGCAAGGCTTCATACACCGCTCCCAGTTGGTTGATCGACAGCAATTGATAACTCACTCTGCCTTTGCTGCGGCCACCGGAGAGAGACATCAGCCGAATGACGCGCTGCCAGACATGATTGGGAAAACGCACCTGATTGAGCAAAGGCGTGGACGCCGGGTCAAATAACTTGCTGTCGAGCGGAGCTAACGTGAAGGCTTCTTTGAGACTTCCTGCGGTAAGGCTTGGCTGCACGGCAGTGCTGCAACCCTGGTCTATCAATGAAAACAGGCGGCGCAGTGTGGTATCAAAATACATCCCGTCACGAGCCGTGGGCGTGTTGAGTTGGGTGAGCTCCAGATCCCGCAGAGCTTCGAGGCTGTAACCTTTAGCGTAGATCTCGCTTTTTTGGATGGGCACATACCCGAGTTCCGGACGGGCTTCGATGTAAAACATGAACAGCAGACGATAGACCAGACGCAGACATTCCAGACTCAGATCAGCCACATCCACGGCATCTTTTCCGCTATAAAATCCCTGTTTGTTCGCCTGTGCTTTTTTTCGTAGTTGCTGTACCGCTTCATTACCAAGAAGCTCGATGGCTTCGCGCAAGGCATATTTAAGGTCATCGCTCACACTGAAAGCGTGCTTGTGGGCATTTTCCTCCAAGCCTTCCAGCAAACTGGCTCCCTGGCCTGGAGCAAGACTTTCATGGTGCAGTAAAGCTGCAGCAGCCTGCAGGGTCGCCGTGTCTTTGCGGTCGAGAATTTCGGTCCAGTCAAAACGCAGCAGACGGTTGTTGGGCCATTTGTAACGGTCAAGCAACAGCCATTCTTTGAAGCCCACCAGAATGACATAACGTGGCGCATTTTGAGCTCCCAGCAGAGCTTCGGAGACAATTTCCAGCCAACTCAAATTTTTGAGAGCTTTGGGAACTTCCTGTCCGCCATAATGAGAGAGAGTAAGTGTGTGATCAAGGGGATCGCTTTCTTCCTGTCCCGGTTGATACGCCGGTACAATAACGAGTTGAGGCGCCTCGTGCTGCTGCCCTAGTACCACCCAAACCGGCAGAGGCATTCCTCCCTGGAGTTCGATTTCTTGAGGCTGCACGTGGTACCCCAGTGCTTCCAGCAAGGGACCATGCAACTGAGCGTGGCTATTCAAGCGCGCCTGATCTTCTCGCTGTCGGGTGTGGCTGGTCAGTCCCGCAAACCATTTACCGCCCAAACCGGCAATACGTTTATGAGGAGCACGAGCAGCGGCATCCGCCTCTTCCGCTGCCTGCCATCTTTCAATCAAAGTGCGGATATCGCCTTTGAATACTTCTGCCAGGTAGTGGTGTCCATAGAATTCGTTTTCGTTAGTAATCCCGGAGAAGGGCTGAACAGCGTGGGCTACGGGCATAAGATTTTCCTTGTCAGATAATTTATGGCACTACTGCGGCTAAAACCTGAATAAACGGTTGCGGCTCGGTGGTCATGGTGTCTTCTACCCATTGGCGGTATTCATCGAATACTTTACGAATTTTCTGGGTACGTTGTTCCCTGCGAGACTTTTTGAATTGTTCAGCCTGTTGATTCGCGGCAAGCCGCAACTCCAGTTGCTCAATTTGTTTGTCTTGCAGACGCTCAAGATCCACCAAAGTTCCTGCCAATCGCTGTTTCATATCTGCGTCAAAGTGGCGTTGACGATCAATCATGTACCGCTTCATGACATCGACAGCGTCAGGTAATTTTCTTTGCAGTGTCTCTGTCTCAATCCCTTGACCCCGGTTTGGTAATACTCCGGCTTCCAAGCCGATACGAGTGACAAAATCTTGAAAGGCTTCCAAATTAAATTTTTCAGTCCCGTGCTGAGTAACGACCTGCCACTCCATTAGCAGAGGTTGTCCCTTGAGGTTAGGGATCAATCCAATCAGAATAAAAGCACGTTCATCCGTTGCGAGTTTGGGTGACTGAATCACTGGAGCACTGTGGCGTCCAAAAGCAGTGAGTACCCGATCTGAAAGCCAGTTCATCATTGGATGCTGTGGCCAAAGATAATGCAGTGAAGGCCAGCTTTCGTCTTCCAATTTGGCTTGGCGTGCTTCCTCAATGGCACTGATCATGCGCTCTTTGCTAGCACATAAAGCGTAACGATGATCACTTACTTGGACTTCTATCGGCAGGGAGCGTTTTAGGCGTTCTTGTAGATCAACTGGAGCGGTAAGTGTGATGGTTTGGCTATCGTCATCCGTCGTGAACTGAGCCACAGGAGTGGGTTGTGAAAGCTGTTGCAAAGCGGTTTTGGCAAAGATGTAGTCTCCCGAAAATAACGAAATTCCCTCACAAACGGAAGCAAGACTCGTGGGTTCTGAGGCTTTAGCGTTCTCACCCGCGGCAAACAAATGGAGCAACCAATCCCCCTCTTCTTCCCCACTGCTCTTTTGAGCTGCATCCAATGCCGTTTCAAATTCCTGGGCATCAACACCACTGGCCATCAATTCAGCAACTTTTTCGGCCTCTTTTTCCGGGTCGTACACATGAAGGAAAGAGGCGGGATCACCCAAGTCGTGGTAAGCTTGTTCATCTTTTTTTTGCAGGATTTCGAGAATACGTAGATCCCCTTTGACGCGATCTACCGTCGTGGTGGTGAACAAGTAAACGATTTGAGGTTGGCGTGTTTGACCATAACGGTCAATTCGCCCATTGCGCTGCTGGAACACCATGAGAGACCAAGGGAGATCAAAATGCACAAGACGATGACAAAAATAATGCAGGTTGAGACCTTCAGAAGCTACATCAGAACACAGTAACATACGTATTGGGTCTTCCCGACGACCAAAGCGTTCAACCAAATCTTGTTGTTCCGTATCGGACAGGCTCCCATGCAGTATTTCAATCTGGTCTCTCCTCAGGCCCACACCGTTGGGCAGCGACTTGACCAACCAGTTTAGCGTTTCAATACGTTCGGAGAAAATCACCAGTCGGTCATTCGGATCAGAAGGATCCCAGCAAAATTCAGGGCTTTTCAACTGCTGAATCAGACGCCGGAATTTGCTGAAACTGTGGGCGTCAATCTGGCGGAGAGCTGTAGCGAATAGTTCCAAGGCCTCAACTTCGTCTTTTTCATCATCGGTGCTGTTTGGTTTTTCCTGCAGCAGGGCTATACGTCGCAAGGTGGAATCGAGTGCGGCAAAGGAGCTGGAAAAGATGGCTTTTTGCATGCCTACCCGTTGCAGTTCCTGTTGTTTACCAGCCTTGTGCTCACCTTTCTGGGTAAAAGGAATTTCCAGTAAAGCGCGAAAGGCTGTCTCTTCTTGGTCCGTTGCCTGTTGTTGCAAACTTTGGGTAACACGGTCTTGGAAATCGCTGGAAACCTGATCACGGATATCCTTTTTGAATCGACGAATCACCAACCCTTTGTCGCAATAATCGTAGGGTGTGTAGTCATCGTGATCACTAATAGCGGTTGGATCAAGCAAGCTCATCAGCGAGGCAAAACTTCGGGCGGAACCATCATGCGGAGTTGCCGACAGAAGAATAAGTGTATCCGAACGGCCAGCCAGCATCCTCGCCAATCGGGCACGGCGAGACATCCCGTCCTCATTACCGCGTGCCGCTACATTGTGGCATTCATCAATGATGATAATATCCCACCATGCGTTTTCGGGTGGTGTCCCAGATTGACTTACAAATCAAAAATAAATGTTTGTATTATCCTGGACTTTGAACATTTGATTCATGGTTTTAGTTTTAATTATTCAATAATATCAGTGGTTTTATTTTATGAATGAATTAATGCAAGGTTATTATTTCCCGTTTTTCAGGCCAAACCTATCATT
>JBBCAX010000159.1:0-33937 GCA_051382335.1 Deltaproteobacteria bacterium TL4
TTTTGCTTTTTATAAAAAAAGACAGGCGAAATGAAATTGGTTGGACTTTTTTTAAAAAAAGTTCGTCGAAATAAAATTTATAGAAATTTTAGATAAACAACTAAATAAACAGACTCATAAATGCAACAACTTGAATCGCTTGTGATTCATGAGGAAAAAAGGTAATTGATAACTATCCACTTTAACCCCTTTTAAAAGAGTCCCCATGAGTACCAATATTGAAACAGAATCTCTGCATGACCCTTTATTAGTTCCAACCCGGAAAGTTTGGGATCTGATGTCTCCCGTAGAGCAAAATTTTAAGGAAGATTCCATTATTGCTGCGCTCGAACGTGAATTTAACTTAATGGGAGAAACCACGATCCATTTTGATTCGCGGGCTTCAGCTACTGAAGTTTTGAGGAGATATTTTGAAGCCAAGGGAAGAACCGTTTTTATTGCTTCCGATTTGCATACGCTGTATCCGGGAGAGCGAGCGTTTTATCCGGATCTCATGGTTGTTTATGAGGTTGAGCCTCATCATCGAAGAAGTTGGAATGTCTTTCGAGAAAAGAAAGGTTTGGATTTTGTTTTGGAAATTCTATCCAAGGAGACGAAACGTAAAGACCGAGTCGAAAAGCTTAATCTTTACGCACGGTTAGCAATTCCTGAATATTTTATCTTTGATCCTGATTTCTTGAGTTTACATGGATATGGTTTACGTCGAAAAACCTATCATGAAATTGAACCTGAAAATGAAAAAATCTTTTCCGAAATCCTGGGGCTTTATGTACAAGTTGAAGAAGATAAACTTCGATTTTCTGTCCCGGATGGTTTAGAAATCCCTTTTGCTAATGAATTAATGACGCGACTCAATGAAAAGGTGAAACGTAAAGATCAAGTGATTGCGGATTACGCCCGTGAATTGGAAGAAGAACGTCAACGAGCGGAAGAAGAACATCAACGAGCGGAAGAAGAACGTCAACGAGCGGAAGAAGAACATCAACGAGCGGAAGAAGAACGTCAACGAGCGGAAAAAGCAGAAGCCGAGTTGCGACAACTTAAGGAAAAACTTGGGAGTTCCCAACTCTGAAAAAACGGAGACACGGCTTTACGGGAGAACGAGAATAACCCAAAAGGACCAGAAACCTCAAATTGAGACCCATTCCTTCACGAGGGGTATGACACAAACATCGAAATTATTAGAAACGTTAAAACGATACCTAAAAGCCAAGGGTTTGACTTACCGGGATTTAGCGACGGATCTCGGCTTGAGTGAAGCGAGTGTTAAACGTTTATTTTCGGAACATTCCTTCTCTTTAAAGCGACTGGAAGAAGTGTGTAAGCTTTTGGATTTGGATTTTTATGATTTGGCCCGGATGAGCAAGATGCATGATGATCCTGCTGCGACATTGACCAATGAGCAAGAGCAGGAGTTGGCTAAAAGCCCTAAGTTGCTGACCTTTTTATATCTTCTCATCAGCGGTTGGTCTCCGGAATTGATTGTCTCTGAATATGACATTACGAGTTTGGAGCTGTCACAGATTTTATTGAATTTGGATCAACTGGGGGTCATAGAACTCCACCCGAATAACAAAGTGCGAGTCTTGGTATCCAAAAACATGTTTTGGCGTAAAGACGGACCTATTTGGGAATTGTATAAAAAAAGGATTCAAAACGAGTACTTAAACCACCCTTTTAACCTCTCCAATGAGCGTTTGGTTTTTGTGCCGGGAAAACTATCAGAAGCCTCAACGAAAACAATTCTGAAGCAAATAGACAAGTTGGTAAAACAGTTCATGGAGCTGGCGGCTATGGACGCGTCAATTCCAACTGAAGATCGTATCAGCACAGGCTTGGTTGTGGCCTTCCGCCCGTGGGTGCTCTCCTTCCTTTCCGAACTGAAACGTCATAAAGAAAAAAACTAAGGAAACTCCTCCGCCTCGGGGAGGTCTTGAAATTCTTTTTTTAGTAAGTATGTTTTGTCACTCATGTCCACAGAGGCCAGCTTTTCAATGATTCGACTCGCGGTATTTCCATCACCATAAGGATTGGTCAACTGTCTCAACGAATGTGTAAAAGAATCTGAACCGGCAAGCTCTAACGCCTTGAGGATCGAGCTCTCGGAACAGGAACAATCGATCACATTTTCAGGTTTAAAACGTCCAGCCTGCCGATCTCCAATATTGACAACGGGTAGCTTAAAAGAGGCGCTTTCCAAAATTCCGCTGGAGGAGTTTCCCAGCATCAGCCTCGCATAATTCATTGCGCTTAAATAACCTTGCTGTCCCAGACTTTTAATGAGTTTTATTCGGTGGGGAAAACGTTGTTCATAAGCCGCAAGCTCCTGATAAATGACTTTGCCCGCACTATCGGCATTAGGCATGGTAACCAAGGTAAAAAGATCTGTTTTCAGAACGGCGTTCAACACCTGTTGAACTTGTTGTTTCGCACTCTCATAGTGGTCCAAGGTCACCGGGTGATAAGTCATCAAGGCCACCCCTTTTTCAAAATCCACTCCCGTGTGTGCCTTGAGTTCAGATGGCGACAATAACGACCTTATTTTGATATTATCAATTCCCAACGCCCCAACTACAAAAACACGGTCCCTTGATTCCCCCATCTGAATGATTCTCCGTCCATACGCTTCAATTGAAGGAAAATGGAAGGTTGCCATTTTTGTAAGGGCATGGCGAATGGGATCGTCGAGTGCCCCATAAGTCACCTCTCCTCCATGAATGTGGGCGATCAGCACTTTATGCATGAGCGCGGCGATACAAACGGACAAAAGTTCATACCGATCTCCTAAAACAATCAGTAAATCGGGAGCTTTCTGGTGAAATAATTCTGAAAACCCACCCAATCCCGCGGCGATGGCATGGCAGATCGCATTTTCAGAATCATCACTCGAAGTCATTTCAATGGTATCCTGAACCTGGATCCCATCCTTTTGGATAGCCTCAAGCGTATTTCCATAAAAAGCGGACAAATGACTTCCCGTAGCGACCAGTTGCAGTTCAAAGCGTTTGTCTTCCAACATTTTTTGGATCAGGGGGAAAAGGAGCCCATAGTCAGCTCTTCCCGTAGTCACCACCATAACTTTCACTGCTTTCATAACTCAAAGAAGGTTAGAGGGCGTTGATAAAGCTCATGGCGTGTATCCTGTTGACAGGTAATCGTTTTTCTTAGCTCTCGTTGTTCGGTAAAATCGATGATCGTCTCCAAAATGCAAGGAGACTCAGAGTCCGAAGCGACTAAGGCCTGTCCGTGAGGATTCATCACTTGGGAGTGTCCTCCAAATTTTAAGTTCTCCATTCCAAGAACACGGTTGACCGCAATCATGTGACATTGATTTTCAACGGCTCGTCCCGCAATCAAGGCATCCCAGTGCCGAATACGTGACTGAGGCCATGCCGCGACAACAATGATAGCCTCGGCCCCCTGCAAGCATTGCTTTCGAAAAATTTCAGGAAAACGAAGATCATAGCAGATTCCCAATCCTATCAAGACCCCCTCCAGATTCACACAAACAATCCTTTCACCGTACTGTATCCATTTGTGTTCTCCGAGAACAGTGACCAAATGAGATTTACGATACTTTGCAACCTCTTGTCCCTGAGGATTAAAAATATAGCTGGTATTGTAAACATGAGCTGGAGTTTCCACTTCCCCGAGGGAACCACCATGTAAAAATATTTTTAAAGTCCGGGCTAGTTGAGAAAGCAGCTCATATCCTTGCCGTTGATAGGCTTGCGAGAATTGAGACACCTTGGGTAAGTCATACCCGGACAACCACATTTCAGGAAGAATCACTAACTCCGCACCTTGATGTGCCGCTTGTTGAATGGTTTCTTCCGCCAGTTTTAGATTTTCTGCAGGGTTGCTGTCATTGATTGGCATCTGACAAAGAGCCACATGGAGTTTATTTCTCATAGTAAGGGAAGATCAGGATTGTGGAAAAACATCATAGAACTCAATATCCGCTCTTCGAAAATCATTGATTTCCCCTATATCAATCCAATATTCGCGAATAGGAAAAACAATGGTTTCATGTTTTTTGGCCATAAGATCTTCAAAAAGAGTAGGCATATCAAAAAAAACATCCGAAGGAATATGGTTCAACACAGTAGGATTTAAAACATACACGCCCGCATTGACAAAAAATCGATGTATGGGTTTTTCCTCAATATGCAGGATACGATGATTCTCAGTTTGTACCACACCATAAGGAACCTGAAAGTCGTAATCACGGACACACATGGTGGCTTGGGCGTTCGCATGTTCATTATGAAAATTCAGGAGCTGCTTAAAATTGACTTTCGTTAACACATCCCCATTCATCACAATAAGCGGATGTTCTGGCAATCGAGGAAGCAAACTCAACGCCCCGGCGGTCCCCATACGTTTGGTTTCATGTAAATATTGAATATCCACATTCCAACGAGAACCCTCTCCAAAATAATTTTGAATCATTTCCGCTTTATAGTTAACGGAAAGGAAAAACTTTTTGAAGCCATACCCTATAAAGTTTTCAATAATTGTTTCAAGAAGGGGTTTACTGCCCACTTTCAACAAAGGCTTGGGACACGTTTCAGTAAAAGGTCTCAAGCGCGAGCCTAAACCTCCTGCCATGATAACCACCCAGTTTGGATGAGTTTCGACTTGAATCAATTCGTCAATAACTTCAAGCCCCACAATATGGTTGTCATGATCAACGACAGGAATTTGATGGATTTCCGTTTGACGCATCAACGCGAGAATGGTTTCCCGATTATCGTCAATAGACACCGTGAGAGGAGAGGTATTCATAACCTTCGTTACAGAATCTTCCAAAGAAGATCCCTTTAAAATTGCACGACGAATATCCCCATCCGTTACAATTCCCAAAAGGTGATTTTCTTCACTGACAACCAGCACGACTTGCTCTGCGCCTTTATCGATGGTAATGATCGCGTCACGAATCGAGTGCTCGGGCGTCAGTGATAAACGCTTCCAGTTAACCATAAACCTGCTTTTGTGTGACTGAGATTAAGTTGAGAAGATTCATGAAAAGAACATTCCAGGAAATGCAAAATACATGCGTTATTCAGCAATATTCAGATTATACCCTTTTAGCAGGAACGCCCCTCACTTGTGTTTTGGGTGCGACATCGCGAGTAACAACGGCTCCAGCCGCAACCAGGCAGCCTTCTCCCAAGTGAATTCCCTGAATAATGGAAGCTCCCGTACCGATATGAACGCCATCGTCAATAGTAATTCCTCCTGACAAGGTTACTCCTGGAGCGATGTGAACATGGTTCCCAATATGGACATCATGATCCATCACAGCACGGGTATTCAGAATGCTATTCACACCAATACGGCCTCCGGTTTGTATGACCACTCCCGCCATAATTTGCGTCCCTTCTCCGATGTCTACATCTAAACCGATAATGGCGGAGGGATGAATCACTGTCTCAAAATGATAACCTTGAGCACAAAATTTTTCAAATACGGATTGCCTGAGTGTCGTACTTCGAATGGAACCAATCCCATTAACGAGCAGAACCTCATCCGAAGAGTAGTGGCAAAGCACCTCATCTCCGCCCAAAACAGGAACCGCTAATATTTTTTGGCTGATTGACAATTGGGGGTCAAGAACGCCAACAATGTTATAATGCAGGCAGCTCAGCGCATCAATCAGCACTTTCGCATGTCCACCACCGCCGATTATTAAGACTTTTTTATTTACTTGAGACACCACGGTTTTTCGTTCCCCTGAAAGCTTATTAAGCGTCAATTATTTGATCTGCCGCATAGTTTTTACTCGCTTTTTTTCCGAGCCATTCCCAATAATGGAGTGGTGAGATTCCTGTTCCTGGACGTTTGATGGCTAAATTTTCAGTAGTGAATTCCTCCCCTTGAACAACCGCACCTTGAGTCACCAGACTTTTACGGGCAATTTTTTTATTTTTGAGCTCTACGCCATCAGGCGCTTTAATCCCTCGGCCGAGAGCTGCTTCAATATTTCGAATTCCTTTTACCAAATTCCGTAACGATTCAGGTTCTAAGGAAGCCTGATGATCCGGTCCCGGAAGCGTACAATCCAGAGTAAAATGTTTTTCAATCACAACCGCGCCTCTCGCGACAGCCGCCAAGGCTATTTCTATGCCTTGCGTATGATCTGAAAAACCTACAGGCAAACCAAAGGCCTCCTTCATCGTATCCATCGCTTTTAAATTAACACTGGAAAATGGTGCGGGATATTCCGTCGTACAGTGAAGCAACACCACTTTTTCCTGTAACACCTGTTGACCTTCTTTAGAACTCCACGCGGATTGAAACGCGGTGATAGAAGGCGCTTTTTGATTCGAAAGATATCCCAAGGCGAGTACGCCCAAAGCTTGTTCCACTTCGCCAAGAGAACTCATTCCTGTTGAAAGAATCACCGGTTTTGCGGTAAGAGCCACTTCATACAATAATGGCGCATTGGTGATTTCTCCTGACCCTATTTTAATTCGAGGAAGCTTCAGCTTGGAAACCAGCATTTTCAAACTTTCGCTATCAAAGGGCGTCGAAAGAAATTGAATTCCTTTTTGTTCGCAATAAGCAAACAGAATCTGGTGACTCTGCTCATCTAACTCCAGTTTTTTGAGCATTGAGAGTTGGGATTCCGCTTCATTGGTTGTTTTTTTTTGATAATTGGCTTTGGGTGCCGACGCGATGACCAGTTTTTCTGAGCGGAAGGTTTGGAATTTTATGGCATCCACACCGGCAGCAACAGCGACATCAACCAGCTTTTTTGCAATATCCAAAGAACCATTATGATTCACTCCGGCTTCGCCTATAATATAAACGCTCATGTTGTCTCACTCCAATTGACTACCGAATCTATTTAATGGATGTTTAATATAACCGCTCACAAAGGTGGTTTAGCCCTCTCTAGGTATTCGATATCGTATGATTTTTGCGGGTACACCGCCAACAATAGCATAGGGAGGAACATCCTTCGTGACCACAGAACCAGCTCCCACGATTGCGCCTTTTCCTATGGTTACATTACTCGTAATCACACTATTAGCAGCAATCCATACTCCATCTTCAATTATAATTTTTCCGGGAAGGTGTCCTTGAAGTTTGACGGGAACATCCAGTTGTTCTGAAGCATGATTGGCTGCTCTGAAAACCACATTGGGTCCAACGATTACATAATCTCCGAGAATCATTTCTCCTTCGGAAGCCCCTAATTGTACATTTGTATTGAAGGAACAGTAATCTCCAACTATTAAGTGTCCTGATTCCGCGTAAATATAAGAATGAGGGAGAATCTTGAAATTTTTTCCAAGTTCAATATTCTCAAACCCGGTAATTCTCACATCCTCCGCAATATTGGCACCCTCTTTTAAACCTTTAAACATAGAGCCATAAACACGATATCGTATCATTTTACCTAACTCCGTAGGAAAAATACGAATAAAGTGCATAATAAACTCTTTTAATATAGATTTAATCAATGTCTTCATTCTTCTGATCTTTGTAGCGTTCTACAATTCCACTTTGTTAAACGAAATCAACCGATTTATGATTTTTCAACAATCATTTGATTAAAAAACGACGTAATCTCAGGACCAACGTTTTCAACCCGACAATAACGATGCAAAAACTCTTGATTTTTTGGGGCTGCCGCACTCTGCTCCATATCCTGTATCAAGGCTTGAATGACTCCGGGAAAGTCGTCAGGATTTGAAGATAAACGAACTCTTTTTTTAAGCGATTCAAGGGCATGAGTTTCAATTTCTACATCCTGAGCGGAATAGAGGACCGCAATCGGACAATCCGTTAATAAACATTCCAAAAAAACAGTGGAGGGATTTTCAATAATGAATGCGTCGGCTTTATCCAATATCTCCGCAGTAGGTCTGGTTTCAAGGGTTATATGTTCAAACTTGAGATAAGCTTCATATAACTCTTTGTAGGGTTCCATCGTTTTAAGCACAAATGAAACCTCTTTAAACTCGGTCAATAGCTTTAATAAGAACTGTTGATATCGGTATGCTTGAGTAAAAAATCCGCCATTGCCAGGGTAATGCTGCCAAGTATTGGGCTTGATACTATCCAGCATCACATAAATACACTTCTGTTGATGAACCACGGAAGATTTAAGTTTTTTCTTTATATTTTCAAGTCGAATAGAACCTACCGCAATTTTACAGGCCTTCCCTTGATTAAGGAGAGGACTGTTTTCAACACTTTTTCCATAAGTTAAAAAATAATCGGAGTGGATGACATCCAAACTCGCCAAAGGCCAATTGACATAACCGATTCCCCCGCCTTCCTGATAGGTAACAACGGGGATCTGGAGTGCTTTGATTTGCTCTAAAAAATAAGCATGCTTTAAATCTAAACGGCATTCTGAGGTGAGCATCATTTTCAGATTCAGTTTTTCAAGCGTCTGTTGAATGGCCTCCGCATTGGATAGCAACGGAGTTAATGAAGAGCTAATCCAGGGGGATAAGAAGTCATGAGCAAACTGGTATAAACGCTCAAATCCTTTGGAGAGTGTTTGAAACTCAGGTTTGTGAGGCATGGCCAATAAGGCCTTTTGCAGCCGCGTCAACGTATTCGAATCCACATCCAGCTTCAGCTTTAAGGGCCGCCCTTTATTCTTATAAGGATTAAACGTTAATAAATCGGAATCAACCTTGAGATTTAGAAACCGGACTTGCCCTTGAAGATGCTCTGCCAATGCATAAATGTCATGAGCTTCCATCAAAATCAGCGCATTAGTGTCAGGGAGAGCAAACAGCCTTCCTGTTGTTTGCTGAAAGGCGGATTTCAGGAATGTTTTAGTTGTTTGTACCCAATTGAAAGGAGAGGCCGAAGGCGTAAACGATTTTGCCGTTATCGTTTGAATAGGAAATTGATCCCCAAACACCTCGGGAATCATGAACGAAGAAAGGGCTCTCGGGCGATAATCAAAAAAATTCGGTACGTCCACGCCATTGTGAAAAACGCTGATTTTTTGACCAGAGTAGTGCTCCAGCATTTTTTGAGTCAGGAGGTAGCAGGAAAACAGAGCATCAAAGAAGACTTTGAAGTAAAAAAAACTACTTTGACAAACCTTTGACTTCGCCTTTCCCAGAAATGAAAATTCCTTCGCAATTTGTTGATCCAGGAGTTTACAGTAAGTTTGAGTCCGTTCCCAGTTTTCCCGCCCTACCCGATTCATATCCGGCAACGTCACCAATTCGTCCGGGAAGTAACAGGGGACACCTCTTTTTTCCAGCCGTAATTTACCCTGAAGCGAAAAAGAAAAAATCGGTCCGGGATGGTTTCGATAAGCCTTTTCTACAGAATCGGTTAGGCTGGGATCTTCAAATAAATATAAATAATCACTTGTTAATTCCATCAATTTTTAAGCTCAATCCATGCTGAAGTTTGAAATCAGGAACATTCCTTATTTCGGTTGGGCACGTCCTCCTATCAGCTTTTCACGTTTAAGCTGATGACCATAACGAGTCTTCACTATTTTTGTGTGTATTTGCTTGTATTGATGAGTCACCCTCCCTTTCGATTTTCTAAGTTGAGCATAAACGCTTGGGGGGAGCTTAAAAAATGCCATTCTTGCGGCCTTATTCATCAACGTTTGATAGTATTCTTTCTCCAAGTGATGTGTTTTCAAATAATGGAGTTTGGTGTCAATGTAAGTTTTAAAAGCCAGCATTTTTAATTTCTGATCAGACATTTTAGTAAAGTTGATGAAACGTCCCCTTTCATAACCCAATACAAATTCTTCCATATCACCGATGATTCCTTCTTTCACAGCATGATCCCACAAGGCGGTTTCCGGAAAAGGAATGGGCGTGTTTACAGAAATGGGCCAGACGTTTAATTTTTTAAGGAAATCAATCGTGTCGGCGACCGTTTCTTCCGTTTCAGAAGGGTAACCAATAATGATCTCAGGAACATTTTTAATGCCTGCGTTCTTTGTTCTCAGGCCTGCGGCAAGGTTTTGTACTTTAGAGGAACGTTTATTCATTTCATCAAGAATGACATCAGAACCACTTTCGTAACCGTAATTCAGCATCACACAGCCTGCTTGCTTGAGGCGGACCAGCGTCTCATCATCAACCGTATCAACTCGTGCACTGAGAACAATGAAATAGATATCCATTGGGGCCGCTATTAATGCGTCACAAAAACTCATAACCCATTTTTTCTTTGCGGTTGTCAGCTCATCGTTAATTTGAAAAAGACTGACATTATAGGTTTCATGAAGGAATCTCATCATCTTGACCACATACTCAACACCGTGTTGACGCACGCCTTGCAAGTGCCGATAACAGAAACTGCATTTATCAGTACATCCTCGAGCCGTGATGATGGGGAAGAGATGCTTTCCTTTTAGTTTTGAAACCATTTCAGCATATTCTGCAGTGCCCTTAAAATAGTGATTGAGCCAATTTTCCGCAGAATCCAAATAATCTTCAACTTTAATAAGAGAGTATTCAGGAAAAGGAATGTCATCTAAATTTCTAACTTGGGGGCGACGTTCTGTCCGGAAAATGCTTCCGTCTTTCAAAAATGAAATCCCTGGCACCCCTGCAATATCGCCTCCTTGAGCAAGGGTTGTCAACAAGTGGGGAAAGGTGATTTCAGCTTCTCCATGCACCACAACATCCGCGCCTGCTTTTTTTAACAACAGCCCGCTGACAGAAGTAATCACGCCTCCGACAATAATAATGATTTCAGGATACGCTGCTTTGAGCAGATGGATCAACTCTTTACAACGCTTATATCCCGCGGTGATGCCGCCAATACCGACAGTTTGCGGTTTAAATTCCCCTACGATTTCTATAAAATTGTCATCACTGATAGAATATTTGACTAAGTCAACAATCTTGACCTTATGCCCTGCATGGAAGGCCGCCGTAGCCGCACTGAGTAAACCAAAGGGCAAGGATCCCTCAAATTCTTCAGAAGGGGTTTCAATCATCAAAACATTCATAGGCTCTCTTTAGTTTTTTTGTGAATCGACGGGTAAGTCCCTGGTGTTGATTGGAAATTCAAGTATTGAACCATTTACAAACAGACCTGTCAACACGTGGACAGGAAGGAGATTTTTGTCCTCCGTTGATTTGTTGATTACGTTCTCAACACGGAGCACCGTTTGATTGATCTCAAAAAGCTGCTTCACTTTATCTCTTCCTTGGAGGCCATAACGGGTTCGCAGTTCTGGCGCGTCATTGAGTTGCTCAATCCGGCTGATAAACGTTTCGAGGTTATTGAATTCAACCAAAAATCCTGTTTTCCCATGGTCTATAATTTCTGGATTACTACTGACATCAAAGGCAATTACAGGTTTCTTTGAGGCCATGGCTTCCACCAGGACATAACCAAAACCTTCCCATAACGAGGGTAACAAAAAGAGATCAATGGATTCCATAAAACTTTTGACATCTTCCACAAAACCGAAAAAGGTAACGTCCTGTTCCAGCCCCAACGCCTGTACCTGTTCCTTCAGGGAAGCTTCAAGGGGTCCACTGCCTCCGATCACCAGGTGAAATTGAACTCCACGAGCTTTGAGTTGTTTTGCCATTTCAAGTAAGAGGCTTTGTCCTTTTTGAGTCACAAGTCGTCCCAGGTTTCCTAAAATGAGACGCTTCTGCTGTCTGAAGGCCAACGGCTTTGAAACCGCATGGTCATAGGCCTTCAAATCAAGGCCATTATAAATTACAGTAATTTTTTGGTCTTCAATCAAGTCAGGATTATTTTGAAGAATCGTCTTTTTGGTTTCATAGGAGTTGGCAATGACTTCGGTAATAATCCGTTTGAAAAGGAAACGGTTCAAACCCGTATTTTTGATAGGAATGGCACTTCCCCGACGATAAATAATTTGAGGAACGCCTGCAATCGCAGAGGCAAATCCTGCGACTTTCAGATCTTCGGAAAGGTTCATAATTATGGTTTGAACCTTCTCCGCTTTCAAGAGTTTTGCGATTTTAAAAACTTTGAAAACATTCAAGAAACTGAACTTGCTGATGCGGAGACCATAAGTCTTGACCGGGGTGTCTTTGAGTCTGGAAAAGAGTTCACTTTCTTGATTGGTGATAAAAACAACAGCATAATTTTTTTGAGCTAAGCGAGTTGAAATATCAAAATGCCATTTTTCACCGCCACCCCAAACCTTGCAACTATTAAAAAAACAAATTACTTTTTGTGGCATCACACTCCCTCTTCCCGTAACAAACTCTGATAAAACTGGTGGACTTGTCCGATCACCTTTTCCCGTCGAAAGCGCTGAACCCATTGATGACTTTTTTCGATCATCGCCTGTCGTCGCGGATCATTCGTCAGAACATCGTAAATACCTTTCGCGATATCCTGAATATTTCCAGGATCCACATACGCGCTATAGGGACCACCGGCTTCGGGCAAGCACGACCTATTGGAAGTCACCACAGGAACCTTGCTGAATAAGGCTTCAATAATGGGAATGCCAAAGCCTTCAAAAACGGAAGGATAGACAAATAAATCCGCACCCTGATAAATAAAGGGGAGATCTTGAAAGGACACCTGCTTATGAAAAATTACTCGATTTTCAAAAGCATTTTCTTGAAGAAAAGCGTGTATCCGCTTTTTTTGAGGTCCAGCCCCCACCAGAACCAAGGGAAGATCGATTTCATTTCTCAATAAATAAAGCGCCTTAACAAGATTCAAGGGCTGTTTGCGCTCGGTTAAGGAACCTACAAACAAAAGGTAGCGATTTGGCAAAGCCTGGTCTTTTTTGAACGCCTGGATCCTTTCTTCTGGAATTTTTTCATAAAACGCGGGATCACAACTTTGATAGATCACTTCAATTTTATTTTCTGAAACCCCATAAAACTCGATAATGTCGTTCTTTGTTTGCTGACTCACCGCTATGATTTTATCCGCATGGAAACAACTGTACTTAAACTTATGCTGATAGGAGAGGCGATCCATCCAGGGAAAGAATTCAGGATAACGAATGAAGATCAAATCATGAATAGTAACGATGGTTTTGATAGAAGCAGGAATTCCGTGTGGAATTTCGTGAGAAAGGCCATGAAATAAATCGATGTGATCCTCTTGAAGACGCCGAGCAATGCCATAACTTCGCCATAAAGGGTGAAAAGTGCGAGTGAAAAAATTTTGAGGTTTGACGATTGTGGCTTCAGGAACTTGTTCGGCAAAGGCCAGTTGTTCTTTGGGAGTATACAGAAAATATTCGTGCTTTGGGTAGTCATGAAGCAAAGACGTAATGAGAGTACGAGAATAACTACCCAACCCCGTCGTATTACAAAAGGCCCTTTTGGCGTCAAAACCAATTTTCATCTAATGAGTCATCTCGTAAGTAAGTCACCGAAAAGGGAAATCATCCTTTGAAGAAAAGTAAAAAACGCAAAGTCCGAAACAACGACTCAAGACAGGGAAACGCTCTGTCCTGAACAGGTGTGATCCTCTGGCTCAGTGTCCATGCCAACCTTTACACAAATGCTTATCAGAAATTGGCAAAATAGGAACTTTTCCTAAAAAGGTGAGGTAGCAAAGTAAAAAACCACCTAAAAACCCCAAGGTGATCATAATTTCATGCAGTCCAAAGTAAAAGTGATAGTTTCCAGGCTCTTGCAGCGAGGGCACAACCATCAAATAAATGGACAACCACTGACCCACCGCAACATAAACAGCGGCTGCACGCACAAAGTTAGGATTTCGGCAAAGCGTTCTTGGCATTAATCCAAAGAAAACAGAAATAAACAGCCAGAAAAACAACAGCACAAACAAAGTACGCCAAGGCTCTTCTACCGAGCGAATGATCAAATAAGGTGTTTCTTCCGCAAGGTTGCCATACCAGATCACCAAGAATTGAGAAAAGGCAAAGTACGTCCAAACCATGGTCAACGCCATAATCAGCTTTGCCATATCATGAATGCGATTAATACAGAGGTATTCTTCTAACTGTAATTTCTGACGGACAGTCACTCCCACAATTAAAATCACAGCCAAGGCCGCTTGTAAATTTCCAACTAAAAAGAACGCGCCAAACAAGGTACTGAACCATTCCTGGTCCAGACTCATGACAAAGTCAAAAGCCATCAAAGAACCGCATATCCCATAGATGATGGCCAAGGCAGGAGCTACTCTGCGAGAAAGGAGCTCCAAGCGAACGACTTCTTCTTCATGAGAACCATAACCTTTCAACAGCCTGTCCGCAAACGTTCCACCCCAATTTTTATCTTTAGTTCTGGCCAAACCAAAATCAGGCTTAAGGGATAATTTCATAAAAACAAACGTAATTCCATACATCAACAACATGGCCACAATATTCCGGCTGATGAAGAAATAAATATTCAACCAGCCTGCTTTCACCGCATGTCCATTGTGCATAAACGGTTCCCGTGTCCACTCATAAAGGATATGACTTCCCACAAATACCAGCAGGAACAGGACAAAGCTTACGGGGAGAAACGCTCCGCAAGCTTCAGCGAAACGCTTGAAAGGGCGCCCCCATTTGGCATCGGTCAATTGCCATATTACCGCAAAAATGACTCCACCCTGGGCAATGCCCCCCCAAAATAAAACATTGATCAAGAAGACTTGCCAGGTTCGAATAAGCCCCTCCTCATTTCCCGTAACCAAACCAAAAACAAACATGGTAATCCCCAAACCCACCAATCCCCATAACAATCTTTTGATTTCGTTAGGGATTTCAAACAGGGATTTTTCTAACAATTCTTGCATTGAATTCTCCTATTGACCAAATTCTTGACTTTTTAAATAGTTCACAATATTCCAACGATCCTGGCGGGAAGTATATCCGCCATAAGCAGGCATACGGCCTTTGGGCTCTTGGTAAAAACTTCCATATCTTATTTTGTTGTAAAGATACGCATCGGGTAAGCTGAGAAACGCAAGAAGGGGCGGCGCTGGAACACCCTTTAGGGTTACCGGCGTAATGGCTTTTCCATCTTTTCCATGACAGACAGCACAATAAGTATCATACATCACACGTCCATTCGCAAGAGACTCGGCCGTCGCTTCCGTTTGATTCTCGGGTCTCCCCGCACGTTCGTCTACAGGGACAAAGGCCTCATAGACTTTCTCAAGCTTTCCTAAAACAAAGCGGACGGGAACCGAGTTTTGAGGAAATTGAGTATAAGATCCTTTTTCCTGGGATTTAAGACTCACGCCATCATTCATTTCTCTAAAATACGCATAGTCTTTGCCGTCAAACCAGGGGCGTTCATCTTCTTTGATGTTATAACCCCTCTGAGGATCCGCATAAGGCCTGTTTTTGTTTGCCCACGCCAAAGGACTGCCCAACACCAGCCAACCTAGGATTCCTATCAGGATCGCTTTATTACTCATTTTCAATATACACCTCCTCCGCACCGTGTGATATCAATAGGTTTTCATAATCCTTGGTGTGTCTCAAATCACAGGGAATTACAATTCCAAAACGATCTCTTTGAAAACGAACATACCTTTTGAGCGCCTTTGGTAAAGGATTTTTGAGAGCATCCCATGTGGCCAAGCCAATCACTCCAAGCAGAGTGAAGAGTGCCGCGAACAAAATGGTTAATTCAAAGCCAATCACCGCAAAGGGAGGAATGGCCACGATGGCCTTCTCACTCACGGGGAGTACCCAATCTGAAGCAGTCCATGCGGGAAAACTAAAACCAATGAGACATCCCAGTGCGCCAAACACTAAGGAAATATACGGCAAGCGGGTCTCAGGATTTCCCATCGCATTGTCAATTTCATGACGTGGACAAGGAGAAAGAACCGTAGGAACCACACCTTTATTTTTCACCGCTCTAATCGCATTGCTAAATTCGTCCAGATACTCAAAGGTTGCCCAAACCCCTGTAAATCTACTCATGATGTCCTCCTTTTATCGGTGGTTGGATCGCTTCTTTAAGCTCCATAATGGCCATCGGTGGTAAGGTTTTTACGAAGATAGTAAACATAGTGAAGAAAAAACCAAATGAACCAATCGTAATCCCTGTTTCAATCACGGTTGGCCAGTAACTCGACCACGTCGAAGGGAGAAACTCATGCTGCAAGGAACTGCCCACAATATTAAAACGCTCAAACCACATCCCGACATTGATCAATCCACAAATAATCCAGACACAAATCACATTATTCCTGATTTTCCAACGCCATAAAGGCAAGGGGGCAATCACATTACAGAAAATCATCAACCAAAACGCAATCTGAGGAAAGGTGATTTCATGGGTTCCCAGCAAATTCCAACCGACCATCGCGCCAAAAGGACGATAATAAAACAAGGACCGTTCAAAAGGACTGCCACTGTAGTAAGCCATGAAAAACTCAATCCCATACGCATAGCCCACAATACAGGAGGTAAAGAGGATGACCTTGCACACACTTTGAATCACGTGATTGGTGATATACGCTTCCAAGTTAAAAACAACACGGACAGGAATCAACACGGTCATCACCATTGCCAAGCCTGAGAAAATGGCACCCGAAACGAAATAAGGCGCGAAAATTGTGGTATGCCAGCCCGGGATGGAACTCACCGCAAAGTCCCAGGATACAATGGAATGCACTGAGAATACAAGAGGCGTTGCTAAAGCAGCGAAAATCAAATAGCCTCTCATATAATGGAGCCACTGGTGATTGGTTCCTCGCCAGGCCATGGCAAAAGGGGTAAAAATCAACGCTCTCAGCTTTTGTCCCCGACGGGTGGCCTCATCTCTCAAAATCGCCAGATCGGGAACCAGTCCCATGACAAAAAACAAGATGGATACCGTCATATAGGTCGTAACGGCAAAAACGTCCCATGCCAGAGGCGACTTGAAGTTGATCCACAACATCCTTTGATTCGGATAAGGAATCAACCAGAAGCCCAACCAAGGACGTCCGGTATGCAGGATCGGAAAAAGTCCTGCGGTCATTACCGCAAAAACCGTCATGGCTTCGGCACTGCGGTAAATCGCTGTACGCCAAGGGGCCCGTGTTAAATAAAAAACAGCGGAGATCAATGTTCCCGCATGTCCGATCCCGATCCAAAATACGAAGTTCGTGATATAGAAGCCCCAACCAATCGGATGGTTGATACCACTATATCCCATCCCCACATCCACTTGAATGGCAATGCTGATGACAAACAAACCCAGCGCTGTTAAAAATCCCAACAGCAACAAATAATAAGAAGGGTGGGGAGTTTCTAACATTGCCAGCATATCATCGTTAATCTTCCCATAAGTCAGATTCGATTTACTCATAATCACGCCTCCTGTGTTTCATTTTTCTGGTGTTTCAGAAAACCATGCGATTCGGTTTCCTCATGCTTTGGGGAGGAAGACTCATGAAGATTCACCTTTTTCAGATAAGTAATCGCCGGTTTGTAGTTGATCTCTGCGAGCACTTCATACTGGCGGTCTCTTTTCGTTTCCAGCTCACCTCGTTTTGCCAACCGGGACACTTCACTTTCAGGGTCCATTAAGTTTCCAAAAGTAATGGCCTTGGTCGGACAGGTTTGCTGACATGCGGTAACAATTTCACCATCCCGGACATCGCGTCCCAACTGTCGGGCTTCATTCTGAGCTTCTCGAATTCGCTGTACACAGAAAGTACATTTTTCCATCACCCCTTTATCACGAGTGGTGATGGTTGAATTCAACTGCTGATCCAAAGGAGCGGGGAACTCATAGTTGAACCAGTTAAAACGTCTGGCTTTGTAAATACAGTTATTGGAGCAGTAACGAGTTCCCACACAACGGTTATAGACTTGGGCATTGAGTCCTTCCGGATTGTGATAAGTGGCATAGACGGGACAAACAGCCTCACAGCCTGCGTTTCCACACTGTTGACAGGCCATTGGAGCAAAACGGTATTCAAGATTTTCACTGTCATAACCTTCAATGTATCGTTCTAAACGAATCCATGACATTTCACGTCCAACCGCTGCTCTCATTTTCCCGACAACAGGAATATTATTTTCAGCATAACAGGCGACCACACAGGCAGAACAGCCATTACAACGATCCAAATCAATCGTCATTCCCCAACGATACGGTTTGTAGTAACCTGCCGTTTCCGAACGCGGAGGGTAGAAATCCGTAGGTCTTTTGTGTTTTTCGTGAGGGGGTTCACCCTGTTTTAATTCTTTTACGGTAACAGCGCCAGCAATCCCACGCCCTAATTGTCGTGGATTTCCAT
Organism: Deltaproteobacteria bacterium TL4; assembly: GCA_051382335.1. Lineage (GTDB taxonomy): Bacteria > SAR324 > SAR324 > SAR324 > NAC60-12 > JBBCAX01. The sequence continues at coordinate 18,175 of JBBCAX010000159.1, forward strand.
CCATGTTGGCGGTATAAGACAGCTTCGCTGTAGGTTTGACCTCCGCATTCACACTAACCCATGCCAATTCCCCTGATTTCGGATCGGTCTTTGCTGGCAAAAGATGGAGCACATTGATCCCAAAACCATCGGCGGCTTCACCGGAATGAGTGTGTCCTTGTCCAAAAGGAATGGAAATAGCTTCTTTATGAACACCAAAGCTAAAATAAGCAGTCATATTCAGCTTGCCGTAAGGCGTGCTGACTTCAATCACATCTCGATCTGTAATCCCTAGTGCCTTGGCGGTATCTGGATGGATTTCTGCCCAAGAATCCCAAATAATCTGACTTAAGGGATCAGGAACTTCTTGCAGCCAAGGTTTGTTCGCACCGCGTCCGTCCCCCATAAGGACAGAGTTTGATGGCAGCACCGTTAATCCGACTCCTTCGAACGCGGGAGCGGTCAACGCCACTGCTGTGACTCTTGGATTTAATTCCACGGGAACCACTTTCGCTTCTTGGAAAACACCTCCCTCCTGAAGCACCTCCAGCCAGTGTGTTTCAAAGGACTCAACCCTCTCAGGTTCAGAAACGAGCGTTTTCCACTTATTTTTTAGATAAGCCAGGTAAGAGGCAATTCCGTTAAAGAGGCCAGGTTCAACTTTCCGGCCAACCGCCAAGAGGATCTCTTCCTTGGCTCTAGCATCAAAGGCATTCACGGGTACCATCACCGGCTGAATGATATTTCGGACGCCAGCGCGTGGGAAAACATCCCCCCAACTTTCGTAGGCGGTTAAGGTCGGAAGCACAAGATTTGCGGCTTGGGTTGTTTCACTCTGAGTCGAGGCCAGGCTGACCACAAATGTTTTTTCCAAGGCCTTGAGGAACTCTGCTTTTGCCGGCAGCGCGTAGACAGGATTCACCTCATCAATAATCAGTAATTTGATGTGATCCGCATTCAAATCCGCTATAAGCTGAAGCAGATTCCAATGCGAAGCGTTTTCAGGGAGAGATCGTTCCTGAAAGAAAATCGTTTTCCCCACATTGCCCGCAACCGCGTTGAGGACATTAATCGCCACGAGGGTATCGGTGTTCTGCTCCGTTGCTATCAGGTTTCCTCCGCCAATCGCCAAACTGGGACCGTTCTGTACAAAAGAACCTGCTAAAGAACGGATCACGTTGGCAGAGATCCCCACTTTTGACGCTACTTGTTCTGGAGCATAGGGCTTAAGATAAGCTTGTAGAAAAGTGTGCGTCAAGGTTTGCTGTTGAAGGACCTGAGCCATCGACAAGGCGACCAAGCCTTCAGTTCCTGGTTTGATGGCAATCCATTGATCGGCTTTGGCTCCTGTGAGAGAAACGTGAGGACCCACATGTACAAATTCCTTTTTTTGCCCATTCTGATAAGCATGCATTTCTGAAAACCGTCTGCTGTTTTCAACAGCATTTCCCCAGGTTTCCATAAAATCTGTGCTGAAATTCAACAGGAAGTTGGCTTGATCCAAAGCATAAACGGGAATATCTTTCCGATCAAACGCGATTTCATTTGCTTTTTTGAGGCTGGCTTGATTGAAAACCTCAAAACCAACCCGTTTACCTCCACCCATTGATTCTAACCATTGATCGGTAAAGGAAGCATTACTTCCGGCGAGGGCTTTGCTCAAGTAAACCACTTGTCCCTTTGCCACTTTAACCTGGTCGGCAAAACGCGTTTCCGCTTCGGCCCAAGTCAATGGACCGCTGCCTTTATCCTGAGGGGCTTTGATGCGGCTCGGGTTGTATAAGGCTTGCATCGAAGCTTGCCCCCTGGCACACAACGCCCCCTGATTGATAGGGTGATGGGGATTCCCTTCTGCTTTTTGAGCACGTCCTTCACGAGTGGTAACCATCATCCCACAACCGGCTTCACATTCTTGACACGTCGTCATGTACTGATAAGCGCTGTGAGGAACATATTCAAAACCGTCGGGCGGTACAAACAGGGGGATTAATTTTTCCGGTTTTTTCTCACAGCCCGCAACGGTAGCCGCGGTCCCACCGATTGCCATATATTTGAAAAGATTTCTTCTACTGAGACCTTTTTTCATCGTAATGTCTCCTAATAGTGACAAGTCCAACAATCAGTTAGGTTGGGATTATGATAGCCTTTGGGATTTTCAAGCTGGATTTTGGATTCACGCAGTTTTTCCTGCTCTTTCGCGTTAAACCAGCCGCCGATCGTACTCAAAGCGGATTTTCGTTCGGCCACCCCTTTGACCTCCAAATGGCACGCCAAACACCAACCCATCTTCGCAAAGTCGGCATCAACCACTTTGGTTTCGTCCATGTTCCGAACATCTCCGTGACAAGCTTCGCAGCGATCAACATCACCCATCTTAAATTTTTTCACTTTACAGTCTAAGGAGCGGGGATCTTTTTGCTCGTCACAATTCATTGCGGCATCCTCACGAAAACGAGTAGCATCCGCATTGACGTGGTTTTTATGAGGGAAACGCACGTAGTCAGGCAGATCATGGATTTTCACCCAAGGGATATATTCCTGTCTTGCCCAAGAATCACGAACCTTATTGCTTTCAGGCTTATCAGGCATCGCCAATTTCATTTCGTTTGGACCATGACATCCCACACAGGATCCCATGGTGGCAACGCCTGAAGAAAAGGAACGGCGTGCGAAACTGTGACAGTATTGACATGGAATCTGACTCGTGGTCGCATGGAGTTTGTGGCTGAATACAATGGGCTGCGGCTCATACGCGGTACGCCACCAAGGAAATTGATCCCCTCCAGCAAGTCCTACATTGGGAAGGACAAACAGCATCGCCCCAACCACGCTCCATATCCAATGCGAGAAAGTTTCCGCGGCAGGAATTTTAAGTTGCATAAAAAACCTTCAATCGAGAATTGAAAACTGACAAATAACACCTTAAGAAACAGGAGATTGTATTTAAAATGCCATTTCTCACGGTAAAGAGCCCCCTTCATACCATTCTGAATAATCATTGCAAGCTTTCATTGACCTTTTTAGCTCTGGAATTGTCCCTTATTCAAAACCTGCAGAATAGACCTGGATTTTATAAACAACATGCGCTAATGATAAGGCATCTCCCGTTAAACATCAAAAAACTTCAGAATACGCATTGCCATTTTCGCTGTCAATGCTAGGATCAAGGGCAATTTTTAATTTAAATTAATGACTTTTTACTGTGTTATTGTAGAGGAATTTTATGTCTGTTGATAATCCCGCTTTGTACGTAAATGATGCCATAGAACGGTTACCCATGCTGCCCATGCGGGATATTGTGGTGTTTCCTCACATGACCGCTCCTTTCTTCATTGGAAGAACACTTTCCATCATCGCCTTGGAAGAAGCCCTGTCAACAAACCGTAAAATCTTTGTAGTCGCGCAAAAAGATCCCATGGTTGAAGAACCCGCAGAGGAGGACTTATTCCGAGTGGGTACGATTGGGCATGTTTTACAGATCATGAGACTCCATAACGGGACTATTAAAGCGCTCTTCGAGGCCGACGCACGTGGATTGTTGATTGAGGCCCACCTTGATGAACCGTTTTATTCAGCCAAAGTGCAAAAAATTGAAGAAATAATTGTTCGAACCCCTGAAATTATGGCCTTGAGTAAAAATGTACGAGGAGAACTCAAGCGATACCTTAAAGAGGTGAAACGGCAAACCGATGGAATTGAAAAATTGGCCATTGATTCAGAAGAACCCCATCGCCTGTCGGATCGAATTGCGCCTTTACTGAGTATGGATCTGGCAAAAAAACAACAACTCCTGGAAAACGAAGATCCGCAAAAGCGCCTGGAATTGGTTTATGAAAGGATGCTGGAAGAAAGTGAATTCAAAAAAGTCGAACGCAAACTTAAAGAACGAGTTCAGGGGCAGATCGGAAGAACCCAAAAAGAATATTACATGAACGAGCAGATTAAGGCCATTCAAAAAGAATTGGGTCAAGGCGAAGATGGAAAAGCCGAAATCGAAGAATATTTGAAAAAAATCAAGGAACTCCCCCTCAGCAAAGAAGCGCGTGAAACCACTGAAAAAGAAATCAAAAAACTCAAACTCATGCCGCCTATGTCGGCAGAAGCGAATGTCGTCCGTAATTATCTTGACTGGATCATCGCCATGCCTTGGGGCACAAAAACTGAGGATTGTTTTGATTTAGAGAAAGCGAATGCTATTCTCAACAGTGAACATTATGGCCTGGAAAAAGTCAAAGAACGGATTGTTGAATTTCTGGCTGTTGCCAAAAAAGTAGGGAAAATGAAAGGCCCGATTATCTGCCTTGTCGGCCCTCCAGGCGTCGGAAAAACCTCCCTGGCACGTTCTGTGGCAGAATCGTTGGGACGGAATTTTGTCCGGATCAGCCTTGGCGGTGTACGGGATGAAGCCGAAATTCGAGGCCATCGACGGACCTATGTTGGCGCATTGCCGGGAAAAATCATTCAGTCTTTGAAAAAAGCCAAGAGTCGCAATCCTTTGATGCTGCTTGATGAAGTGGATAAAATGACCCATGGTGTGATGGGAGACCCTGCCGCGGCATTGCTGGAAGTTTTAGATCCTGAACAGAATAATACCTTCATGGATCATTACCTGGAGATTGAATTTGATCTATCGGATGTTTTGTTTTTCTGCACCGCAAACGTGGAACAAAAAATTCCGGCGCCTCTTCAAGATCGAATGGAAATTATTACATTAACAGGGTATACCGAGATTGAAAAAGAGCATATTGCGCTTGAACATCTGGTTCCGAAACAAATTGAAGAAAATGGACTTAAGGACGATCAAATTCAGTTTCGTAATAATTCGATTCAAGAAATCATTCAGCGCTATACACGGGAGGCTGGGGTTCGAAGCCTTGAGCGACACGTCGCCAAAGTCTGCCGTAAAGTTGCCACAAGGCTGGTCAAGAAAATTGATTTAAAGAAAATTACGGTGACCCCGCCACGTATTCATGAATATCTGGGTGTTCCCCGCTACAAACATGGAAAAGCCGAAACCCATAATGAGGTTGGAGTCACCTCAGGCTTGGCCTGGACTCAAGCAGGAGGAGAACTCCTCACGACTGAAGTCAGTGTGATGAAAGGCAAAGGGGTCTTACAATTAACAGGTCAGTTGGGTGATGTGATGAAAGAGTCGGCTCACGCCGCGTTAAGTTATATTCGCTCCAATGCCAACGCCTTAGGCGTTTTATCCTCAGCGTTTAAGGAAAAAGATATCCACATTCACATCCCTGAAGGTGCCGTTCCCAAAGATGGCCCTTCAGCCGGAGTGACACTGACCACATCTCTTGTCAGCGCACTCACAGGAATCCCTGTCCGCAATGAAGTTGCCATGACAGGGGAAATCACCTTAACAGGCAAAGTTTTACCTATTGGCGGCTTAAAAGAAAAACTGCTTGCGGCAAAACGAGGAATGATTAAAATCGTGGTGATTCCTGAAAAGAACAGAAAGGATTTGACAGAAATCCCCAAGGAAATCACGAGTAAATTAGAAATTATTCCTGTCAAGTATATCCATGAAGTGCTGGCCATCGCCTTGGAACATCTTCCGGTTCCCGTTGAAGATCCTCCCGAAACTCAAAAAGAAAAAGAGGCCCCCCAGCATGAGATGATGGCGCAAGAAACATTCTCTAAAACTGAAGTGCCCGTCATCACATCACAGTCGTTCTTAGACGATACCTTAGGATTCTGAAGTTGCGCAACCACAACAGTGCAGGGGGGAGCGGTCGTGGATCTTGGATGTTGGATAGGAGTTCTCTTTCCCTAAATCAAACACATTACTGATGATCAGCGGTTTATGAAACAATATTTCCAAGCGTCCCACACCGCCTTCTATTCCACCATCATGGCACTGCCTCTGTTAATCGGATACGAAATCCTGTTGGCCTTGACCTACACGCCGTACTGGAAAGTCCGCAACGCGGCAGATATGTGGCTACGTAATCTTTTAATGCTATTTGACATGACCTCCCAACAAGCAACCTTTATCATGATTGGCATCCTGATGGCGGCCATCCCCTTTATCCGACCTCCACACGTTTCATTTAATATAAAAGTCATTGGATGGATGCTCATTGAATCCATGATCTATAGCCTCTTTTTGGGCATCGCTATTCAATCGATTATTCATCCTCTTTTCTTTTCAAACACGTTGAGCGCTAATAACAATACCTTACAAAAATTGGCGCTCTCTCTGGGAGCAGGACTTTTTGAAGAATTTATTTTTAGAGTTCTGCTCTTAAATGCTCTTTTTTATGGCTTAAAACCTTTAATTAAAAACAGTACCCTTACCGGAATCGTTGTGGTATTGACGACCTCCTTTCTGTTTTCCCTCAGCCATTACGTCGGGAGCATGAGTGAAGTTTTTAATGTTTATAGTTTTCTGTTTCGATGGGTTGCAGGGTTACTCTTCACCATCCTTTATTTTCTCCGAGGATTTGGGATTACCGCATACACTCACGCTTTCTACGATATTCATGTACTTTTGTAAAAATATAGACTACGAAGGATATAAAATTTTGTTACAACGTCTTCCAGAGGCATCAAAACACAAAAAATTGCTTTAGTTTGTCACACTTGCAAACTCGCATCCCTCATCTTTTACATTCAATTTAAAGAGGAGTTTTGTGTTTTTGTATCAATACTCGAAGACTCACGACCACAGCACCGTGAGGGTGCGGGACAATCACTCACATTTCCAAGGCAGGTTCAAATGAAAACACCGATGCAAGTTCCTTTACTGGATTTAAAACCCCAAATGGCGGAATTGAAAGCTGAAATCATGCGAGAAATAGAAAACATTCTTGATTCAACACAGTTTGTTCTGGGTCCAAAAGTCGAGGCGCTGGAGAAAGCGATTGCAGAATACACAGGAACCTCGTATGCGATTGGTGTTTCGTCTGGAACCGATGCTTTATTGCTGGCACTCATGGCACTTGAAGTGGGCCCGGGAGACATTGTAATCACCACTGATTTTTCATTTTTCGCGACAGCGGGTGTGGTTACCAGGCTTAATGCACAACCCGTTTTTGTAGACATTGATCCTCTGAGTTATAACCTGGATCCCACACAATTAGACGATGTTTTAAAAAGGATGACCAAGGATGGTCGTAAGAAGGTTAAAGCCATTATTCCCGTACATCTTTATGGGCAGTGTGCCGACATGGCCGAAATCCTGGGCATTGCTGAGCGCTATCACATTCCCGTCATTGAGGATGCCGCACAAGCCATTGGCGCGGAATATCAGCTCAATGGAGCATGCAAGCGTGCGGGCAACCTGGGAACTATCGGCTGTTTCTCCTTTTTTCCAACCAAGAACCTGGGAGGCATAGGCGACGGAGGCATGGTGGTTACCAATGACCCCACCCTTGCGGAACAAATGAAAATCAAACGGGTTCATGGGGCACAACCTAAGTATTACCATCAAACCATTGGCGGGAATTTCAGGCTTGACCCGATTCAAGCGGTGGCGCTTTCAATCAAATTGCCACACCTTCAGGACTGGCATCGCGCACGGCAAAAAAACGCAAACAACTACAGCAAATATTTTCAAAAAGCCAACCTCCCCCAAGTGGGACTCCCACATGCGCTTTATCAAGAGCAAGGTTTGACCAATTACCACATATATAACCAGTTTGTAATCCGGGTTCCCAAACGGGATCAACTCCAAAAATTTTTGGCAGAGCAACACATTGCCACAGAAATTTATTATCCGATTCCCTTTCACCTGCAAAAATGTTTTGCGTATCTGGGCTATAAAAAAGCAGACTTTCCTCAGTCTAAAATCGCGGCAGAGGAAGTCCTGGCCTTGCCAATCTACCCTGAGTTGACAGAAGAGATGCAGACTTATGTGGTTCAGCAGATTAAAGAATTTTTTCGTAATTAAAACGGTTAGCGCCAATAATTCTTAAGAACGCCTTAGATTAATGACACAAAAAGCAGATAAGTACCAACGCACTTGGAAGGAATTAACGGGAAAAGTCAAAGAGGCTTTTGGATGGCGATGCGCCCAATGTCATCGCCTCCATGGCACTGCCGGAAGACAATCAATGTTAACCGTGCACCATATTGACCAGAATCGTGATAATAATACTAAAGAAAACCTGATTGCACTGTGCAAAAAATGCCATAAGCTGATAGATAAAGAAGCCCAATTGTATTACTCCAAGGAAAAGTGGCAACTTGAAATGTTTGTCGATTACACCTACCTCAATATGATGCGTAAATTATGGCAGGAACGACTGCAAATGGATTTTTTCCATAACGACTTTGACGATAAAAACCCTCTTTATGCCCCCAGAAAAACTCGGTCAACCTCTCAGGAACTCATCTATCAGAAGGCGGTACAACAAAAAGTAAGTTCAAATTGAGATCAAGGCCTCCCTCAAATTGGCATTCAATTTCGTATACTCGGGATCTGAGGTTTCTAGGCGCTCCAGATTTTTTATCCCCATCGTCAAAATAGTGAGAGTGACATCTTTCGGAATTTTCAACGTCGCTCGCAAGTTATAGGCATGTAGTGCCAAAATGGCATATTCTTTCAAAAGGATGGCCCCCTGCTTGCTTACAGAAGAACCTAAAAACTTCTTCCCCTGACCATAAGTTTCCAAACAGATCATTAAATTATTTTTTAATAATTGCAAATACCCTTTCTGACCGTTAGCGTGAATGATCACCGCAATACCCATGGCCTGCATATAAACCCGTCCCGCAAAGATGTAAGACAGGAGATAGCTGGGATATTTGGCTTTAAGCTGTCGGGTGATCTCAATCACGAAAGGATGCAGTAAGGGAATAAACCGCATGGCATTGAGCAATTTTCCCAGCTCATTGATGATATTTTTTTTATCAAATAACTCCACAGAATCGGGATCATTCATTTTTTGCCGGATGAGAGCAGCGTCTTGAAGGGTATTATTTAAATCCGACAGGTGAAAGGTCGTGATCTCCAATTTCTGAACATCTTTGGACAGAGCTAACTCTTTGAAAGTTGTTAGAAGTTTTAAAATTATTTGTAGTTGAGAGCCCTCTGTCTGATTTTCACCTGGCTTAGAGGCGACCAGGCTTTCCTGGACCAACTGCTTCATTTTTTCCAAATAGGTCAGATAGACCCGAATAAAAAGGTTCCAACTCTTAGTGCTGCAATACCCCATTACTAAGGGGATAATTGCCTGAAAAAGGTTTTCACGATATAATTCGATGGGAAGATCATGTTCCAACTCTACGCTTTCAACAAGTGCCAAACGATCAAAGATGGAATATGGATTTTTCAGCAACCCTCGTATATGAGCTCTGTTGTCAGGAGTATCCAGATACTTTTGTAGCGCAATACCAGCTATTTGATTTTTTTCGTAAGGCTCAATATGCCGCATTGTTTGTGAAGATGTTTTATCCTGAGTACTCATCTTGCTCCACTTCTCAATTTCTGTGACTCTTCTTTGGATCTCCGCATTCCAGATATTGTGAACCTTATAGACTCCGGGAATAATCTGAATGTCTTGAGGATTAATCTTTCCACGAATAGGTCCAATTCCAACAGTTTTTTGGGATTGAGTTGAGTTCTGCTTAATCGTACTTATCGGAATATTTCCAGAAGTTTGCATCGTATACAATTTCTCTATTATGCGGAGGAAGGTATCTCCCGTCATGTTTGAAATACATCCCATTGAATCATGGATGCCAACTGCTTCTATTTTAGACCAAATACAAAGTTGCGTTTCATGTCTTTCTAACAACCCCTCAAGGACACGCAAACCACCAGAGATGCTATAATTTTCCTTATTGCTTAACACTTATGGGGGGGTATTAGCAAGTTCTGACTCAAAAGAAGAGGGGAATGGATGCAGAAAACTCACTTCGGGAAGCACATGGTATTTAATTTGCTTTAACACAAACATCCCTTTTTTATTTCAAATGTACTCAACCCTCTTCCTACCTCTTGCCGAGTAACCCTTTTTCGGGGTCTGTTGCCAAAATTTTTTACCTGAACTTGTCGCATAAGCTGATCTTCGTTGACCAATAAAAAAGCTGGTCAGTTATGAAAAACTCAGCTAGGGTGAGCCGAAGTCATTCCTGCTGGGGGGGGGGTTATGAACATGTTACGAGGGAATATGCCTTTGGAAGAAATCGACAATCCTTTCTTTGTCAGGTGGCCTAGACGGATCTCCCATCAACTTTGTCCTCCAGTGTGTTGGATCTGCAATCACATCATCCCTGCTCAACAAACCCGTGAGCTGTCCTTCCCGTTTTTATGTTCTTCCTGTTACCACACCTTGCCCTCAACAGATCAATCAACTTCGTGTATCCGGTGTGCCAACCTAACTCCTGGAGCTCCCCATTTAGGGTGTTATTTTTGCTTGGGACAAGACTGGAAATTAGAGCAAACCTGGAGTAGTTTTTATTACGAACAGGTGATACGGGAATGGGTCCTGCAACTCAAGTTTGGGGGAAAATCGTACTTAGCTCCCATGATGGGGTACTTTTTATCGCTGAAGATTCGATCGTTGTTGAAAACAAAAACGTTTGATACGGTCATCCCCATACCGCTTCATGCGTCCAGGTTACGGCAACGAGGTTTCAATCAGGCCTCTTTATTGGCTCACAACTTAATAAAAAATTTGCCTTCCACAGAAAAATTATTCATGGGTCATGGTTTGCAACGAGTACGCAAAACTTCACCACAGGCAGAATTGCCGGAACAGGAAAGGAAAACCAATATCAGGCAGGCCTTCCGTGTGTCTTCACCAGTTCAAGGAACCAGAGTTCTCCTGGTAGATGATGTCATGACGACAGGGTCAACACTGCATGAAGCCGCAAGGACGCTGCTGGACGCAGGAGCCCATTCGGTGAGTGCTGTTGTTTTCGCACGGCGATTACGGGGAGAGAATTTTTACAACCAGAGTGTATAAAATACCGGAATTATTAAAAAGCGAATATGGACGATTCTATTGCCTCTACTCTCATAAAATTAGTACAGTCGACTTACAAAACCAGCCTTTATAATCTTCAAGGCTCCAGTAAGCCGCTCCTTTTGTCTTATCTTCAAAAACTGAGTCAGGCTCCTACCATCGTGGTGAGTGAATCCTTTGAGAAAGCCGAGCAGTTACAGGAAGATCTGGCATTTTTCATGGGTTCTGAGGGCATCTATTTCTTTCCCGGTTGGGATACGCTGCCCTACGACAATTTTTCGCCGCACAAGGATATCGTCTCACAACGCTTCACGACGATGAAAGCAATGCTGGAAAATAGGGTTCGATGCGTCATCACGACTCCTGTCGGGTTAATGCAACGAATCATGCCTAAACAGCTTTTTAAGGACGTCTGTCTCACTTTGAAAATTTCAAAAACTTATGACAAAGCGGAATTACTCAGGAAGTTTGAAGAATCCGGTTATGCGAGTGTCGATGTTGTTGAAGAACGCGGAGAATATAGTGATCATGGAAAAATAACGGATCTTTTCCCTTTGAACGCGGAGGTTCCTGTGCGTCTCCTGTGGTTTGAAAATAGACTGGAGTACATGAAACCCTTTGATGTTCAAACTCAACTTACGTCCAGTACGCTACTTGAAACTTTGGAGGTGATTCCAGGGCGTGAGGTGGTTTTTACGCCCAAAACCTTAAAACAGGCCCAATCGGGGATTTACAGCTACCGAAGTCAGGTAACCCATGAGATTTTTCAGCAAATGGAATCGTTATTGAAACAAGCCCAAGTGTTTCCTGGAATTGAATCCCTATCCGCTTTGTTTTATCCAGAGGCTGAAACCTTGGTTTCCTATTTTCCGGAAAACAGTGTGATTGTGGTCGATGAAGAAATACAGGTTTATGAACGGGCAAAATATATCTTTGATGAAGTCTTTCGCGAATATGAATTGAGCAGGGACCAGGGAAATTTTGTCATTCCCCCTGAAAAAATCTATCTGAATCCCCAGGAATTCAAAAAACACTTGGAACCTAAAATCAAACTCGCGTGTTTTGCGGGTCATCAACGGCCTGAAACCTTTGATTATGCGCTCCCTTTGCCTTTTACGGAGAATCATCGACTCCGTCAGGAGTATGCCCAACAGAATCCTCATGAAACTGTTGTCAAAATGATTGATAAAATCCGGTCGTGGAAAAAAGACAAGGTTCCGGTCTTGTTTGTTGCAAAAAACCAAACCAATGCGGACCATTTCAAACAATTATTATCCGATTTTACGATTGATACCGAACTCTGGGGAAAAGGACACGAGTCTTACAACTGCCCTTGGGTAGACTGGTTGGAAACCCCCTCAAAAGAGTTATTGGGAAGTACGATTCCTATTTTCTCTGGAAAAATTTCTTCCGGGTTTCGGCTTATTGATGAGCAGGGGCAGACCCGCTTTGCCTTTTTAACGGAAGAAGAAATATTCGGAGAGAAATCAAAAAATAGAAATCTCCAGAAAAAGGCCGCTCAACAATTCATGGAAGGTCTTGAGGATCTTAAAGAAGGAGAGTTCGTTGTTCACCTGGATCATGGCATTGGACGCTATGAGGGGTTGACAAAAATCGCAACCCTCAATACCAATGAAGACTTCATGGTTCTGGTTTATGCTCAGTCAGGAAGAGTGTACGTCCCTGTCAGTAAATTTCATCTGGTGCAAAAATATGTCAACACTGATGGTTCCAAGCCGACCCTCAATAAATTAGGGGATAAAGGCTGGAAGAAAACACGCGACAAGGTCGTCAAAGCGACAGAGGATATTGCTGAGGAGTTGATCGAAATTTATGCGAAACGTAAGGCCAGGAAGGGGTTTCAATATTCCAAGGATGATCATCTGATGCGAGAGTTTGAACTTTCTTTTCCTTATGAAGAAACGCCAGACCAACTTACCGTGATTCAGGAAGTCAAGCAGGACATGGAGACACCCACCCCCATGGACCGTTTGGTTTGTGGCGATGTTGGGTATGGAAAAACGGAAGTCGCCATCCGCGCTGCCGCAAAAACGGTGAATGATGGCCGGCAAGTGGCGGTCCTGGTGCCCACAACCATTTTGGCACAACAACATTACGTTTCTTTTTCCAGCCGTTTTGAAGGCATGCCTTTTAATATTGATCTGATCAGCCGTTTTCGAACTCCTGCCGAACAAAAAAAGACACTCGCGCGACTGGCGGAAGGAAAAATTGATGTGCTCATTGGCACTCACCGCTTACTTTCAAATGATGTTTACTTCAAAAATTTAGGCTTATTGGTTGTTGACGAAGAACAAAGGTTTGGTGTCAAACATAAGGAAAAAATCAAACAATATCGCAGCCAGGTTGATATTCTGACCTTAACCGCAACCCCGATCCCCAGAACACTTCACATGTCCTTGATGGGAGTCAGAGACTTAAGTGTCATCAACACCCCTCCTGCGGACAGACGGGCCATTCGAACACGAATGTTGAAAGCCAACGATTATATCATTCAGGAAGCTGTGGGGAGGGAGATTCGAAGGCATGGACAAGTTTTTGTGGTTCATAACAGAGTTGAAACCATCCATCAATATACACGCTATCTTGAAAAAATTGTTCCTAAGGCACGCCTTGCTATAGCGCATGGTCAAATGGGAGAAAAGCAATTAGAACAAATCATGTACGATTTCATGAATGGAAAATATGACGTCCTGATTTCAACCACAATTATTGAATCCGGTCTGGATATTCCCAGAGCCAATACGATCATTGTGAACAATGCGGATCAATTTGGTTTGGCACAGCTCTATCAACTCAGGGGACGGGTGGGACGCAGCAATGTTCAAGCGTATGCGTATCTGCTTGTGCCTCCGGACAAAATTTTAAGCAATGTGGCACAGGAACGACTCAAAGTATTACAGGAGTTAAATGATTTAGGCGCAGGTTTTAAAGTCGCGTCAAGAGACCTGGAGTTGAGAGGCGCAGGCGATTTGCTCGGCTCTTCTCAATCAGGGCATATTGCCAGTGTGGGTATTGAACTTTATACTCAGATGATTGAGCGTGCGGTTAAAAAACTCAAACAACACGATTTGGAAGCGCCTCGACTTGAAGAGATTATCGTCGATTTGGGATTGGATACCGGAATCTCCGAGGCTTACGTTCGCAGTACCAGCCAACGTTTATCTTTGTATAAAAAACTCGCCTCCGTGAGCAGTGAAGAAGAGTTGTGGGCGCTGAGAAACCAAACAGAAGACCGGTATGGAACCATGCCCCCAATGGTGGTGAATCTCTTTAAAAATGCTCAAATTCGCTTGTGGGGACAGAAATCCTACGCCAAGTTAATTGAGTACCGGAACCAAAAACTTCGCGTTACGCTAGTCCAACCCAAATACCTGAATATGGAAAAACTGCTGCGATTGTTGAGCCTCCCGAAAAGTCCGCTGAAACTCGTCGGGAAAGCAACGTTGGAACTGGAACATATTGAGCAAAATATGGATTCATTTTTTGAAGGCCTGAAGACCATAGAAGGCCTATTTATGCCGAATGAAGAGGCGTCACCCAGCATGGGACAGTTATGACTAGCCCGCAGGATCCTTCTCAAACTACAGTTTCCTCGTTGAACAGCCAAATCTCGGAATTACTCCAGCAGATCACAGTCCCGCTGGATTTGTTACATAGTCTGCCTTTTGAGCATCCCTGGCTGAAAGAATCCTTGGGCCGAGCCCTCACTGACATTCTAAAAGAAATGGAAGCCTTACTGCTCTATTGCTGGAAGCGTCTCCAAACGCATACGGTCGAGAGGTTACAGCAGGAAATTGAAGTTTGGTATGTCACGCAAAAAAGATCCCCAGCAGGAATTTTACAACAATACTATCAATTTCACGAAGACTTACTGAACTGGTGCATGAAACCTGAAATCACAGGCCTGTGTTTAGAAAATACGTGGTGTGACTATGTTTTCTATCAAACCCTTCATACGCCTCACCTACTGAAAAGACTCATTCCGTACCCCGCTCACTATGATCTGGTGGAATTACTTTTAATTGCGGAAAATCATCTGGACGTCATGCAGAAGATTAGCAGCGTCGAATTATACTGGCTGTGTTTTGAATTTTTTCAATTCCTTTCTGTTTTTACTCAGGATAGTGTTTTTTTACCATTCTTACACTGGAAAAAAGAAACAGGAAACACCGATGATCCGAGCGTCTCTCTTAAAATTCATGAGTTGTATCAACAATTTAAAACAGCATCAAACTGGAGGCAATGCGTTGAATTCTATCTGGATGTGCTCCAGCATGTGTAATTGTGAAAGGTTGGACAGGGATCCTCACCGCTTGCAACCGATAATTAAGTCTCTCGCGATTACAGTAGCTGGCTACTCACTTAAGCTACATGAGACAAGTCTCACAACGAAGCATGAAAGTAATTGGTAGGCCGGGATTACATGCCCGGCAAAATGAGGGGCACGTAGTCCCCTTCTACCACTTTCTTACAAAGCCGGGACATTGGTAGGCGGGGATTGCATGCCCCGCTTTTCTGAGCGTTGAGGTTGCCGGACACGTAGTTCCGGCCTACCATCGAGGTGTCCCGGGTTAAGTGGGTAGCCGTTTGATATTTTGTCACAATATTGCAAATAGTTGAAATTAAAGAATAAAAAATGGCGAGCTGTGCAGGTGGTTTGAAAATTAACCACGAAAAACACGAAAAACACGAAATAAATGATTTTTTAATAAATGAATTCCTCCGTGAAACCCTATTTTGCAGGTTTTATTTCGTGTTTTTAGTGTTTTTCGTGGTTAAAAAAAGGGCTACCGGTCTAAAGTGGGACAAAAACGTAGGTTGGGTAGAGCGTAGCGAAA
>JBBCAX010000160.1:0-43772 GCA_051382335.1 Deltaproteobacteria bacterium TL4
ATAGAAAGCTCACACCATTGATGACTTTGTTCGAGGCCCCTGACCATTAACGCAAAAGGCTTTTCTTCCCTTCGTTTCCTGTGTCTTAACGTGAGCACGCTTTGAGGTTTGAAAGGGTCCGTCATTAGATGAAAACCTCCCAACCCTTTCACCGCAATGATTTTCCCTGCTTTCAATAAAACCACACACTGGGAAAGCGCGGAATGATGGGTAAAAAGGACCTTGCCTTGAGCATTCAGTAGCGAAAGATGCGGACCGCACTCAGGACAAGCATTCGGTTGGGCGTGAAAACGCCTATCGGAAGGCGTATGATATTCCGCCTCACACCGGGAACACATTTGAAAAGAATGCATCGTCGTGTTTTCCCGGTCATAAGGAACTTTTTGAATGATGGAAAATCTGGGTCCGCACTGGGTACAATTGATGAAAGGGTAAAGATAACGTCGATTGGAAGGTTCAAACAATTCCTGGATACAGGCGTCACATACCGAGAGGTCAGGAAGCACCTGAGTCCTCGAATCGGAAGCGTCTTCGCTGTCAATAATGCTGAAGTGTGAGTCCGATTGTACGGAGCATTCCTGTGTTTCTAATTGATCCATGGAGGCAATAGAGGGTAATTGAGCAGGGAGCGCCTTCAGCAATAGTTCGAGTTGTTCAGGACTTCCTTCTGCCTCGATAACCACTTGCGAGGCCCTGTTTTTCACGAACCCTGTTAAGCCCAAAGCACAAGCCTGCTTAAACACAAAAGGCCTGAAGCCTACGCCTTGTACTCTTCCTGAGATGATGATTCGTCTTCTGATTTTCATAAAGCTCATTGGGCGTATTCACTCAATGGGAGAGTGTTTGAAACAAGGGATCCCATCGGCCATTTACCCGGAACCAGGAAGGGATTGTAGGCAAAGCGAAGCATCGCCGACCATAAAGCTCCCTGATAATGCGGCAGGGACTTGATCGGAGTCAGGACTTTAAAGGTGAGAGTGAGGAAATAACGTGGATTTTTCACAATTCCCCAACTCAACGTCTTTGAAAAACAGGAAACGCATAGTGGCGTTGGGGACGGTTTTCCCATAAGAGGAAAGGTTGAAGCAATTCCAAACGATCATTGTGAATCAAGCGTTTCAATCGTTCGGTTTCTGTTTTCAGGAAGTCTCCCTGACGTTCCTGCGAGACTGCTCCCAAACTCCGATAACGATCCGTTGAGAAGGGCTTCCATCCGGTCAACTTTACAAGACAAGATCCCCATCCAAAGGATTTTCCAGTCCCCACATGATGCGCCCATCCGGCAGGTAACTGAATCGACCCTAATAAATTGGCGACTTCTGGTTCCTCCAAATTGGTATAGCGCACGGTAAATTGAAAGGAATGTCCCGGTTCCAGGGGCTGCGACTCAACCGCTTGTTGATGGTTTCCGGTTGTTTTGGGGATAGTCGCCTTTAGAGGTGGTTCCGACCAATGGTAATACATTTTTCGCCCGGCTAATTTATTATCAGGAAAATAATCCGGATATTGGGAGGAGTTGGGACGAGGTTTGGGTTTGGGCTCGCCCTGAATGGGAAGAGCAATCCCATCTACAAAGCGAGGAGAGGTCTCCGGTTTTAAAAGAGCGTCTCCTATTTGTATTCGGCCATGGAATAACCCTGAATCGCGTCCTCTTCCCATAAATCCAAAAAGCCGACAGGCTGGACAAAGGTTGTTCACATGATAACATTGTTTCAATCCCATGTTATTGTTCTTCAGAGGCTCATAATCTTGAGGTAAAATCTGTTGATATTTATAGTTAATCTGAGACAAACAGGAATTGGTCAGAACTTCATAGATGGAACGGAAGGTTCCTTTGAGGGTTGTTCCGGGAATGACCGGTTTTCCGTTAGCCATAACAAAATGTTTAGCGTCCCCCGCAGGTAAGGAAAACCCCAAGTCATCGTGTCCTGAAGCCACTAAAAGCCAAGTCAGATTTTCCAGTTCAAACTGAAGTTCTCCATGAAAGAGGTTGGGGTGAAACTTTTCATGAAATGCTTTTACAGAACTACGAGATACCGGTTGATCGGAAAAAGGAACAAAGCCATAAGGAGAATGAGCTTCAGCCATATCAGACCTCCTGTTTTTGTTGGGAAAGATGAGTCCATTGATAATAAAAGGGAAGTCCCTGTTTCAATCCTGTTTTTTGGTGAAGCGTTACAGGAGAGGTGATTCCAAGAGACTGAAAATCAAAACGTTTTGGCAGTTCTTCATGCCACAGAAAGGAGGAAACCGTTTGGCTTTCTGAGAGTTCTTCCAGGGTAAATCCATTTTGGAGATCCCAATCACCCGCCAGCAGGATATGCCAGGTCAGGGTTCCCTGAAAATCCCTGATTTTTTGCCAGCGCAATTCCCGTTGGGGAGTAAAAAAACGTCCTTCCAGGATGGAGTCCAGGGACACTGGCAAAGAGGATTTTTTGCAAAAATCGCCTTGGGTCAGCGCATCATAAAATCCGGGAGTGTCTGGAGTGAGTTGGGTCCAACACTGCTCAAGTTGTTCATAAGATGCTTTGGGGTTTGCCTGTAAACGCATGTTCCTCATTGATTTGTATTACTGAATTTTCAGTTTTTTTTCTTTTCTCCAGTTTTGCATGGAATTAAACGATTGAATGAAATTTGGGAAATAGTCCTGTAAACTTGTATAAAAAGCATCTTGCTGATCTGACGAAATCGAGGCCCGGTGGCGTATGCCTTGTCTGGAAAAAGGGATTGAAAAGGGCAATGGATTTTCCCTGGCAAATCCATAAGAGGCCTTATCCTGCGCCTGATACAAGGAACCAATACCTTCAATTTCACGGGGAGACGAAGAGGTGATCAGATCAAGCTGAATTGAGGTTACGGTTCCCTTGACCATCCCTAACCCCCGTGAGGTGGCCATGCCCAAAGAGATCATGCCATCTTGCAGGTCTCTCAGGAGGTAGCTCAACAAGGATAACTGCCACAATTCAAAATTAGTGATACGGATGGTGGTGAAAAACTCTCCGGAGGTAATGACTTCAAAATCAAATTTTGCGCCATGAACAGCGCCTCCACTGAAGCGATCAATCCCAACGCCGTCTCGAAATTCGGGTTGAGGGGGTTTCTGATCTTGAGCGACATAGGCATCATTGATATTGAATCTCCCTGCCATGGAGAGAGAGCCAAACAATCGGCAGACAGGACAGGAAGCCTTATAAACTTCAGGGGAACTCATCTGCTTTTTATAGGGAGCGAACGCATCACTACAACTGCCAACGCCATGAGGGGATGGATTTTTTTCCGGTTTGTGATTCAAGGTATTAAACGGATTGCAAATGGCTTGATCGTTGAGGGTTCGTCCAATTTTTTCGGTATGGGAACGCAATACTCCTTTGAGAGAGCTTCCAGGCAAATACACTTCAGGACGTCCATTCCGAAAGGTTTTCACAAAGGCGGCATCGGTTGTGGCTCCTACATTGTTGCCTGATTTGATCAGGAGGGGGCCTTCAGGAGAAAGTTTCAAATCCACACGGCATTCATTGAGTAATTGTCGAAACATAGAGGTTACTCCACAGAAGAGGTTGGGGAAGAATCCGAGGGACTCAGATAAGAAGCGAGGTGTTCTAACAACCATTTTTCTGGTTCATCGACCGTTTTAATCTGACCTGAAAAAAAGAGAAGCAAAGACTTTTTGTCTGAAAAATCTATCGGAGCAATTCTCAGGTTTTCCAGATGGAGACTGCCTAACCCCCGGCTGGTTTTTCCTCCCAAGGCCAAGTGGCCGTTGAGGAGTTCCAGGAGTCCGATTGCCAGGAGCGCCCAATCTTTCGGACTCATATTTTCCGCCATCAGTTTCAGTTCAAACCGACTCCCGGCTGGAACCGCTTCAAAATCATACTTTACACTATCCACGGCTGTTTTGGAGTCGCGGTCAATACCGACTCCATCTCGTAATTCTGTAGGGAAGGAATACCCTATCAGCAAATGCAGATCATCAAACAAGACCCTGGAACGCCAGGAGGAACCGCCAAACAGTAAACAGGCGGGACAAAGATTCTGTTCCAGATACTGGGATAGTTCTGTTGGAGTTGAGGATTCAGCCTTCTCCTGAATGTGAGTAGCTCCTTTGGGATCACCGGAAAGGCAGAGAGAGTTTTGTTTTTCCAGAAAACAGACAGGCAAATTCAGGGTATGAGCCAAGGCTTCAACCCGTGAACGCAAAGCCCCTTTGAGAGAAGCTCCCGGAATAAAACAACGTCCAAAACTGGAACGAATGACGGGGGAATCCAAATGACTCACCTGGTGGCTTGTTCCCATATGCAATGCGGTATCCAGCACCACATGTGCGGATATTTCAGTACGATTTTTTAATTGATGATGCAATAACATAGGTACCTGTTTCCCTGATAATCACTCAGATTGACTCAACCGTCGAGCCAGATAATAGACATGTTTGTTCCATTCCCGAAACAAAAGCAGGAGTCCCTGTTCTCGTTCCTGGGATGGCGCTTTTTCTTTGTCATAAAAAGAGGTTAGTATGGTTTTGATGGATGGATTCAATCCAATTTCTTCGTCTCCAAATAAAGCTTTTATGAGAGTTTCCCAATAGCGTTGTTCCTGCTTATGGTTTCTTTTTTCTGCCAACGTTTGTCTATGGCTCAGAAACGCTTCAAAACTGGTTTCATTCGTTTCATTTCCATTTTTGTAAAAAATATCTTTCCCTTTTTGAATGGCTTGCGACTGATGAAACATCCCGCTGAGTTGAGTGTCTGTCGTGAAAATGGGAAGTGGCTTCCCTTTGTGATTTTGCCCCTCTCTTTTCTCTAGTTCCTGTTCTTTGAAATCCAACAACATTTTTTGGATACCAGGAAAGAGCACTCGATCTGAATATTCCAGAACCGCTTGTTCCAATTCATACCGCCGCATATCAATGACTCCGATGATTCGAGTGTTGCGAGTTCGTTGCCTGTTCATACCCAAATCGAGCCGCACAATGACCAATCATCCCCCTCAGAAGAATCAAAACAGATTCCTGTTTTTTGAGGCGATGCGGCAAAGTTTCCTGAGTCCAGTATTTTTTCCCGATCTCATGAGCCTGCTGTTTCAACTGTTGAAGGATATTTTCCAGTTCTTTTCCAAACTCCCCCCAATCCCGTTGATGTTTTGCCATTTGGCGATAGATGAAATCAAAAATCTCACTATAGGAGCGAGCCGACCAGGCCACATTTTCCAGTTGTTTGATCTGGGTTTGGGATAAACTGTTTTGGGAAGCTTTTTTGGCGAGTTTGTGCATTTCATCAACCTTTTGTTCATCGTCCAAAACGGAGTTTAAATCCTGCATCCAGGAAATTTCCAGTTGCTGTTGCTCCAGTTCTTGAGCTAAAACATCGCCCTGGGAAAATTGTGGTTTGTTGACGTCCTCGGAGGGTTTTATTATGGGGTGGATGGCTTGTAGCTGATCTTGCAGAGAACCCGATGAAGAAGGTTTCTGCGGAGAAGATTTCTGGGTATTGCTTGTTTTTTGGGGAGCATAGGGATTCAGGTTTTGATGTTTACTCATGATTTAACTCCAGCTTCAAGGGAAAGAAATCGAGATGAAAGGGATGACAAGGGATGATTTGTCCATAACCTTCGCCCAGGCGTTCGCCCAGGCCATAGCGTTCTATTTTTTCTAATCCCTGGAGAATATTGGACAGGGAGCCTTTGGCTTTCCATAAAAGCACACTACCTGCTGCCAAGGCATAACGTTCAGAGCGAGGAATCTGCAATAATCCATTCCATCCGCTGATACGGCAGGAACGAACCAGAGAGGAGATTGGAGTCCATTGCACCTCAGGAGCATAAGGGAATAAATCCTCCTGTTGAAGTTCCATTCGGTCTCGCATCCACACATCTCTTAAAATCAGTGGACTGAATAGATCGAAGGTTACCCAATATTCATCAGTACCAAGGGGGAGACCAACGTTTTTTGCCAAAGTCTGTAATTTCAGAAGCCTCTCGGAGAGGGAGCCTCCTATAAGAGGCGAGGATTCTCCAATCCAACGCGCCTCGACTTTCCCCATTCCACGAGTGAGCGAAGCTCCAACCCGAAGTTGAGTGATGGTTTGCAAAGGCGCAATATCCAGTGTTTCTGGAACACTGATCCATCCCCAAAAAGAGGTTCCTTCATCCAAAGGTTCCAGGGAAAAGAGTTGTCCCCCCTGAACACTATCCGTCATGGAATTCACTGAAGAACGGCTGATCAGGCGTCTGACCGGTGTAATGGTTTTTGCCTCAAGACATTGTTGCCGATCATACTGCATGTACCCGCTTAACCCCTGTAAGGCGGCTGAACAAATCACTTCTTGCTGAGGCGGTAAGCGTACTGATTTCTGACAATGATCAAAGTGATGACGGTAATCTTCCTGGTTTTCCTTAAAACGGAAGAGATGATCCACCACCCCATGCTTATCCGAGAGATGGGAGTCGGAAAAACCCTTAAAGCGTTTACAACTTTGAGCTGTTTCCGGAATCGGTCCCCACACCCATTGGGTCGTATCCGAAAAAGGAGCCGACATTACAGGATAAAGAGGTAAAAAGCGAACTTGTTCCTCAACAAAAACTTTTTGAAACCAGGGTTCTTGAGCGTTTCCCTGACGTAACCATTCGGACGCAAAAGCACCCCGAAGAGAACTTCCGGAAATCAAATCTTGTGAACGCAACACATTGTCATTCACATTGACCCTGTTATTCAACAGCAGCGGCTGTTGTCCCGTGAGCTGAATCAGATACTTTTTAACCATGGGATCCTTCCAGCTTGGAGTTCATGTATTTTTCCAGCATTTCCTTCAGGGATTTTTCCTGAAACATCTGTTTCTGTTCCTGTTCATCAACAATACTTAATCCAACGGGTTTGAGTAAAACCTTCCCTTGCCCACGAGACTTTCCCCCGCCCAATTTGGAACATAATTGCATACTGCCTAACAAGTAAAACAAAGCCTCCGATTGTTCCAGGGGTTGAGCTTGGCGAAATTTACAATCCACTGAACTTTCAAAAGAAAGAGAAGCCGGAGCAGTTTCATCCATGTGTAAATGTTTTTTCCTGACACTTCCAAGAAAACGATTGATTTGAATGCCAGCCCGTTCTTCTGGAAAATGTTTTTTGTTTTTAGAAGCCTCTTCCTGATTTGAAACCCTGGAAGCTGAGGGGGGCGGATTGAGTTGGAAAATCCCATCTTCAAAAAAGAGATGTCCCTGATTGAGTCTTGAGCCAAACAATTGTTGAATCAAGGCGGAATCGGGGGAGGACTGGGTGCCTCCGCCCTCATGGCCTGTCAATAAAGCATCTAACTGACGAGCGTGATGACGTAACCGTCCCTTGAGGGAGGATGAGGGAATCCTGGGATTTCCGTTTTGATCTCGGACAATGGTATGATCGAGGTGTTGATACCCATAGCCAGTACGAATTTGTAAACTGGTTTGAAGCCAGATTTTGTAAGTCAGAGCAAACCCTTTAATCAATGTCGTCATTCCTCCTCCTGGGACGTAAGATAAGGATAAATTTCCAGCATATCGCCTAAAACCGTGCAGCAATCGGCTTGCCCAGCCTCTCCAGGAGTGATCCAGGGAAGTTTATCAGGATGAACGGAACCTCCTCTCAGGTTTTGGGATTCACTAAGAACTCCTTGTAAGGTTTTTCTTTGTGAAGGCTTCATACGTCCCATCAGGGCAAATAATTCCTGACTTCCCCGTGTTCTCGATTTTTGACAAGCCTCAAACAGATGATGCAGACGAGAACTGGAAACCTGGCCATGAATCTGCTGCACCCACTTGAAAAGAAGATTCAGTTCCTCTGGTGTATAGGGGCGTGCGGTTAACATCGTATCCCGATTGAGTTTCCATTCAGTTTCCCTTGAATGGGAGAGATCGAGGGCTGAGGAGGCGGTAATCACCCTGAAATCAATAGCGCTCTGAGTTGGTCTGGATTGTTTTTCTTGCCAGAAAGAACGTTTTTTGGCGGACTTTAATAAATCTTCAGTCAAATGAATCATGGTATGAATCGGTAAACTGGACTGACTGAGAAGGACTCCGATTCCCAGAGACATTCCTTCCTGACGAAATACCGTTTCAAAAGAGGTTGCGATATCGCTGGCAATGGACAGCGCTTTGTCAGCGCCACAGACCAGGAGTAAGTCATCTCCTCCCAAAAGCAAAATTTCAGCGGCCAAGGAAGGATTTGAATGATCCTGATCCTCAAAACTTTTCAAGGCATGGGGATAAGCCTTTAAAATCGCGGAGAAGGTTGCTTCTTTGAGGGTCTGATCTACTTTTTTGGAAAACTCGGCATACTCCGTGGCTCCCTTGAGATGACTCAAGGCTTTGCCCATTTGGTTGCCATCCGCATAGATCACTCCGACATACCCCTTGCGAGTCTGGGTACGAGTTCCCAATTCCTGTAAATCGTCAGGAAGTTGTTTTTCCAGCCAGCGCTCAATGGATTGTTCAGGATGTGTCAAGAATCGGGGACTGTATTCCGAAGAATTTTTCAGAAAATCCACAAATGCCCGAATATAAGGTAACTGGGAGATTCCCCGGTCAATCCGCTCACGTTTTTTAACGCATGGACGACATAAAAACCGAACGGTTTCATGTTCTTTTTTTGCTTCAGACGCAGGAAATTGAGCACAACTTTCACAAACACGAACAACCGAAAGGATGGGTGATTCTAAAGGAACCAGAGGCAACTCTTGCGAAAGCAAGTCCGCCAAAACAGGACGGAGTTGAGTTAATTGACTGGCATCTCCAGGATGAGACACCACTTTGATTTGAGCGGAACCGGTTATCTGATAATACGCTTTTTCCAACTCCTCCTGGAATTTTTCAACTGCATCTTTATCAGGAAATTCGGCCATACCACCCCCTCCGCCCCAATAGATGTCTTTTCCTCCATGCTTTTTCGTCAGATCATGCATGATCTTGTGGTTCAACTCATCCAGCAAAACACTGGCTCCCCGAATTTCTTTAAGACGATTGGTAGCAAAAATGTATTTTTTGATGCCGGGAGTATCAATACTGACTAAATAAGACATAAGAAGGGTCTTTCTGTTTGAGAGCAAATCGAAAGATTTGTCATTAAACGGAGTTATCCTGTTTATGAGTTTCTTATCCCTAACAAGAGCTCGCCGCATTGTCAACAGGAGTTATCAAAAAAAACAATCAATGTTCGAGAGCGTTCAGACTATTTTAGTAAAAAATGATTCATATTATCATTGTGTTAAAAAACAACGCCCGCAAACCCGCATAAACACTGAAAATTGACAAATCTTGACAAGCCAGTGTTCATGCGGGGTGTTCAAAAAAGGATTTTGAGTGAGTTGCCATTTTTTTGTAAATTGTGGCTAAAAGTTGTCAATTTGGCCAACAATCAGCTCAAAAAATGTCAAATTTCAGGTTAACCTGCTGAAATCAAAGCATTTTGACTTTGGCAACTGTTTTTACAAAACCAAAAATTTAAAGTGTTTAGTAACAGTGGGTTATGATTAAAAGCCATTGAACGCTCTCGCCTACTTTTGGCGGCTAACGCATCCTACATCAAAGAATTAGCTCGCGGAATTGAGGAGCTTGGCAGAAGGGGGTGACAATTTCTCATCACTGAGTTGCAGTTGATCATCAAGACGCTCATTGATTAGCTGGAGGTCTACGAGACGCTGTTTAGTTTCTTCTTGTTGTTCCCGTTCCTTGAGAACTAAACGCTTTAAGCGTTTCACTTCATTGCCAAGTAATTTTGCTTTTAATTTCAGATGGGTATGATAGGTTGCAAAATAGAGAACACTGAAGATGATGCCCATAGCGAAGGGCACCATAATGAATATAAAAAGAGGACGTTTGCTGGTATACGAAATGTTAATCCATTCCAAACTCAGTGTCACTTCAACGGGTTGAAAATTCTGTCGAATGAAAAGAACACTGATTAAAATGAAGAAACCAAATAATAATAACCAAAAGTATCGCATAGCACTCACTTTAAAAGGTAGCTCAGGTTAAATCCCATCGTAGGCGTTGATGCCATGAATTGTTTTACTACTGAGCTCAAGCCTAACAAATTCAGGAAAAAAGGCAACGACCTTTCTTTTTCATCGAATTGTAGCGTATGAACGGGTTCGTGAAGGTTCAGGTCTTTTGCAAGTTGCTGTATGACTTGTTCATAGCTGGCCAGTCCGTCAATTAAGCCTTCGGCTTTAGCTTGTTTGCCGGTAAAAATCCTGCCATCAGCCAGTGCTCTGAGGTGGGCCTCCTCCATCTGACTTCGGTTGCTCAGGATGGCGGCAACAAACTGTTCATAGGAATCTTGTATGACTGAATCCAGTATTTGACGTTCACTTTCAAGGGGTTCCCGGAACATAGACATCATTTTTTTGTTTTTACCGCTTTGTATTGTGATTGGCGAAACTCCAATTTTTTTACTGAATTCATTGAAATTATACCACTCCATCAGGACACCAATACTTCCAGTCATGGTCCCGGGATTGGCATAAATTTTATCGGTTGCCACGGCAATATAATATCCTCCGGAGGCAGCGACACTTCCCATGGATGTGTAGACTTTTTTATTTTTTGATCTTAATTGCAAAAGAGCTTCATAGATTTCTTGTGAGGCCGCAACCCCTCCACCAGGACTATTAATGCGTAACACCACCCCTTGAATACTATCCGCTTTTTCCATTTTTTTGATCTGCGTGACCACTTCCTGAGAATCCAGGATCACACCTTTGACTTCAATTAAACCGATAATCCCCTCCTCTAATAGAGCGAAACGATTGCTTTGAGTTGCATTCAAAAGGGTCACAAAGACAAGAATCAAAACAAAGAGAATGAGGGTACTGGATAAATAAGGGTGACGTTTTAGCATAATGAATTCATTTTGATAAATTGACAATGGTTTCTTGGTTCTGGCCCCAAGTGTTTTTGTTCACTCACTAATTAGCATAGATACATTGAGGTAAGGGGTAGTGTCAAGTAAAGCTATGTTTATAAGAAATCTTTGCTCAAACCCCCTTCAAAAAGGACGTCCTTTCTTCTCATGTGTTCGTTTTTATTTTGGAACTGAAAAACCAAGGATCTCGGCAGGAGTCAAAGCGATGTAGCAGAGTTCTCTATATGAATTTGGTTACTATTGCAAGTCGAGGATCTCGTTTTTGAAGGCCTTTGAGCTAAGGGGTGAATAGGGAGATCCTGATTTTTAAGCGTTGTTTGAAAAATTTACCGCCAAGAATAGTTTTCGCAGGGAAAGGACGACGATGGGGTTGTTCAGAAGTCACACTAAAAAGGGATTGACAACAACGACAAATACCGTATGAAGTATAATGGCAGCGAGGTCCCATGCGAATTCCTGGAAGTCAGGGAGTTCCAGGTCGAGAACTTAACACGGGCTCAGGAGATAAAAACAATGAGTACTCAATTTGATGCGGGAACGACAGTTAAACGCATGGAGAGCGACATGCTCGGTTTGTTGAGAGAGAAGTTTCAAAAATACACGGAAGAAATACTCCACTTTTTGAACATAGAGTTGGTCCTGAAGGGAGATTCTGATGTTGTGGAATATGTTGTTCCAGGCTCAACCTTAAAAATTAGCTTTAATCCGGAGAATGAAGGCTATGGGGTTAAGGTCTTTAATGGACGGGATCTGATATTTGTGTCTCCGTCTGAGGTTAGCTGGGAAGATGGCAGTACCTTTCCGTTGGAAGAAGGGATGCTACAAATGTCAGACACTTTAATCAGGCTCTCTTTAGAGTTGCTCAAAGAGGCGAGTGAATCGCTGCAAGATTATGTAAACCAGAAACGAACTGAATTTCAGGAAAAGATTGACTTGATCAGCAAATATTGAGTCCATCCCTTCTATTCAAAGACCAAGGAGTCACGATGCCAAGAAAAACCATAGATCTCATTCAAGCTCAGGATCAATTTCCACAATTAATTACCATGGCACTGGGAGGCCAGCAAGTGATCCTTACTGAGGAAGGGCGTCCTGTCCTGAGTCTTAATGTTATTTTAGAAGAATTGGATGATTCGGTTCCCTTGGAAACGATAACTCAGGAGACGGGCTCAAAAGCCATGAATTTAGTGGAGTTACTTGAGGAGTTTTTAGCAGAAGTTCTGAGTGAGTTGATTACCATTGATATTGAACTGAATTTGTTGGCCAACGCCCCTCATGACCGCAAACAACTGAAGAAAGTGTTTGGGATTTTTCATAAAATCAAATATAACAGCAACATCATTTCCGCAAAAAAACTGCGCCAGGTTGCGGAGTCTACTGAGTTGCTGATAGAACAACTTCAGTTTCATCAACAAACCCTGGACGATTTTCCGATTGAGCTCTTGCAGGAATCCGCAGACATGTTCGTCGCCATTGTGCGTAACATGCTGAGAGACAAGTGCGAAGGGAATGTTGATATTGTCCCTTTGGTTATGCGAATTCAGGGGAAAGTAAAAGAAATTAAAGAGCGCTAACTTGAGGCCTTCATCTTTTTTAAATTTTCGTATCGTGAACGATGCCACGGGATATTAAAGCCCTGCTCGATCATTTGAAGAAGCTCTTCTGTTAGTTGTAAGGTCCGGGCCGCAAAGTTCGGGGGTTCCAGATCCGCAATGGAAAGGAGCTGGTTGATTCGCCCTCTCCAGATTTGTTCTCCAGTTGAGGCATCGATCAGTTGCAATCGAATGAGGAGTTGTTGAGACGTTTCACAACTGTCAGACTCTTCAGTACAAGGGTATTCTTCAAGTTGCATAATCAAAAATTGCTCGACCTTCAATTGCTCTTTTAACTGAAAGGCAAGATCTTTATCAGAGATCCCTGTCAGCGCAAGGGTTGTGCTGTAACGGTGTTGCAATTGCTTTAGGTGAGGGTTCTTCACCGCAATTTTGTTTAACGCCTCTTGTGCTAAAACTTTTTCGAAGCTGGGAAATTCTTTCAACCGTTGTTCCACCTTACTCACCAAGGTACTCCACAATTTGGGTGGTAGTGAATCCCCGGGGGACACCACAAAAAAAGCAACAGGCTTGCGAATATAGGGAACTAAGTCCGTTTTAGAATAGATGGAAGACTTGGTGTTAGTACAGCTACTCAGCAGGATAATGAATAATCCTAAAGCAATAGAGGTTCGAAGAAAGGTCATTTAAAAACTCAATTGACGGTGAATTCAGGGTTAATGGGCAGGGTCAGGATAAAGGTACTCCCCTTGCCTTGCCCTTCTGAATACACGGAAATATCCCCACCAAGCACGTTTGTCATTTCCTGGCAGAGAGCCAGTCCAATTCCCAGCCCTTCTTCCTGTTGAATGTTGCTGCCTCTTCTATAGAAGGTAAAGATATGTTTTTGCTCATCATAGGGAATTCCTCTTCCGGAATCCTTGATTTCAAAAGCAACCCTGTTGCCGGAGTGAGATAGAATATTGAAGTGAATACTGCCTTCATCGGTATATTTCACCGCATTGCTCAACAGGTTAGTCAGAATACTGTCTAATTTGTTGCTGTCTGTTTGAATCGATTCGGGGACATCCGATCCCACACTGACATAAAAATTCAGTCCTTTTTTCTCAGCTAAAACCTGAATATTCGCTTGCAGTTCATCCGCCACTTCTTCCACTTTCACCGTGTGTCGCACCAACTCATTTTTTTTTGACATTCGAGTGAGCATTTGATCAATGATTTCAAGCTGCTTATGACCGGCATTGACAATCCGCTGCAAAACATCCTGTTGTGTTTCATTGTAAGAGGCTTTGTCTCTTAATAACAGTTCAGAAAACCCGATGATTGAAGTCAACGGTGTTTTGATTTCATGAATGGTGACGTGAATCGATTTTGTCTTTTCCTGACTTTTGGCGTATTCTTCTTCCAATAAAGAACAAATACTATTTTTATCTTTCAGTTCTTGTTGGAGACGCATCAGATCTTCTTTGAGTTGATGATTCTCCACTTTCAAGGCGGTATCTGTAAAAATCAGCTCTTTTAAAAGATCAATTTTTTCCAAAAACAGGAATAAAACCTGGCGAATCTTAAGCAGAAAATAAGATTCAATGAGGCCCAAGTTACTTTGATGTATCGCCTGAAGGGTAATTGATAAAGTATTGTATTGTGCGAATATTGGACTCATGATAGCCATAAGAAGTTTCACTCGAATGAGGGTCTGAAATCCGGGGTCTTAATAAACCACTGACAAGGACGACGACACAAACAATTCTCAACTATAGATGTTCATTGAAATATATTCAGAAAACTCATTCTGTTGCGTGATCCGTTTAAACAACGTTGTTTCAGGAGTGCTTTGGCCAAAAAGGCGATGGCCTTTCTTTAGATTTGGGCAAAGCAAACTTTGGCACGCCACAGTCTCGGTGAGACTCCAATGAATTTATTTAAATGAACGTCTATAATGCTGTCGTTCAGTTAGCTTTTAGCAGTTAGATACTGGTTTGGCAAATAGAATTGATAACAAGTTTTTTAAGGGTTCCAATGCCCGACAGCCGACAGCTATTTGCCAGTGATCAACTAGTTCAGTAGGTACCACAGATCAAACAGAAGCAAAAGACTATTGTTGATTATCTTCACATAACTAAATATGCAGCTCTGTAGTTCACGGAAGGTATTGAGTATTTTTTACTATGAGTATCTAAATAAGCATTATGGGTCATTTAAAGCAAGTTGGCGTTCTTATCAAACAGCCTCAAGAAAAAGACATGGTCAATTACCTGCAAACGTGGTTCCTGAATCATGAAATTCAATGTGTTTTTCTGGATCGGGAACAGGCCTTCCAAGGGGATTTGGATATCGTCATTGCGATTGGAGGTGATGGTACGGTCTTGTTCGCGTTAGGAGCTTATTCCTGTCCCGTTTTAGCAATCAAGTCAGGAATCGTCGGATTTTTAACAGCGGGGAAAAAAGAAGATCTTGCCACGATTCTGGAGCGGCTCTACACTGGGGAATACATTGTGAGTGAGCGATCCATGTTGGAGTGTCAATACCCGGGGGGTGTGGTGACCGCCGTTAATGAAATCGTGATTAAAGGAGCTACCCGGCTGATATCAACGGATCTCAGTATTAATGGCAAACATATTCGAACCATTCGTGGTGATGGGGTGATTGTGGGTACGGCGACAGGAAGTACGGCATATTTGCTGTCAGCGGGTTCGCCGATTGTGATGCCTGAAATACGCTGCATGATTTTGGGAGGCTTGAATGAGCACAGTTTTACGGCAAGACATTTGATTGTCAGTTATGATTCTCACATTCAGTTAACCATTCATCCCTCAACGCGGGAGCATGATATCTACTTATCGGCTGATGGCAAAGATAAAATTCCTTTGTCTTTGTGTGATCAGATTGTGATTACAGAATCTCAGCAACGGGCTCGCCTAATATTCATGGAACGGAACTATTTTTTTCAAAATTTATCTTCGCATCTGTCCTGGTAACTTTGGTACCGTGTACAAAAGTTGCAAAGTAAACCACCAGGATTCAACACTCAGCGTTCAGGATTCTTGCTTTTTTTTTTATCCTGCACTTGTGCCTCCTGTGAAAATGACATATCTATAACGTAAGCGATATCTGTTTTTACAATAACCCTGTTTATTCGCTGGCTGTGACAAAAAACAGGGGAGTTTGTTTCCGTAATGCCTTTTGAGGTTAGCGTAAAAGTTGAGTTTTTCCGTGCTTAAATTAGGGGTAAAACGATTATAAAAAATATGGAAAATATTGCAGAGTACTGGTCTTCAGTCACTATTTCATTTATTTTGCATTGCGTCCTGATTGGAATCTTGGCGAGCGTGGGGAATGTACCACCACAACCAAGAGTGGAGTATGTGGAATTAGTAACGTTGCCTCGTCAGCAACTAGCCAAGCTGTTTCCACAGCAGCATAAAGAGCCGGTGCTTTTAAAGGCTCCTGTGAGTATTGAGCGATCTCAACCTGTCGTTAAAGTGAAACCTGCGCCTCCTGAAATACCACGTCAAGTCGTGTCTAAAGTGACACAGACACCTCTTGAAGCGAAGAAAACGCCTCCTGTCGAAGAAAAATGGGATCCTGTTCCTGAAAGGGAATCCTTATTTGATATTTTAGAATCGACCCAAAATCGCGATCAAACCAGGGAGGCGACAACCGTTGTGGGGAAACGGATTTCTCAGGAAATGAAAGGCATTCTTTCCGGGTTGGAGAGTGGTTTTTCTCAATCAGGATCGTCTCAAGGCGAAACAAAGTCCGATATTTCCAAGTTAAACACTCGAGGCTTTAGTGAGGAAGAGCGTTTTATTTACTCCCAAGAACTTAGAGGGATGACAGAGGCTTTATGGAAAGTTCCTCCACATTTGACTGAGACGGACTTGATTGTCACCGTAAGGTTTCAGGTTAAAAAGACAGGAGAGATCGTCAAGTATGAAATCGAACAGCTTTCTGGAAATGAAGCTTTAGATAAATCAGTAAAAAGTTTATTAAAAGTCTTGCAACGTTTGCCAGCATTGCCAGATTCATATCCAGAAGGCCGTGTCTATGAAATCGGGTTACGCTTCAACCCCAAGCAATTTCAATTTTGAATAGGTTCCAATGTATAAATTGCGTTGTTCTGTAATAATCGGAATTCTGATGTTGATGAGTTCAAACGTATATGCGATTGAGTATTTTGATATCACCAACCCTCGTTTCCAACCACTTCTCGTTGGTGTGACCATTGAGCCTGCAAGTGATGTAGATGCTTTGTTTATCCAATCCATGTTTCAAAATAATTTGGAACAAACGATGTATTTTAAGGTCAAGCGTTTGACGGGCAAAAACGCGGAGGTGCTTTCTTCGGGTTCAAAGGAATATACCTTTCACTTAAGTCTCAAATTATCGCCAGGACCTCCCCTCCGTATGGATTATAGCCTGCGACATTTGGAAAGTGGTGAAGAGCTGCTGCATGCTCAGTTTTCAGGAGGGACCTCCGGCAAATTACGTCCTTGGGCCATTAAGCTCGCGAACGATATCGTGAAAGCGACAATGGGGTTTGACGGGGTTGCGGATTCTCAGATTGCCTATACTTATGCGATGCCCAAAGGCAGAAAAGTGATCTCGCTGACCAGTTTTGATGGGACACAAAACAAACGGTTTTCTTACAACTTGGGAATTAATAATCTTCCCAGCTGGTCCTTCGATAATTTAAGCATTCTCTATACTTCTTTCAGCAATTCGATTTCTCAAGTTTCCTTACAGTCTTTAGATCGTTTGAAAGCCAGAATTCTGTCTTTCCCCGGAGTTCAGCCTTTAGGAGGAAGTTGGTCACCTGATGGAACGCAGATTTTATTGACCTTGATGAAACACGGAAATGCCGACATTTATCTCTATCCACTGGATGGCTCTAAAGAACCTGAGCCCTTAACTTCCTGGAAATCGCTTGAAACCGCACCGGCCTGGTCCCCTGACGGCAAAAAAATGGCCTTTGTTTCTGATCGGATACGTTACAAACAACCGCAAATTTATATTTATTACTTCAAAACCAAGAAGTCCGAAAGGGTAACCTTCAAAGGCCGGTATAATACTTCGCCCAAGTGGTCTCCTGATAGCAAATGGCTGGTTTATGAAGGATTGATCGATGGTTATTTTCAAATTTTTAAATATTACCTTCCTTCTCAGAGACATCAACAGTTAACCTTTGGCAACTATGATTCGGAAAAACCTGATTGGTCTCCTAATGGGCAAACCCTTGTCTTTTCTTCCCGCAAAGCAGGGATTCCCAAACTTTACTATATGTCTGTTCATGGTGGAAATAGTGTGCGTGTGACGACTAATCCTAATAAGATTTCAGAAACAGCACCAGCTTGGAGTAAACAGCCGCCAACACTTAAGAATCTCAAAGAACAGGAGGTTGATGAAAATGAAAACAAGGAATAGAAAAATTGGTTTTTTGGGCGTCATGATGCTGTTTTGGTGCGGAGGGTTCTGGAATGGAATGGCACAGGAAATTTCCCTCGAGCCTTTGGAGCGCGATATTGCTGAGATGGATGCCGTGGTGAAACAGCACGAAAAACTGATTAAACGCTTGCAGGATTTGATCGCAGGTTTAATTCAAAAGCAAGAAACGGTTAGTGCGATTGAAGAGAATATGGAAGCGTTGATGGCGGATCAGGCACAGAATCGTTCTGAGATGCAGCTCCTTAGAACAGTGACGGATCAACTGCAAACCAGTAGCGAAATCACCAAAAATTTGAATGCGATTGTGCCTCCTGATCACCGTTTACTGATGGGGATGTTGTCCCTGCAATCAGGAAACCCCCAGCAAGCGGCAGAATTGATCCAGCCCTTGTTGGAGGGACCGGGCGATTTGCCTAAAGATGCGCTTTTGATGTTGCTGGCCAATGGTTTTAAACAGTATCAGGATTACAATATGGCCGCGTCTTATTATGGCCGAATGATCAAAGACTATCCTGAAAGCAAACATCACCCCTATGCGCTTTATTCTCTCGGTGTTGTTTTTGGCCAAATGTATGATTACAACAAGCAAAGAGTGGTTTGGCAGGTATTGATTAAAAGCAATCCTGAGCATTATTTGAGTCAGGAAGCTCAATTGCAGATGGATCTTCAAGCAGAAATGGCGGTTCAAGAAACGGCAACGCCCTCTGGCAATAAAGTGGTACCGACCCAAAACATACTCCCTGAGGTTCTTCAGCCCGAATTGCCCACGCCTTCTGAAAACGAAAATGATCCTGTCTTTTCAGGAAGCGCCTCCCCCTTCAATCCCTTACCGGCGACGGTTCCTCTAGAGTGAGTTAGGCCTAACCGAGAAGCATGATGGATTTTGATGTTGATTATGAGTTGGTTGTCAGTGCCGTAGACGCCAAGAATTTCATGGAGCAAAAGCTTCGACACCTTAAAGTCAAGCTTCTCCATATTCATGAAATGTTTCAAAAACTGAATCAACTCAACCTGTCTCAGATGGTCGCTGTTTTCCAGGAAGTCTATGTGGGTCTGGAGCAGAAACATACTTCCTTGAAAAATGAGCTGTCACGGTCCCTGCCTGATTACTCCCGAGAAGATAAACCTCCGGTTGTTTATTACAATACCCTGTTTGAGGAAATCGAGCGTTCTCAAGTGATGGCGTATCAGGAAACTCATTATGTGCTGGGAACCCTATCTCAGGATGGGGTTAACAAAGTCCTGCAGCTTTGTTCCGTCTTGCATCGTCTGCAATTTGAATTGCTTCAGCTTGAAACGGATGTGGAAACGCTATTCCCGCCTCCTTCTGAAATACCTCCCAGTGTGCCCGTGTCCTCTTTTGAAGAACCCCCCACCTCAGAGTCAAAGGTCTTGGCGCGCTTTCAAAGCACCATGACGAATGCGGAAAAAATTTTGGAAAGCCGCTTACAACATCTCCAAAAACTTGAATCACAACTGAGCAAACAACAAGAGCATTTATTCAAAAAAGAAAAAGAATTGTTAAAAAAGGGAACGGAATTCAACGTTTATCAAGGAGAGGTGAAGCAAGAGAAAAAACGGGTGCAAGAACAGGAAGAAACGCTTAAACGGCGTGAACAGGAACTGTCCAAGCAACAGCGAGAACAAGAGAACAAGAGTGAAAGTTTTGCTCAACAGGAGAAAGAACGCAAAGACTACGATTTGAGACTGACAGAGAAAGAACAAGAGTCGCGTCAAAAGAGTGCGGAATTACAAGCAAAAATTCAAGTCACTGAGGAAAGAGAGAAACATCTTCAATTATTACAGGAAGAGCATGGCAAACAACAAAAAATATTGGAACAGCTTTATCAAAAAGAGCTGGACGCGCTGAATCGGAAAAAAACCCAAGTAGAAAAAGAGGAAAAACAACTCCAAACCCAGTTACTGGAGTTATCTCAGAAACAAGGGATCCAGGAGGCAAAAGGCAAGGCGCTCCAACAGCAGGAAGAAAAACTGCAGGCGCAGCAGCAAACGCAAGCAGAACAGCACAAAGTGTTGACCCAACAGCAAGCTCAATTGAAACAAGAGGAAAAACAACTCCAAACCCAGTTACTGGAATTAACACGTCAAGCCTCAACCGTGAGTGCCGGAGAAAAGGCGCTGCGGCAGCAGGAGGAAAAACTTCACGTTCAACAGCAAGAGACGGAACAACAGTGGATTGCGTTGAATCAAAAAGCAGTGGCTGTTGACGCCCAAGAAAAACATGCTCAGCAATTGCAGAAACAAGTTCAGCAGGAACAGCAGGAACAGGAACATCGCGCCGCGGATCTTATTCGTAAAGAAGCGATCCTTGAACCTAAAGAAAAGGCCCTTCGGCAACTGGAAAATAAAATCAAGGAACAAGAACAAGAGTATTCGCAGTCCTTAAAAAGTATGGAGCAACAGAAAGTTGCTTTACAGTTTCAACAACAGCAACTCAATGATCAGTTGCGGCAACTCCGTTTTCATGAAGAAGAACAGCAAAAACTGGCTCTGGAATTTGCAAGAAAAGACGAACAGGTGCTCAGACGGGAGCAGAACTGCAATCAACGGGAAGAACAAATCAAAGCAGAAGGAAAACGTTTGACGACGCAAGAGGCGTATTTAGTACAAAAGGAGAAAGATCTGAAAGTGCAGCTCGTGCAGCTCGAATCCCTTCAAAATCAAATAAAACCCAGTGATTTCCGAGAAGCCGAAGTCTTAGAGCCGTTTCAAGTCAGGCCACAGGAAAAAGAACAACTTTTCGATCAGGTCCAAGGATCTTTTCAGCGCTTGTCCCATCAAAATCAGGAACTTTTTGGTTCTTTAGAGCATTTCCGTTCATCACTCTCGGATATCAATCAAAAACTCGGTGAGTTTCAACAGCAAGCCGCAACGAAATCCATCGAAGCCCTCCAACCCGATAAAACAGAACTAGACGCCGTTTTTAAAGAACAGCAGAAAGTGGTGGCTCAACAAAAGAGCATCTTGCTCGAACTGGAAAAAGAAAAAGAGCATTTAAGTCAAGAGAAAAACTGGGTTAAAGGCTTGCTGACCAATTTATTGGAACAACATGACAAGATCCAGGAAGTTCAAGATAAGCTCAGAACTATCGAGCAGGAAAATATCCGCCGTCAGGAAACACAGATTCTTCAAGAAAAAGGCTGGTTGAAAGTGGAAAAATCCAAGTTGAAAAAACAACCGGCTTCTCCTGGAAACGGGGAGCCTTTTGAAGATGTTTTTTAATCCATCCTTTGTGATCCTATGCAATGTTCTCTCGCTTATTCGCCCTGTCCCAATGATACTTATATTTTTTATGCGTTAGCTCATCGAAAAATTGATACGTTTCCGTTTGAATTCACCATTCATCATCAGGACATTGCGACCTTAAACCAACTGGCTCTCCAGGGCGGTGTCGATATTTTAAAAATTTCCTGTGTGACCTATGCCAGAGTTCAAAAACTATATACAGTGCTTTCTTCCGGGGCCGCCTTAGGGATTGGCCATGGTCCGTTAGTGCTGAGGGCTGCGCACGCTGCCAAAGAACCGGAACAATGGAAAAGTATCGCCTTGCCAGGTCCTTACACGACGGCGCACTTCCTGTTGAAACTTTGGTTTCCCGAACATCCACTCCCCGTGTTTCTGCCGTTTCATGAAATTGTGGCACAACTTCAGACAGGAACGCTGGAGGCCGGAGTGATTATTCACGAAAGTCGGTTTACTTATGAACAGTTTGGACTCTTGCGGCACCTTGATTTAGGTCAATGGTGGTGGCAAAAAAGACAAATTCCCCTGCCTCTAGGCTGTATTTGCGCCAGAGCCTCGTTCTCGTCTGCGATGAGACAGCAATTTTCCGCTTTAATCAGAAAAAGTTTAGGGTATGCACAAGCGCACCCTGAGGAAGTGATGGCTTATATCAAAGAGCACGCTCAGGAGTCCGATGAGAAAGCGTTGAAGGACCATATCGCTTTGTATGTCAACGAATACACCTGGGATTTAGCGGAAAAAGGAGGAGACGCCCTGCGGCAAATGTTAAACGAAGTTGAAAAATGGGGTTGGAACCAAAGCTGAACAGAATCGAGGTTTATATTTTCTGAGTTTTCTGAGGTTGTACCTTGCAATTTTTAAAAATTAGAACTACCTTAACCCGCCTATACCCCTTAGCCTTCCGGTGGTTTCGCTTTGCGTCAGTACACCTTATAGGCGATGTTTATTTTCAGAGCTGTCCGATGATTTTCATTTCATAAGTAGGCGTGATTGGCCGCTTTGCCAACCCTTCCTGCTGAGCTTGTCCCGGAGAGACTCCTAGTCGATTATCCTTAACAGCAACGAGTCAACATGTCAGTACCCATCCAACCTCCCGTTCCCTATGCTTTGAGCCGAATATTGCCCGCTGAACCCTTACTGCTGATGGGCGCGGGGCCTGTGCCTTTACCCCATGCCGTAGCACAGGCAAATAGCGTTGTCATCAATCACCTTGGAGAGACGATGGATGCGGTGGTTCGAGGCGTTAAAGAGATGGCTCGTTATGCGTTCCAAACACGTAGTGACAAAATACTCGGCATTTCAGGCCCCTCTTCTGCGGCCATGGAAATGGCACTGGCAAACCTGCTTTGGCCTGGACGTCGGATTTTGGTTCTCAAAAATGGAACATTCAGTGGACGTTTTGGCGAAATGGCGGAGGGTTTGGGCGCCGAAGTTACTGTTTTTGAACCCCCGCCTTCAACACCCATCCGACTTGAAATGGTGCGGGATTTGTTGGAACGGCAGCGATATGACGTAATTACCCTGGCTCAGGGGGAAACCTCCTGCGGACTTTATAATGTCGATTTGCCTCAAGTCACACAACTGGCCAAAAGTTACGGAGTACTGGTCGTGGTTGATGCGGTATGTACGCTCACGACGATGCCGATGCAGATGGATGCGTGGAAGATTGACGTTGTGATTACAGGAGGACAAAAAGGGTTGTCTTCAATTCCGGGGGTTTCCCTGATCGCTTTTTCCGAGGAGGCTTGGGAGGTTTTGGAAAAACGGACAGCGCCCCGTCCACATTGGTGCCTCGATGCGGTTCGTGCACAAAAATTTTGGGGACATCAGCAATACCACTATACCGCTCCTGTCCCGGGAATTTTGGCCATTTATGAAGCCTTGCGCTTGATTTGCGAGGAAACCCTGGATGTGCGTTTTGAGCGTCATCGGATGAGTTCAGAAGCCTTTCAGGCAGGGGTTGAAGCCATGGGCTTGAAACTCACCATGCCGAAAGAATATCGACTGAATACGGTGGTTGCCATTGAACTCCCTGAAGGCGTGAGTGGTAACAATGTGCGAAAATATATGGCAGAACGTTTTCATGTTGAGATTTCAGGAGCCTTTGGATTGAATATTATCCGTGTGGGGCAGATGGGAGAGCAATGCCGAGCTCATAACATCTTCCGCGTTTTGTATGCCATGGGAATTGGCTTTCAGCGAGAGGGGGTTAAGTTGGACATCAGTTCAGGAATGGCTGCGCTTGAAAAGCATTTAATCCAAGATCTTGAACATTTTGTTGATTGACCCGTTGTAGTTGTGGTACAGCTTGAATTCGACAAAGGAACCTTAATACTGCATAACATCCGTGAGTCAGAACTGGATTTGCTGCCTGGTGTTCAATGGGATGAGCGGATCCATTCTTTCAGGGCTCCTGCCCATTATTATCGTGAGATCGTTCTGGCGTTAAGAAGGCATGGCCTTGCTTACCAGGACCAGGCACGTTCGTTTCAACCTCAGACCTTCCCTCTGCAAAAACAGATCGTCCCCCGTTCCTTTCAGCAGGAAGCCTTGCAAGCATGGCAAAAGCAAGGCTCCCGGGGGGTTGTGGCGCTGCCGACAGGCGCGGGAAAAACAATTTTGGCCGTAATGGCTATTGAGAAAACAGAACGTCCCACGTTGATTCATGTCCCGACCCTGGATTTGATGCATCAGTGGTATACGGTCCTCACCGAATATTTTGGTTCTCCGATTGGTTTATTAGGGGGCGGATATCACGAAATTGAACCTTTAACTGTGGCAACTTATGACTCTGCCCTGATTCATATTACTCATAAAGGTCATCAATTTGGGTTGCTCATTTTCGATGAATGTCACCACTTGCCAGGGGAACAGTATCAGTTTGCCGCCATAGGTTCCATCGCGCCCTTCCGGCTGGGACTGACCGCCACCCCCGAACGGACTGATGGGAAAGAGGCCTTGCTCTATCAACTTTGCGGGAATCTCTGCTATCAGGTACAAATTCATGAACTCGAGGGCAAGGTATTGGCTCCTTATGAAGTGCATACTCTTGAAGTGGAGATGACTCCTGAGGAACAAGAACTGTACGAGGAAGCCCGGACTTGTTATCTCGATTTTGTGCGACAGGAGCAAATAGATTTTAGTCGTGCAAACGGATGGCACTCCTTTTTGTGGAAAAGCAGTCGAACGTCGGCAGGTCGTCAGGCCTTTCAAGCCTACCTGTTACAAAAACGGCTCAGTCAGGCTTCGTCTGCAAAAGAAAACTGGATTTGGAGTTTATTGATGGAGCACCAGGGAGATCGAATTTTAATTTTCACTCAAGATAATGAAATGGCTTACCGTATTGGAAAACTGTTTTTTCTGCCGGTTCTCACACATCACACTCGTTTAAAGGAACGAACTTTGTTTTTGAACGCTTTCCGTCAGGGGGATTTTAGTATTTTAGTGACTTCAAAGGTTTTGAATGAAGGGGTTGATGTTCCTGAAGCTAATGTCGCGATTATTGTCTCAGGAAGTGGCAGCACCCGTGAACATGTGCAGCGACTCGGTCGAATTTTACGTTCCCGTCCAGGAAAAACAGCCTGTCTTTACGAACTGGTGTCCAAAGGGACTGGCGAGTATTTTATCAACAAACGGAGAAGGCAGCACAGTGCTTACCAAAGACCTGGTTCGGTATAAAATTAAACAAAACAGCATTCAGCCTTTGTTCATCAACCCTGAAGACAGCATGCTTCTGGAGGTTGCGCAACAATTGATTGAGGTTTTTAAACAGCATGTGGAAGAGACCAGGGAAGTCTTGACGGAACATTGCAAAATGCTGATGGAAGGAAATCCATGCGGCGCGTTGATTGCGCGTGGGTTAGAAAAGCTTTTGTTAGATCGAACAGAATTTGATATGGTGCCTGATGACCCTTTGTTGAGCTTACGACACCGACTGTTCCTTCATTCAAGTAAACTATTGTCCCAAAGTCAAATATCTGATATTCAGTCCTACTATGAGCAAGTAGCGGCGCCGTTTGACCAACCGGCGCACGTGCTGGCTGAAAGCCTTTATAGTGATCTTCCTCCCTATCATCGAGTTGTCCGCTTTAAGCCCATTTCCGCTCAAGGTCTATTGCATCGCTATAATTGTGCGCAAGTTCAGAGTTTATTGCTTCATTGTGAAAAGTTACGACTCACTTTGTTTGAGACACAGACGGCAACGTTGAGGCAGTTGTTCAAGTATTTGAGGTTTCATCAGTTGCTCGCGGCGATTACCAAGTCCAAAGATGAGGGCTACCAGATAGAAATAGATGGACCTTTAAGCCTGTTTATGCAAACACAAAAGTATGGTTTGGCTTTAGCCAGCTTTTTCCCCGCAGTTCTTCATCAACCCCGGTGGAAGTTAAGTGCGGAAATAAGAATCCAAAAGCAGAAGCCTGTAGCACTAAATTTGGATGAAACGTGTCATATTCGTTCTCATTATCATCAATTTTTGTCATATATACCGGAAGAAATTGAAAGTTTTGGAAAAACATTCCACAATAAACTGGAAGACTGGGAAGTAGAACCGTCAAGTGAATTCATCCCCTTGGAGGGGGATTCATATTGCTTTCCGGATTTTACGTTTGCTCATCGTTCAGGGTTTAAGATTTCGATGGAACTGTATCATGCCTGGCATGCGGGGCCTTTGAACAAGCGATTGAAACAATTGGAAAAAATTTCGTCTCCGCTTTTGATCTTGGGGGTTACCCATAAGCTTTTGAAAGATGAGTTGTTGGCGCAAACATTAGAAGACTCTGCCTATTTTTCCAGGTTTGGATTTGTCTTTAGAGAGCTGCCTACTGTTGAAAAGGTAAGGCCTATTTTGGAAAGCCTGAGACCTTCAACTTAAGTTTTGAAGTAATGAACATAACAGGAGAGGTTCCGTCGGTGCAAGCTGAGTCTCTCCTTTGTATCTATTCACCTCTTTCATAAGAGGAGTGCCATGGGGTTAGGGAAAAAGGCTTGTATCCTGTTTGTTACCGGAGTGACGCTGATTCTTATCGTCAATACCGCTTGTTCCTCACCAGAAGAAGAAGTGGTTGTCGAAAAAGCGGCTGGAGGAAGTCCAGCAACTGCTGAAAAAATTTCGATTTCCGCGCCTCTTTCTTCTCCGGTTGCATCGAAGGATTGCGATTTTCCGTTGAGTCATCTGAAAGAGACCGTTACCTCCCCGGATGTTTCAACGCTACCTGCACGTTCTCCGCAAAGAGAGGGTTCCAGTTTAAGCATACATACGCTGTCCCTTCCTGATTTCAACAGTACTGGTACGCCTGGATTCTTTTCGACAAGGCAGTCCTTTTCTGTTCCTGCAGGGACCATTTCTTTCCAAATTTCGGCCTTTGAAGTGAACCCCTCCCTCAGTCCCGCGGGGGTGCAAATCTGTTCGCTTACCGATCCGAATGGCGTGGAACGTATTATGAATGAATGTTCTTTGTGGGTCTTTGGCTCAGGATGGGAACCGTCGTTGCCGACTTCCAGTGTCCCTGAAGGTTTGTGGTCCTTTGAGGTAGTGAGTGGGCGGCAATCGGCTACGGCCATGGTTGGATTTCGTTCAGATTCCGTCTC
The DNA here is from genome assembly GCA_051382335.1 of Deltaproteobacteria bacterium TL4. GTDB lineage: Bacteria > SAR324 > SAR324 > SAR324 > NAC60-12 > JBBCAX01. The sequence continues at coordinate 26,740 of JBBCAX010000160.1, forward strand.
TTCAGCCACACTTTCGATCCGGCCTTATCTCACAGGAAATCAATATTCTGAGGCAGATATTCGGTCGGCGTTAAATTACATGACCAGCCTTTATGAAAACCAGGGCATTCATCTCAATTTAGAACCGGTTCGATTATTGTCGGGGACCCAATTCAAAATGGTAACCTCAAATTTTACCAGTGACGCAACCGCTGAACTGGTGTGTAAAGGGGATCATCAGCATGTTAATTTATTTTTCGTGGAAGACCTCATTGCTTCAAGTAACAGTGGTGGCAGTGTCTTGGGAATTGCGAGTGGAATCCCTGGTCCCCATGGTATTCGAAGCCGTCATAACGGGGTCTTAATCGGGTTGGATGCTCACAGCTATTGTGAAAAAAATAATGGAACCTGTAAATTGGATGGAGTTTTACTCGGGGAAACGGCGGCACATGAGATGGGACATTGGTTGGGCTTAGCTCATACCACTGAGTCTAAAGGGGACAGGTTTGATTTATTACGCGACACTGAAGAATGTCCTATCAGTTTTGCCTCCAACCGTAAAGCGGGAATAGTAACGGTTGAAGATTGTTCCCAAAAGGATGGCTATAACTTAATGTTTTGGACGGCACCGCCCCAAGGCTCAGTTAAACGTCAAACACAGATGACACCTAATCAAACCGATGTGCTAAAACACGCGCCTATCATTCAATAATACCTATAGATGTTCATTTAAATAAATTCATTGGAATCACTGTGGAGTACCAAAGCTTGCTTTGGCAAAATTCAAAGAAAAGCTTTGGCTTTTCTGGTCAAAGCAAGCTTTGACACTCCTAATCATGAGTCGATTAAATGGGTCATCCAAAATATACATGCTGAATTTATTTAAATGCATGTCTATAGGTGGCTGTCCGAGTTAATCACTACTAAATTTTACTTATACATTCCCTGTTTTTTAAAAATAGGACGCAGATTTTCATGATAAACAGGATGAAATTTTAAAAAATCATTTAAATCCTGTAAATCTGCGTCCTAATTTAACAGTAATTCGCTCGGGTGCCCGTCGCCCCTGTTGCACCCGTCGCTCCGTTACAAACATAATTAGTGGCATCGACTTCTCCCGCCTCCAAAGTTGCGTTATCAGCCGTTCCGCCGCCGTCTCCGTTATCGAGTCCGCTTTCGACTTTTTTGCCACCCGTGGTACAGTTCGCTCCTGCGTTTTCAGTGGTAACTTTTACCAAACTATTTTTCCCAGCAGATCCGGTCGCACCTGTCGCACCTGTCGCACCTGTTGCACCGTTACAAACATAATTAGTGGCATCAACTTCTCCAATCTCCAAGGTGGCATTATCAGCGGTTCCGCCACTGTCGCCGTTATCGAGTCCGCTTTCGACTTTTTTGCCACCCGTAGTACAATTCGCTCCTGCGTTTTCAATAGAAACTTTCACCAAGCTATTTTTTCCTGAAGCCCCAGCCGCACCGGTTGCTCCAGTCGCTCCGTTACAGACGTAATTTGTGGCATCGACTTCTCCAGTTTCCAGAGTGTCGTTATCTGGGGTACCCCCGCCATCGCCGTTATCGATTCCGCTTTCGACTTTTTTGCCACCCGTGGTACAAGTTGCTCCTGAGTTTTCAGTGGTCACTTTCACCAGACTGTTTTTTCCGGCAATTCCCCTTGCGCCAGTGGTTCCTGTCGCTCCGTTACAAACGTAATTGGTGGCATCGATTTCTCCGGCTTCCAAATCATTGTTATCCGCGGTACCCCCGCCATCGCCGTTATCGAGTCCGCTTTCGATTTTTTTGCCACCGAGGGCACAATTCGCTCCGGCGTTTTCCGTATAGATTTTCACCAAACTATTATTGCCCTGAGGCCCCCTCAAACCTGCGGCTCCGTTACAGACATAACGAGTCGAATCGATTTCACCTGGTTGAAGGCTGTTGTCTCCGGAAATTCCTCCGCCATCGCCATTATCAAGACCGCTGTCCAGTTTAATACCATGATTGGGACAGTTGACCTTTGCGGATTCGAGAGTGATATTCACTAAACTGTTTTTGGCACCAACACCATCAGAACCATCACAGACGTAACTGACGACATCGATTTCACCAGGCTCCAGAAGTCCATTATTCAAAACACCATCGCCATCGCCATTATCCAAGCCGGATTCCAATTTTTCACCACCATTGGTACAATGGAGGCCTGGGGCTTCGTCAGCAATATTAACGAGACTGCTATGTCCATCATCTCCCGTTGTACCGGAAAGGCCATTACAGACATAATTGGTGGTGGTGATCTCGCTTTCATCCAACACACTGTTGTTATCGGCATCCATTCCCGCTGTAACTTTTTTCCCTCCTTGCGCACAGTTAGCGCCTGAGGGTTCGTTATTGATGGCGATTAAATTATGGTTTCCGGGTTGTCCATGGGCTCCATTGCAGAGGTACTGACTTGCCAAAACTTCAGCGTCATCCAACAGAGCGTTTTGGTTGGCATCAATACCCGTGAGCAGTTTTGAACCTCCATAAGGACAGTTTTCTCCATCAGACTCGCTGAGGGCTTTGACCAAACTTGTTTTTCCTGCTTTCGCGTTACAAAGGTAACTGATGTTATCCACTTCGTTTGCGATAAGGAGGCCATCCTGATTATCATCGACTCCGCTTTCCACCCGTTTTCCACCCGTCGCACAGTTTTTACCTTCGGCTTCCTCAGTGGTATTGATGAGGGACGTCAAGCCTTTCGCGCCATTGCAGACGACTTCAACGGTGGAAACTTCGTTATTTTCCAGTTTTCCATTTCCATTTTGATCCACTCCCGAGTAGACCTCAATTCCGCCATTGGAGCACTTATCTCCTGGATCAATGGATTTATGCAGAATCGCGGTGGAATAGTTTTTTGTAGGTTTTCCTGTTTCATCCGGTATCGCACTATCGCTGCTTCCATCCCCTTCAGCAGAATCGGCTGTTTGCTGGTCATCGGCAAGAATTTGAGCGTCCGGTGATGTGGATTTCTTTGAGCCATCGGAAGGTGTTTCGCTACAGCCCCAAGATAAAACTGAAACTGTGATCATAATCCCGAATATAAGTCTATAAATTCCCATTTTTTTCCCTTTCATGCGCTATGCATTTCATTGGTTGACAATTTTTCAATGCGATCGCTTTTCTTGCCGGAAAGTTATTGAAGCGGAGAAGAGGATGACCCCATTGAGTGACGACAAATCTGACGATGATATTGAGTTTAGCTCCATCAAAAACGATGGAAGTAAACTTTCTTTATCAAAGGATCGTTGAAATAGAATGTGTTCCAGGGCGGTCCATTGAAAAGAAATAAAAAAGAGGGGATGAGTGATCAGGAATTTGAAAGAATACTTACCTGGAAATCTCTTAGAAATGAGTGTTTTCCTCTTTAATCCTTAATTCGCTTTAAGTAGGAATCAACACGATTCTCCCCTGCTTGGTATGTCCGTTGCAAAAAAAAACGGTTGTGCAAGCGTTTTTTGATTCCAGCAAAAAAAGGGCGGACGCTGATTTCGGTTATGTCGGTGTGGGAAAAGGGGCTATAGTCATCGTTTCGCCAAAAGGCAGTAATCTTTTGAATCCGGCTTCGACTCCGCTCAGCCTCCGAAACCGTTCCCTGAGCGGAGTCGAAGGGAACCTGGCGAAACGATGACTGTGGCCAGAATTTCGAGAGGAACAAAAACAACTCGATCTTGCTGATAAAACCGCTCAAATACAAAAAAAAATTCTCAAAAAAGAAGAATGATCCATATTGGCTAAATCAGCCCATGTCATATCGAATACAATTTTTTAAAGATCATCCGGAATACAATCCTTTGCAAAGAAACGGTAGTGATTAACTCGGATGGGGCGGGATGGGCGTTGAGCCAGGAAAGCGTAGATTATCAGAAATGCGTGTTTTTCTCAAAACTCGGATCTCCATAGTTTCAGTCACACCCTGCTTTTTCGATTTGCCTTCAGCCTTTATCCTAAAAAAATGCTTGCGGTTCATGTTCTGAGCATTAAAAAGCTTGTGATTTTATGGATTATTTTTATGGTATGGAGTTTCGGGATGTGAAAATATCTCAGAGGTTCCCCTTTTATGTCAAACTTTTGTGTTCCTTAAGTTGATGTCAGTGCACGTAAACACTCTGATATCACTGTCTTGGAGTTCCGCGTAACATACCTCAATCAGCTCTTCATCGTGAGCTTGTTGTCAGGGGGAACTGAACTACTCCAAGGCTCAACCATAGTCCATTAACCCTATATGAATACATCATGCAAACTACTGTTCAAGATTTAGGAAAACTAAAACGATCAATTGCTATTGAAATTTCACTGGACGAAATGAAATCCTCCTATGATGACGTTCTAACGAAAATCAAAGGTGTTAAAGTGCGTGGATTTCGACCGGGAAAATTCCCCAAAGGTTGGTTAGAGAAGCGTTTTAAGGAGTATATGACCCATGAAGCACTGGAAAAAATAGTGCCCGAATATTATCAAAAAGCCTTAGAAGAAAAGGGGTTGCAAGCAGCGACTCAAGCTAAAGTGGGTGATATCACTTTTGATAGAAAGTCTCCTCTGAGTGTGACTCTAAATTTTGAAATCAAACCCGAATTATCACCGCTTGACTATACCAGGTTTTCCTTGGAGAAAAAGGAAGTTACTGTGACTGAGGAGGAAGTCAACGCACGAATTGAAGCGATGAGGAAGTCCGAAGCCGTTCTAAAAAACAAGGCAGAAAATGCCGTTGCGGCAACCGGAGATCAGGTCACCATTGACTATGTAGGCACTATTGACGGTGAGCCTTTTGAAGATTGTGAGCGTAAAGGCGCAAAATTTGAGCTCGGAGGCAGGGCTTATCCGGAGTTCTCTCCTCATGTTGAAGGCATGAAAGTTTCTGAAACCAAGGAAGTGTCCATTGAACTGCCTGAATCCTTCGAAAGTTCTGCTGGAAAGACCGCTCAATTCCGGATTACTTTGTCAAATTTGCAAGAATTGGAAGCCCCGGAACTGGACGAGGCGTTCTATAAAAAGTTTGAAAAATCAAATAATGAGGAATTTCGACAGTTTGTGGAAGAAAGTTTGCATCAAGCAAAAAGAGAGTTCAATTATTCTGGTTACCGGGAAGCCATTAGAACGCAATTACCAGCTTTGTATGGGGAATTTGATCTTCCGGAAGAGCTGCTCCAAGCGAAAGAGGAAGCCTTAGCGAAACTTCATCATGATCCTAAAGACGCAACTGAAGAAGGTGCGTCCATAGACAAGCCAGGGCCTGATCATAAGGCAGAGCTTGAAAATTTCAAAAAAGAGTTGCGTCTCGAATATATTCTCGATAGTGTGGCAAAGAAGGAATCCGTTCCACAAAATACCGATAAAGTTTTTGAACGATTCACTCAAATGGCTATGTTGTTTGGCGGAAAGCCTTCCGAATTTATCAAAACAGAAACAGGTCAACATTTCTACAATATTACCGTTCAGAGCGTTTATGAAGAAGAAATCCTCAACTTTATTGTGGCTCAAGTGGTTGGAGAACCTTTGGAACTACCCGTAGATTCTGACGTAAATGTTGAGGCCCCTAACACTTCTAATGAATAGGATTAAGAATGACACTCATTCCAATGGTTGTCGAGCAAACAAATCGAGGTGAAAGGGCTTATGATATCTATTCTAGGCTCTTGAAGGATCGTATTGTTTTTCTAGGAACTCCTGTGGATGACCACGTAGCGAATCTGATGATTGCTCAGTTATTATTTCTGGAAGCGGAAGATCCCGATCATGATATTTCGCTCTATATCAACTGCCCGGGAGGATTAGTGACCGCGGGGCTGGCGATCTACGATACGATGCAATATCTAAAGCCTGACATCCGAACGATTTGTTTGGGGCAGGCTGCCAGTATGGGCGCCGTGCTGCTTGCGGCAGGTGCTCACGGAAAGCGTTATGCGCTCCCAAATGCAAGGATTATGATCCATCAACTGACTGGAGGTTTTTCGGGGCAAGCGGAAGATATCGACATCCAGGCGAAGGAAATGGTTCGCATGAAGAATGCACTGAATGGGGTGCTTGCCCGTCATACAGGGAAGTCGATGGAGACCATTGAGAAAGATACGCAAAGAGATTATTTTTTTTCTAGTGATGAAGCTAAGGAATATGGTATTGTAGACTCAGTGATGGTGAGCAGAGGTGCCGTAACCTCTAAAATTGTTTGAAGGGGAAGTCGTCAATTATGCTTGAAAAGGAAAGGGGTTATGAGCAGTCAAAAAGATACGCCGCTACGATGTTCGTTTTGTGGTAAGACTCAAGATGAAGTGAAAAAAATTATTGCGGGGCCGACCGTCTACATATGTGACGAGTGCATCGAACTTTGCAATGATATTATGGAAGAAGAATGGCATAAAGACCGAATTGTAGAGCAACGGCATACACTCCTGAAACCCGTCGAGATTAAGGCTGTGCTTGACGATTACGTGGTTGGACAGGAGTTATCAAAAAAGGTACTTTCTGTTGCGGTTTACAATCACTATAAGCGCATTCAAGCCAATTTTGGAGAGGATGGTGTTGAGCTTCAAAAGAGTAACATCTTAATCATTGGTCCTACGGGGACAGGAAAAACGTTGTTAGCGCAGACTTTGGCCAAAATCCTTAATGTTCCTTTTGCCATGGCGGATGCGACAACTTTGACTGAAGCCGGCTATGTGGGTGAGGACGTTGAGAATATTGTGCTCAAGTTGCTTCAAAATGCGGATTATGATGTTGAACGTGCCGAACAGGGAATTATTTACATTGATGAAATTGATAAAATCACGCGTAAAAGTGAAAACCCTTCTATCACCCGCGATGTTTCGGGGGAAGGCGTACAGCAGGCGCTTTTGAAGATTATTGAAGGGACTGTCGCCAATATTCCACCGCAAGGGGGAAGAAAACATCCTCAGCAGGAATGTGTTCAGGTGGATACGACGAATATCCTTTTTATCTGTGGTGGTGCCTTTATCGGCTTGGATGATATCATTAATCGTCGGATTGGACATTGCTCCATTGGCTTTGGTAATAGTGAACGCCGAAAGCTTGATGCTCATGATGCCGTCCTGAATGAATTGGTAACCGAGGATCTGTTGAAATATGGGTTGATTCCTGAGTTTGTGGGACGGTTGCCTGTGATCAGCACCTTGAAAGACTTGACCGAAGATGACTTGGTTCAAATTCTGGTTGAGCCCAAGAATGCGTTGATTAAGCAATATCAAAAACTTTTTGAACTTGAAAATGTTGAGCTTTCTTTCACCAAGGGGGCGATTAGAGCCATTGCGCGGGAAGCCATAAAAGGCAAAACGGGAGCTCGTGGGTTGCGTTCTATCATAGAAAAAATCATGCTTGATGTGATGTATGATATCCCCTCGCAGCCAGAAATTCAAGGATGTATTATTAACGAAAATGCGGTCACGCAACAAGCCGCGCCTAAAATAGTGTATCATAATGAAATAAAAAGTCCGAAAGCCCGGGCTAGTTGAGCCGCCTGCCTTTTAAGGGAGAAATTACCCCTTCTCCCTTCACCCTCATTTTGCATAAGCCTATCGATTGCTTCGAGTTACATCACACATTTTGGAGTTTTTTATGAAGAACATGGACGTTTATGGTATTGGAAATCCCTTAATTGATTTACTGGCACATGTCTCAGACGATTTTCTTGTGGAAAATGAAATACAAAAAGACCGGATGTATTTAGTTGAAGAAGCTCGTCAAAAAGAACTGATACAACGGTTGATGGCACAGAAATGTGAAATCATCACAGCTCCCGGAGGATCGTGTGCCAATACGATCATCGGAATTAGTCAGCTTGGAGGAAAGACATCGTTCAGTGGTAAAATAGGGAATGATGAGTATGGAAAGATTTATCAGGAAAAACTTGAAGCCTCCGGGGTCAACAATTGTTTGGGGGTTATCAAAGGAACAACCGGGAGCAGTTTGGTTCTTGTCTCTGAAGATGGCGCCAGAACCATGAATACTTACTTGGGAAGCTGTCAGTCCCTGCATTATATGGATATCAAAGAGGAAATGATCAAAACGTCCAAATATCTCTATTTGACAGGATATCTTTGGGATACGGAAACTCAGAAAAAAACGGTAGAATTTGCGTTAAACAAAGCGAAGCCTTATAACACCAAAGTCGCAATGAGTTTGTCCGATGCGTTTTGTGTAGAACGTCACAAGCAGGATTTCATCAATCTTTTAAAAAAGCACGTTGATTTAGTTTTCTGTAACCTGGATGAAGCGACCCACATTACAGGAACCTCCGTTGCTCAGGAAGCCGTTGATGTTCTGGGGAAGGATGTTGAAACCGTGGTCCTTACCATGGGAGGACGAGGTGCGTTGATTGCGCATAAGGGGAGAACCCTTTACATTGACCCCGTTCCTGTTGATGTGCTGGATACCACCGGTGCCGGGGATGCTTTTGCTGCAGGTTTTCTTTATGGTATCACTCAAGGCCGCCCTCATCTGGAATGCGGACGAATGGCAGCCTTCCTGGCCTCCGAGGTTATTTCCCGAATGGGTCCACGGTCTCAGGACAATGTGAAAGAAAAATTTAAAAAAGTTTTTGAGAGTTTAAAACTACGTTGAGATTATGCCTGAACTGTTAGCACCTGCAGGGAATTTAGAGAAACTGAAAATTGCGGTTCTTTATGGAGCCAATGCGGTTTATGTGGCAGGTTATAGTTTTAGCCTGAGAGGTGCTGCCGATAATTTTTCGAATGAAGAATTACATGAAGGCATTGCTTTTGCGCATGCCCATGGCGCGAAAGTTTATGTCACGCTCAATGCCTTCCTTTATGATGACGATTTAAAAGACCTTCCGGCCTATGTCCTTTTTCTGGAACAATGTCACACTGATGCCGTCATCGTGTCCGATGTGGGGGTGATAGACGTTGTTCAATCTCATTCAAATCTGCCTGTTCATTTGTCAACACAAGCTTCATGTCTTAATCAATATGCGGCACAATTATGGAAAAATTTAGGCGTGAGACGTCTTGTCCTTGGACGGGAAGTCTCCATTCAACAAGCGCGAGCAATCAAGCAGCACGTTGATCTAGAAATCGAGATGTTTGTGCATGGCGCAATGTGCATGGCCTATGCCGGAAATTGTACAATTTCCAATTATACGGCAGGTCGGGATAGTAATCGCGGGGGGTGTGTTCAAAGTTGTCGATTTGCTTATGGCCTTCAAAAGGAACTACCGCCAATTACCTCCGATGCCGAGTTAATCAGTTTTATGAGTTCCAAAGATTTGAGAGGACTGAACTTGATACCGCAGTTTATTGAGGCTGAAATTGACAGCTTAAAAATTGAAGGACGGATGAAGAGTAACTTATATGTCGCCACAACGGTCAGTACCTACTCACAAGCCCTCCAGGCGTCTCGTTCGTTAAGCAAAGAAGCCTTGTCTTCAAAACTTGACGAATTATCTCGTGAGCTGGAAAAAATTAAATATCGCGGATACACAGAAGCTTCTTTACAACATCCAGCCTCAACTGATAGTATTTACTTGGGAGATCGCCAAGGTGTTGAGACCCAGTATGATATTGCCGGTACCGTTTTAGAAGTTCATCCCGAGGACTTCATCACGTTGTTGACCCAAAATCCGTTTTCGTCTCAAAGTACTGTCGAAATTCTGGGACTCCAAGGGGAAATCATTGCTTTGCCTGTGACCTCAATGCGAAATCTTAAGCATGAACCCATCACTCATGCGCCACAAAATAGTGTTGTTTTAATTCCTTACGTTGAGTCTGTGGAACCCTTGACTTTAGCCCGATTAAAATCAGTGGATCGAGCCTCAGTTTAATGAAACCTTCAAGGAGTGAATAGCATGCCATCATCTTTCCAGAAATGTGGGTATATCGGGATCCTTCTGATTATAGTGAGCTTGGCGTTAATAGCGGTGTTTCCGGTTCAAGTTCCTTGGATGATGGACGGCTTTGTCACGCCTATTGTCGCCTTTGAGTTTGTGGAAACACCTCAGGAAATTTATCAAATGTTTCAGACGGAGCATATTGAAGAGCAACTGGTTTTGTTTAAAGGGATGGAATCAGGTCTTTACATCGACTTCCTTTATGCTTGGATTTATGCGGGTTTTTTGGTTGTATTTGCCTTTCTTTGTCAAAAAGAAACAGGAGGGAAGCTTTTTTTCATGGGGATGTTGATTTCTATATTTGCGGCCGCAACAGATAATTTTGAAAATTATTATATGCTCCGTATCCTTTCAAAATTTCATACCGCCAACTTGGAACAGGATCTTGGCATGCTACATCTTTTTACATGGTTGAAGTGGGGAAGTCTCACTGTCGTTTTTCTAAGCTTGCTTCCACATTTTTTTCAAGGCAATCGCTATGCGAAACTAATCGGTATGACAGGGGGACTTGCTTTCCTGTTGGCCCTATTTGCTTTTTTTCATCGTTCCTGGCTTAACGAGCTTTTATCGCTAACCATCGTTATCACTTTTGTGTTGATGATCATTTACTGTTTTACGCATAAGTCGGTGCCTTCATGAAGTACACACCTCTACGAGGCTGTGAAAGAAGGCCTGGAGACCAGACTGTTTTACCACCTTAACTTCAGTTGAAAAAATAAACATTTCTGTCCTTGAAGCGAAAAGACGGGAAAAAGACTTTTTTTTTACGCAAGGACATGCACTATGTCCCCCAAGTTGAAGAGGCTGTTGCCCAAGGACTTATCTATATTGGAATTAATTGCTGAGATCTCACCTCTTTCTATAAACAGGCGCTAAGTCGGGTTTGGAGAGATCACTGACTTAGTTAAAAGCCATAACCTACAGCAATCGCAATATTGAGAGCTGATTTATCGTTGAGTGTTGAAACCGTTCCTTTAGAATCCGTCAAGCTAATGTTTTGCCCCAGTTGATGAATGCGATAATTTAGCCCCAAATTTAGCAAAATGTTCCCTGAACTTCGGTCCCAAACGACTCCAAGATCGGCAATCGAATCCGTGGATCTCACTGCAGTTACTGCGTCTGTTCCGCCACTGGTGCTTGCTCCCGCAGGCAGAAGAATGGTTGCTCCACCGACCATCAATTCCAACGATAGATTTTCGGTTAAGCTCATCTGTGCTCCAATACCGGATACATTTTGAGTCCCGTTGGTAACAGCATCGCCCGTCTCTACGTTGAAAGAACTTTGTTCGTTGTGAATAAAAAACGTACCTTCACCCTCATGGGCAAAATTTAACCGAAAGTAATTGCCATTTCCTTGTTTGAATTCTGATTTCTGATGTTGCTGAAAAAGAATACCAAAAGTAAAACCGATCCCAACACCCTTGTTAGAAGCTCCTGAAGCGGCTTGTGTACCACCTGTTGCCGCAAAAGAAATTCCCGCACTAAGCAACATGATGACAAGCATGCTTGTCATTTTTTTAATAAAATTCATAAAATCAACTCTCACAAAAAATTAAGTTAAAAGCCGTAAAACCGAAAACCCTACCTTTTCACCTCGATCTTTCAGATCTTAAATGGATCGTAGTTTTTTATTCCAGAACGTTGCCCCTACCATATGACTCTGCGCTACGGCCACTCACTTATAACCTACTGAAATCACTGGTGCTCCCACCGCGACTTGAACGCAGAGCTACGGATTAGGAATCCATTATTTTATCCAGTTAAACTATGGGAGCCAAAGATGAAAATCGGAGCCGACTATGCATGGATTCCAACGTAAATTCAAGGCAATTAGTTTCCTGTCTTCCAACTCCTTGAGCGATCGTCATCACAGGCCCTCAAGTGTATCCTCTCCAAATCTCAGGGTAGGATCTGAATTTCCCTGAATTTAGACATACTTCCCCACTCGATCCCCCAGCGAATAAGTGTAATAAGCTATTGTTGAAAATATCCACCTGTGCAGGTGTATTTTAAGCAACCAGCTTAAACTGAGTTTGGCAGGCCAAATATGCACCCTTTTTTGCCCTTTTGGCAGCCCAAATATGTACCCCTTATTTTTTCTTTTCAAAAAACGCTAGACCATGATTTTAGGGCTTTTGAAAGGAAAAAATAATCAATGAGGGGGTGCGTTTTTCGGCTGCCACAGGGGTGCACTTTTCCTTTGCCATATCAGGGCAGCAAGCTTTCTGGTGCGCTCCTCGCTTCGCTTAAGCGCACCCTACATCCATTCTTGGACAGCCATCTAAAGGCGAAACTTGATGAAGGCGACGGCAAAAATCAAAAGCAGGGCAAAAATAACCACCCCCATGGACGTGTATTGTGTTTGAGAGGTAGGGATATTTTGGATTGTTAAAGTAAGCGGTTTTGATGCGAGATCCCTGATTTTCCATGAAAGAAATTCTGAATCACCCATGGTTTGCGTTCCCGTAAATTGGAGATCTTCCGATTCAATTTGAAGCACCTTGGTGAGCGTAAAAATTTGACCTTCTTGAAAGGGAAGTCGGAACTCTTTTTCTACCGTAAGGCTTCCGAAACTAGATGAAAGAAAGTATTGGACGATAATCTGTGTGTTGCCTGGAGGAAAGCGTCGCATTAATTGTAAGTAATTGTTAAAAATTTCATAATCGGGTTGTTCCGGTTGGTTTTGGCCCACCATCTGTACCTCCGTTGCGCCTTTCGGAAGATCAATAATCAGCGGTGTTTTATAGGTATCAATGGCTTCCTTGGTGGGGTTGTTAAAATAGAGAACCTCGGCAATGAGAACACGTCCAATATTCGCTTCAATAAACAGTGAGATCTGAGGTAGTTGCAACTTATCCGTCTCAATTGATGTCCCTGGTATAACCAAATCAACTTTAATTGAGGGTTTGTCTTCTTGCATAAAGAAATATTCAGAACTGAACAAATCTTCCTCAAGATTGGAACCTATACGATAAGCGGCTTTCGTATCCACCGGAATGGACGTGAATTTATAGTACCCCTTTGAGTCTGTTTTTTGCTTTGCCAGAGGTCCATTTGTGGATAAAGTTCCTTGCGCATCCAATCCGAATTTTAATAGAACAACCTCCACTCCATCGACCGGTAAGCTTTTGCCTGAAGGGGGAACGACTTGTCCTTCAACCGTCACACCAGGAGTTTGATCCGCGAAACAAAGGGATGCGATGAAAATTCCCGCTATTAACAAATATTTTTTAAGCTGCATAGACCACGAAATCAGATAAAAGATTTAAAGTTCCAGCATGTGTTGATTTTCCTGAACTGAGAATAACGCACTCGATTAGATTGAGTAGTTTCTGGATACGCCAGAAAGAACGGATTCACGGGTCGTTTCCAAAAATCTAAATCAAACAGAATCAAAGCCAGCATTAATCCAGCAGTTCCCCCCTTCCATTCCGCGAGGGTACAAGGATTAGCACATGGTTCAAATATTGTACAGATTACATTTTAACAGGTTATAGGTGTTCGTGGTTCTAATCGCTCAATCACATTCTCGTTCCGTGGCTCTGCCTTGGAACGAGGTTTGAACACAAAAAATATTAATCAAAACAATAATGTCAACAAAAACTCCGAACACCTATGTTCAACAGGTTAAACTTTCATTTTTGGAGTGGATCCTACTTCCGAACAGTAAAACGAAATCAACGGCCAACGTAGGATTGTGTTCCCGCAAAAAAAAACGGGAACGTCATCCCAAACCACCTTTTGTTTGTTCTCATTGGCCGAAGTAGTGATCATGTAGAGTACCGCTTAGGCCAAGCAAATGAAGCTGTCACCCGGCGGGAGTATAGAGGTTCCATACGTAAAAAGAAAGTTATTTACGCTACGGATTCACTGAATATTCAAGCTCTACACTTTACGGTTGACATGGATTTTCAGGGTTCTCCATACCCTCTGGATTTTCAGGGTTCTCCATAGCCTCTGGATTTTCAGTGTTCTCCATAGCCTCTGGATTTTCAGTGTTCTCCATAGCCTCCATATCCTCCATAGTTTCAGGATTATCTACACTGGGAGCACTACCTGCATTATCCATAGTCTCAGGATTATCGGTTTTTTTTGACTTACAAGGATTGCATGTATCGTCCGAAGTGATGGGTTCGCAGGGATTGTCCATGCTGACAGGTTGGGGCTTCGGGTCACTCTTTTCTGCGGCAGGTGGGGTTGAAGATGTGGTACAGGCTGCAATTACCCATAAAACAACAGCGGTTAATAAAATACTCACATAGGACTTTCTTTTTTGTTTACTCATAGTTCTCCCATAATTTTGAATGTTATTTTAATATAATTCCAGACTGTGAACCGGGCCTGTCCATGTACTGTTTTTGCCTTTTTTCATTTCACGAAATTCAGAAATGAGAGGCATTCCCCCAACCTCATGCCGAGACAAATCAAGCCCATGACCAAGAGCTAAAAATCAACAACTTCCAGCATCCAAAGGGGTTCCATTCTTGTCAGGGAATCCAAAGGAGACGCGTTTCGAAGCTACTTTTTCTGTTCCTCAGTTCATATAACATCTGGCTTATAGACGATGTCACCACACTGTTACAAGCTTTTTTAAGAATAGATAACGGGTTTCTGACATACGCTGGTATCTCAGACGTTAACCAGTGGATGTTAATTGATAAAAAAATCGAAACCCATGAGTCATGGGCAAGATCAATAGGGGCTCTACCGGATCTGGTGTTGCGATTTTTTTAAAAAATTAGCATAAATCCGTATCGCCTTCACATAGGTGTTTGGGGTTTAACCTAAATGAATTCAGTTGCATATAATAAACATGTGGTGATAACCTCCGTTTTCAGATAGTCGAGCATCATCTCTCGTTTTTTGAGAATTGAGTAATAAATTTATGAAAACGGTGGTATCTTTGGTACTTTTCTAACTCACAATCGGAGATACCACCATGAAAAAAGAAGCGAACATACTCAAAAAGATTAGACTAACCCTTGAAGATATTGTTCCAGATAATGTCGTCCTTCATGAATCCAACACAACATCAGATATTTGGTGAGTAACTTAAATTGAGAGGCATCATCACGCAAAAGAATTTCGATCACAGAAATTTCTGTTTCTTGATGGTAGGCGGAAATGGCACTGGCTTCCAAAATGGATTGGCGATAGGTTTTGTAGCGATCCGCCTGAGGAAAGAGTTCTTCAAGAAGGGTATCAATTCCCTGTTGGTTGAAAATGTGATTTTGTCTAAAGTCTTTCAAAAGTTCGATCCATTTATCAGGAACCTTCAATCATCCAAGCAACTCATAGGTTTCCGCATTCAACAGAAAAGTTCGATCTTCAAAATTCCGTAGGACATCCAGAATCGTTAAGCGGTCTTTTTGAGGAGTCGAATTTAGAAATACTTCCCCACTCGATCCCCCAGCGAATAAGTGTAATAAGCTATTGTTGAAAAATTTGGATTTGATTAAGAAGTGTTCAGGAATAAGAAAGGTGCTGGTAAGAAATTACCAACTCCTTGCTTCATGCTTTTCAGGATATTAAGAGGGAGTTTTTTAACGCCAAGGAAGAACGAAGCTATGGTTTGTCGCTCATTAAGTAGGTTGATCTTGAGGGGCTGTGAAGCCTCTAAGCCCTTAGAGTCCCTTTCATTTTGGGTTTGATCTACCTCCGCTGTGATGAGAGCTTTTGCTGTAATCAATTGGGCTAAGGGCCTCATTGGCCCGGGTTCCCTTAAGATTGATGGTATGGAGGCTGACATCACGTCGTCTTACCGCCGAACGAGCTCCTAATTCAGCGGAATTATTGTGTAACGGGATTTGAGGGTACTTCAATACCTGTAAGAGCGCTTCAACTCTAGAGTGCGTTTTAGCGATTCTTTGATCTAACTCATGATAGCCTGTTTGAATGGAAAACAGTTCCTCAAATCGCTCTTGTAGTTGCTGAGCGACAACTTCAGTCGGTGCTTTTTGGAACTCACGTAACTGGTGGTAATACTTCCAAAAATCCTCAAGCATTGATTTCAGCCATTCTTGATGTAGTGGTACAATAGGAGAGAGTTTCTTATAATGACGCCCTTCGTGAATCCAACACAGAGCTAAATCCAAGGCCAATAATTTGAATTGAGGCGCGTCATCACAAACTAACAACTCAAGACAGTCGTCTTCTAGATGATAAGCCGCGATAGCGGCGTCAACTCACTCAAAATGTTCAGGAAACCTTTAAACTGAGAAGGTCAAAAAAACACATGGCTAATCGCGATACTGGAAGATTAGAGTCAACAGACTCGCTTAAATACAGAGTTGAGCCAGAGATAGAGGCCTTAGATGAGGCCGCATAACTATAATTTGTAAACATCAGATCCAAAAAACTTGATCATCGAGTGACACCTCAGGGGCAACGGCGTTGATGTTAGCACAACAAGCAGGACATCAGGAAATTGTTCAATTGCTGCAACCTGAAACTCAACCTCTAATGGGATCACCGACGCTTTCACCCACAATATTGCCTGACCGTCAAAACAAAAGTGATCCCCCGCAAAAGGTTGTCCTCTGACTCTCGTTTGTTCTAGGTACATTACCCTATTGCCAATCACCCTTCAATGCTGTATTGGGATACGATAAATGAATCTAAAGCCGTAAGTGTGTGGAAGTCACGTAGCGTTTGTACCTTCATTACCAGGTTGTTTTAGTAAAGATGACAGAGACGGAGGAAAGCCAAGGAATACCATTCAAGTCACCCCCTAATCAATGACATAAGAGAAAAATGAGAGATGATGAAAAAGACAAAGCACAACTCCTCCAAGAACTGGAGTTGGCAAGGCAGAAGATTGCAGAACTTGAAGAAACTTATGCGAAAACGTCGCATGATGTTTGGTGGCAAACTTTGGCCAAAATGTCTCCTGTCGGTATTTTTCTCACAGATGCGCAAGGAGCCTATCTTTACATCAACGAACGTTGGTGTGAATTAACAGGAATGTCTTATCGATACGCCCGTGGATCAGGCTGGAGTCAGTCTGTTCACCTTGAAGATCAAGAGCATGTGATCGTGACCTTCCGGTGAGACTGGGTAACAATCCTCCTTTTTTTATGTATGATGTTCTTTTGAACACATCAAAGGAAAGGAGTCATCATGCAATCCCATCAAAAACCCACTTTAGAAGAAGTCCTTCGTC